>NZ_JAKVBC010000030.1 GCF_022447245.1 Kordia sp. | reverse complement strand
AGTTTGACCTGCTAAGATTTCTGCATCTGCATTCGTTAATGTAAATCCAATAATTCCATCTGTATCATCATCACATTCTTGCAATGTAGTTGGCACAACCGCAATTGGTAATGGATTTACTGTTACTTCAAAACTAGTTGTTGCAAAACATATATTTGTTGCGTCCGTACTTGTTACGCTTACATATATTACATCTGTTACGTTTACATTTGTATATGAACCTGGCGTTGGTATTGGGTTTACATTTGCATCTGCATCTGCTTGCGTTGTGTGGAAATTAATATTTACATCTGCTGTATTTTGTGTTCCTAGAATTACTGGAATTTGCATTGTCAAATCAAATACTTCCGTTCCGTTGTTAGTAGCATCATCACACACTACAATATTTGCAGATTGTGCAGCTGTTGGCTGATAATCTACACAAATTTCAAAGTTCGTAGTATCAAAACATGTTGTATTGTTTATGTTTTCGATACGCACATATATTTGCTCACATGATGCCATGTTATTGTATGGACTCGCTAATGGATTCGTTCCTGCATCTGCATCTGCTTGTGATAAGTGATATGTAATTGTAAACAATACTGGATCTTGCGTCCCTAATACTTGTGGATTTAGAGCAACTAAATCAAACGTTTCTGTTCCATCATTTGAATCATCATCACAAACCGTGATATCTGCTAGTGGATTTGCAATTGGTAGCGCGTCTACTATTACATTGAATTGTACAGTAGAAACACAATTTGTGGTATTATCTTCAACTCTTACCACAATTAAATCCGTTGGATTCACATTAGTATACATTGTAGGTAACGGACTTATACTAGCATCAGCATCTGCTTGCGATGCATGGAAACTGATTGTAAAGTCTGCTGGATTTTGTGTTCCTAAAATGATTGAAATTTGTGTTGATAAGTCAAATATTTCCACTCCGTCATTTAAAGCATCGTCACAAACTACCATATCTGGCGGTGTAATTAATGTTGGCTCTAGATTTAATACTAAATCAAATGAAGTCACTGCAAAACAAGTTGCACTGTTGTTATCTTGAACCCTTACATATATATCATCTGTAGGGTTTGTTGTATTCATATACAAACATGTAAGCGGACTGACATTATTGTCTGCATCTGCTTGTGTATCATGATATGTTACTGTGTAATCTGCTGGATCTTGTGTTCCTAGTACTAATAATGTTTGTGAACAAAGATCAAATTCTTCTACTCCATCATTTCCGATATCACAAAGTACTAAGTCTGGAACCGCATTTGCGGTTGGACTTCCAATGTTTAATGTAAAAGATTCTGTTTGGAAACAGTCGATTGTAGTAGTTCCTGTATATGAAATTCTAATAAAAATTTCTTCTCCATCGGATCCTGTATATGCTTGCGCTTGTGCAAGTGTCAATGCACCTAAATTTGCATCAGCATCAGCTTGAGATAAATGATAGGTAACAACCATATCAGTAGTATCAGCTATAGGTGCTAATACTTGAGCTGTATTTACTGTAAGATCAAAAACTTCAGTAGTATTTGCAGAACATACAGATAAATCAGAAGCTGGTGCATTGTTAATTTCTGGAGTTACATCAATACAAACAGTTTCTGTATATGTACATCCTAAATCATCTGTCATTTCATATGTGTAACAGTGTTGACCTGCAGTTGTAGGCTGCACTGTAATTACGTTTCCTGCTGTATTTGTAATAGAAGCATCTGGCTGCCATCCTTCTGATTCAACCACAGGTGTAAATGATTCATCTGCTGGTAAGATTGAAGGATCAAAGTCTAATTTCCAGCTAAAGATATATCCATTATCAATAGCTAAGTTATCTGTAACTCTAATTGTCCAGTTTCCATTTAATGGACTTCCAATTAGATCATCAAATCCATTAGCATCTACTGGCAAATATGTTCCTGGCTGCCATGAAGCTCCTGGAGGGTTTGAACCTGCTGTAATTGTTGGTGCATTAGCTAGAGTTACTGCTCCTGCTAAAGAGAAACAATAGTCAGCTCCAACACCTGGCGTTGTAGTTCCATCATCATTGGCGCCTCCAAAATAGGTTCCTCCACCCGCTTGCACAAATAATTCTGCCTCTTGTCCGTTTGGACTGATAATCGAAATATCTAAATCTCCAGAGAAAGAGTGCTCAATATTTAAACATACCTGTAATAATTGTGCACCATCGGTTAATACTTGATCAGATTCAAAACAATCTACAGGGATAGATGTTTCATAGGAAACTCCACTTCCATCTGGTAAAAATGTTTGTCCACTTACAGGTGGTGTACATTCTACAATAAATGGCACTGGATTTACAACTCCAGTAAGTGTAGTATCATCTCCAAAACATATAATTGGATCTGTAGCTTCTGTTCCTGTAAAGTCTGGTGTTGTAGAAACACGCACAACTTGATTAATCAGGTTATCATTGGTACAGTTATTTGTATCTGTTACATTAAGATTTACAATATAGGCTCCTGCATCTGGGAATGTGTGGGTCACCGATTCTCCCATCGCTGAGTTTCCATCTCCAAAGTCCCATTGATACTGTGCTCCTGTTCCATCTGAAGTAAACGATGCACTTCCGTTGAACGTTACAGTATCTCCTTGACAAATTTCTATAATATTGTTTGCATCTGCAGCTGGCACTGAAGAATCTAATTGTGAAATAATCGTTTGACATGGCGTTACACAAGAAATTTCTGCTGCCCAACCGATATTTACACCAGCAGCATCAGAAATAAATTCTATTGTAAGACATCCCGAAACATTGTCATTGGTAGCTATTACAATTCCAGGACTCGCTGTTCCTGTAAATGTACCAAAAGCAGTTGCTGCAGTACTATCACCATTGTATATAGTCATATTATCAGACATATTTTGCACAGCAAATGAGGTAAAATCTAACTGTACTTTGTCTCCTGGATTGTTTGGACAAATTGTCATTACGATATTTTCGTTATTTGAATATTGTCCTGCACCGCCACCTCCAGTGTCTAAGAAAGTACCTTGACATATATTGAAGGTACCATTTTCTATAAGAACATCTTGTCCGAAACAAAATATTGGGCTAACTATAAGAAGTAAGAGAACTATTTTCTTCATCTCTATATTTTTAGTTTTGTAATTTAGGTTGTGGTTGAATAATTAAAAGATATTCAGTGTTGTCTATCCGATATACTCTGAGTCTATTGATATCAAAAAACTCAAGATTGTATTTTAAAGGATTGAATGTGCTTTTACTAGTAAAGCCTTCATGCTTTAAGTTTTTATTATACATAGTTAGCATTCCTCCATTCGTAATTTTAGGATATTTTTTACCTCTCACATCAGCTTGTCTTACGATTTGCATTCGCTCCACAATAAGCTTTCTTAAAGTTTGGTAACGTTTCTGGTTGGAAAAAACCAGTTTTTGAGCTTGATCTCCATAAACTTCCTTGATGAAGTTATCTACTTGGTGCTCCTTAAATTTATATGAATCCCTTTGAGTTTGAGCATTCATACAAAGCCCTATAAATAGGAACATCATACATACATAGATTTTACGCATAATAGTCATGTTTGTATTCTAACATTATTAATTTGAAATGAAGGTGTTATTATTAAGTTAACTAAACCCTTCATTTTATTTACATTATATATAACAACAACACCTGTAAAAATCTGACATTGTGTTAAAAAATTAATTTTGAATCGCGGAAAATTAAGAAAATTTTGTGATATACATAGTTCTTTAAGACATTTATTTACGGCACGTTCAATCAATACATATACAATATTTAACTATCTTTGCAGTCTTGTTAATTTTTGAAAAAAATTGAGTTTCGAATCTTTAATATGATGAAGGTTTATATCTTAAATTATTATTAACTATTTGTATCATATTTTTTTCAAACAAAGAAATACAGAATCGATGAAAATAGATAAGGCGTTTGAAGAAGAAATACAAATGATAGGTGATAATCACATCATGACTTCCTATGATACTCCATTACGTGAAGATGCATTTAATTTAAGTGATGAAGAAAAAATAGCTAGCATCAAAAAAGATGTTGCGCATATTATGGAAACTTTAGGTCTCGATATGACAGATGATAGCCTTAAAGGAACTCCTAATAGAGTTGCTAAAATGTTTGTACAAGAAATTTTTGGGGGACTACATCCTGATAGAAAACCAAAGGCTTCTACCTTTGATAATAAGTACAAGTATAGCGAAATGCTCGTAGAGAAGAATATTACTGTCTACTCTACTTGCGAGCATCATTTACTTCCAATTGTTGGTAGAGCACACATTGCTTATATTTCTAATGGAACGGTTGTTGGACTTTCCAAAATGAATCGTTTTGTTGATTATTATGCCAAACGACCACAAGTACAAGAGCGTTTAACGATTCAAGTGGTAAAAGAATTGCAAAAAGTACTAGGAACGGAAGATGTTGCTTGTGTAATTGACGCCAAACATTTATGCGTTAATTCTCGCGGAATCAGAGACATAGAAAGCAGTACTGTAACAGCAGAATTTGGCGGAAAATTTAAAAATGAAAAAACACGCCTAGAATTCCTAGATTATATTAAATTAGACACAAAATTTTAAAACCAATATTTTTAACAATAACCATGAAATTATATCAAGAACAAGAACTTAAAATATACAATTCCCTCACAAACCAAAAAGAAGTTTTTAAACCTATAAATGAAGGTCATGTTGGAATGTATGTATGTGGTCCTACAGTATACAGCAATGTGCACTTAGGTAACGTACGAACGTTCATGTCGTTTGATATGATTTTTAGGTATCTAAAACATCTTGGTTACAAAGTACGCTATGTACGAAATATTACTGATGTAGGTCATTTGGTAGATGATGCCGAAGAAGGTGAAGATAAAATTGCTAAGAAAGCACGCTTGGAACAATTAGAACCTATGGAAATTGTTCAAAAATACACGCTTGATTTCCATTACATTTTACAAAAATTCAATTTTATTCCACCAAGCATCGAACCTACTGCTACAGGACATATTATTGAGCAAATAGAAATCGTAAAAGGAATCATAGACAATGGGTATGGATATGAAGTAAATGGTTCTGTGTATTTTGATGTTCATAAATTCAATGAAAAAAATGAGTACGGCGTACTTAGTAAGCGCAACCTAGAAGATCTCGTTAATAATTCACGTGAATTAGATGGGCAAAGCGATAAAAAGAATCCACAAGATTTTGCACTTTGGAAAAAAGCCGAAGAAACTCATATTATGCGTTGGCCCTCACCTTGGGGCGAAGGTTTTCCTGGTTGGCATTTAGAATGTACTGCTATGAGCACAAAGTACTTGGGTAAACGATTTGATATTCATGGTGGAGGAATGGATTTAAAATTTCCGCATCACGAATCTGAAATTGCTCAAAATGAAGCTTGCTGCGGAACGTCTCCTGTGAATTATTGGATGCATGCCAACATGCTGACGTTGAATGGAAAAAAGATGTCAAAATCAACAGATAACAATATACTTCCTGGTGAAATTTTCTCTGGAAGTAGTAAACATTTATCTAAAGGATTTGTGCCAAGTGTTGCACGTTTCTTTATGATGCAAGCACACTACAGAAGTATTTTAGACTTTAGCAATGATGCTTTGTTGGCCTCTGAAAAAGGATTCAATAAACTGATGGAAGCTATGAAAACATTAGACAAATTAGAACCTTCAGGAGACAAAACTAGCTTTAATTTGGAAGTTTGGAAACGCAATTGCTACAATGCACTGAATGACGATTTCAACACACCAATTTTGATTGCAGACTTGTTTGAAGCCGTAAAGTATATCAATCAGTTAAAAGACGGAAAAGCTACCATTTTACCTGAAAGTTTAACCGAGCTAAAGAAATACATGCATGCGTTTGTGTTTGAAATTCTAGGACTAGAACAGCAAAGCGGATCTTCGGATGATGGAGACTCACTTACAGGAGTTATGGAGTTGTTGATTAATTTACGAAATGAAGCACGTGCTAATAAAGATTTTGCAACTTCAGATTAAATTCGTGATGAATTATCCGCTTTAGGCATTCAATTAAAAGATGGAAAAGACGGAACTTCATTTTCAGTTTCGTAATTAAAACAAAAAAACAATGAGTCTCAAAAAGATTCTCATATATCCTTTTTTATTAGTTATCCGTTTTTACCAAGCGGCCATTTCGCCATACACTCCAGCAGCATGCAGATACAATCCTACATGCTCTCATTATGCGGCAGATGCATTAAAAAAGCATGGCTTATTTCGCGGCGGATGGTTAGCAATTAAGCGTATTTCTAGGTGTCATCCTCTTGGAGGAAGTGGTTATGATCCTGTACCAGACGAATTTCCAAAACGCAAAAAAAAGCAAGCTTCTAAATAATACTCAAGAAGTATCAAAAGTCAATTTTGATAATATATACACTAAATCTCGCTAAACGGCGAGATTTTTTTTAGCATTAAAACAATTACAAATTCCACAAAGAACATGTGTTATTAAATAACATTCCTTTAGCATTTGTATCCTTTGATTTCCGTTTGGTTTGTCTATATTTACATTTTATAAACTATACCATTTATGCACTTACTAAGTATCAACTGGAATCCTAGTGAAGTTTTATTGAATTTAGGTTCAATTCAAATCAGATATTACAGCTTAATGTTCATCATAGCATTTAGCTTAGGATATTACATCACCAAAAAGATTTACGAAAAAGAAGGAATTGAAATAAAGTATTTAGAATCTCTTTTTATGTATGCAGTCATTGCAACGTTATTAGGTGCGCGTTTGGGTGAAGTTTTCTTTTATAATTGGGAGTATTATCAAAATCACTTAATTGAGATTTTATTACCTATCAAAGCAGATGCAAATTCAACACTATTTGGATTTATCGATGGCTACAAATTTACCGGATTTGCTGGTTTAGCAAGTCACGGAGCAGCTATTGGAATTATTGTTGCTATGTATTTATACCGAAAAAAATATCAGTACAAAACTTTACTTTGGATTTTAGATAGAATCGTTATTGCAATTGCACTTGGTGGAGTTTTTGTCAGAATAGGAAATTTCTTTAATTCTGAAATTGTTGGAAAATATACAGGCTCTGATTTTGGCGTTATATTTCAAGGAAGAGGCGACACATTACCACGTCATCCAGCACAATTATATGAAGCATTTTGTTATGTTTTTGTATTTGCCATTTTATGGTATGTATACTGGAAAACAAACAAGAAAAATAAACAAGGATATATTTTTGGACTGTTTTTAGTACTACTTTGGACAGTACGTTTTATGGTAGAATTTGTAAAAGAAAGTCAAGGTGGATTTGAAGATATGCTCGGCAATTTATTAAGCACTGGACAATGGCTAAGTATTCCCTTTATTATTGCTGGATTTTATCTGATGTTTAGACAAACGAATCAAACTGATGTAGACACTGCTAAAACTGCCTAGGCATGAAGAAATTAATCGTACTTTTTTGCATTACTACAGCTCTTATTTCCTGCGGAGATTCTAGCAATAATCAAACGGTCCAAACTGCAGAGATCACCTTTACCAAAGAAGGACAATTGACCTTAGCAAAAGCGAGTGGTAAAGATATTGTAACACTCGATATAGAATTTGCAGAAACTAGCTACGAAATTGAAACTGGACTCATGTATCGCAAATCTATGAAGGAAAATCAGGCGATGCTTTTTGTATTTCCATACTCACGTCCACAGAGTTTTTACATGAAAAACACATACATACCGTTAGATATTATCTATTTAGATGAAAATAAAAAAATAGTAAGTTTTCAGGAAAACGCGGAACCGTTGAATGAAACTGGATTACCTTCGGAAGTACCAGCTATGTATGTATTAGAAATCAACGCTGGTTTGTCTGAAAAATGGTTGTTAGAAATTGGCGACACTGCAACGTTCATAAAGTTTTAAAAAAACGTTATTTACTCTCTTTAAATACGATATAAAAGATTGCATAAGTAAACTTTATTTCAAATGAAGAAAGGAGTTTCATATCATATAAAGTCAGCGCTTCTTGGGCTAGCAATCACTATTAGCATACACTTTTTGGGAATAGCATTTTTTTTCACTTACTAGTCTTTCACCTTTCTACATCACTTTAATTATAGTCAAAATTATCACACTAATTATTTTACCTTTTAAAAGATTTCCATCATTAGCTATTGGTATGTTCATAGGTTTAATTCCCGTTGGAATCTTTACATATTACACATATGGCTTTTCTTTTTTCCTTTCCTCTTTGAAACTTTAGTTTAACGGACACAAATTCTTTAGAAGGCTTTCTCTATTACTTATATCAAATAAACTTTAAAATACAACTTATAAACTCGTTCATTTGGCATTCTAATGCCTTGCGACTACTTTCCGTAGCTACTGCTATGCAAAGCATCCACAGCAGTTTATAATGTCAAAGCAACTTCGTATCCAAAGTCGCATTTTAAAGTTTATTTGGTATTACTTTATTCTTTCGAGCTTTCATAATCCTTGATTCTGCATTTGCACAGAGAAAACTATAACTATTAATAAAGCATAAAAAACGCCACTCAGTTGAGCAGCGTTTTTCTATGTTATTAAGAATCAAAAGATACTTAAGCCTTCGCTTCACCTTCTTCTAACCCTTTGTTGATATCTCCTTTTTTGATAGTATCATACATAATTGGAGTTGCAATAAACATCGATGAGTAGGTACCTACAATTACACCAACGATTAAGGCAAACATAAATCCTCTAATAGATTCTCCACCGAAAATAAAGATCGCCAATAATACCACTAACGTAGTTAACGACGTATTCAACGTTCTACTTAAGGTACTATTCAAGGCCGCATTTACCACTTTGCTAAACTTCCAGTTAGAATGCTCGTTCATAAACTCACGGATTCTATCAAATACAACCACGGTATCATTCAGCGAGTAACCAATTACGGTCAAAATTGCCGCAATGAATGCTTGGTTGATCTCCATTGTAAATGGCAAGTATTTCCATGCTAATGAGAAAATTCCTAATACGATTAACACATCGTGGAATACTGCTGCAACCGCTCCAAGAGAGAATTGCCATCTTCTGAATCGCAATAAGATATATAAGAATACCACTACTAACGAACCTAATACTGCCCAGAATGACGCTTTCTTGATATCATCGGCAATTGTTGGCCCAACCTTAATCGATTGCATAATACCGACTGTCTTATTTTCTGCTCCATCAACAAACGTCGTATACTTCATTCCTGATGGCAAGTAACTTCCTAAACCTTCGTGTAATTTCTTCTTGATTTCATCATCAATATCAGTTCCCGTCTCGTTTACTTTATAGTTCGTAGTAATCTTTAACTGATTATCTTCTCCAAAAGTTTTTACTTCTAACGAAACCGCATTTTCTCCATCAACAAATACATTTTGTAATGAAGCTTTTACATCTTGTGGACTTACTGTCTTCTCAAAACGTACTTGGTACGAACGTCCTCCAACAAAATCAACTCCTTGATTCAATCCACTTCCTAAGGTAATTGACCATAAACCAACAGCAATAATAACTCCTGAAATGATATATGCAACTTTACGCTTCTTTAAAAACTCAATATTCATGTTTCTAAATAAGTTCTTTGTAGCTCCTGTAGAGAATGCCAATTCCTTTCCTTTTCCAATATACCAATCAATTAGTAATCTTGTGATAAAGATTGCAGTAAATAACGAAGTAGCAATACCGATTAATAAAGTAGTTGCAAAACCTTTAATTGGTCCTGTTCCGAATAAGAATAAGATCAAGGCAGTTAAACCAGTTGTAATGTTGGCATCAAAGATAGAAGACATAGCTCCTTTCCAGCTAAATGCATGATTGATTGATTCTTGTAATGACTTTCCTTTTGCCAATTCTTCACGAACTCTTTCAAATAAAAGTACATTTGCATCCACCGACATACCAATGGTTAATACGATACCGGCAATACCAGGTAGTGTTAACACCGCTCCTAAGTTTGCTAATACACCAAAGATTAATAGAATGTTAAACGCTAAAGCTACATCAGCAAAAAGTCCAGCTCTACCATAGTAGAATACCATCCAAACTAACACCAATCCCAAGGCAATTAAGAATGACATTAAACCACTGTTAATAGCTTCCTGACCTAATGATGGTCCAACTACTTCTGATTGTAAAATTTCAGCTTTAGCAGGTAATTTACCAGCTCTTAATACGTTTGCTAAATCTTTTGCCTCTTCAATTGAAAAGTTTCCAGAGATTTCTGTATTTCCTCCTGTAATAGCTCCTGTCGTTACACTTGGTGCAGAGTATACAATATTATCTAAAACTACAGCAATGTTTCCATTTGCTTTATGTACTTCTCCAGTTAACTTCTCCCATTGCTTTGCTCCTATACCATTCATTTTCATTGTTACAACTGGCTTCATGTCGTTACCATAGCTTTGTTGTGCAACGTCAACCACATCACCTTTCATTTGTGGTGTAGCTTGTCTTCCTTTACGCTTTCCACTTAAAGCATACATTTTTACTCTTCCTTGTGCATCTACCTCTTTTCCAAAAGCAAAACGTACATTACGTAAGTTTGCAGGCAATACTTGCTTTAAAATTGAATTATCTAATAAAGCTACAACTTCACTTTTATCCTCTTCTTTTATTGTAGCTACAACACCACCAGTATTTGATCCAACAGGAGAAAGTGCTAACTTACCTAATAATGGTTGCACAACAGCTGCTGAATCTTGCTCTGTAGAAGTCGTTAACTCATCTAAATCAGTATCTGTAGTATCTTTTACTTTTTCTACTGCAAATTCAGGAAGTTCTTTCAACTTTGCATCAGCTGTAACTAAATATGAAAGCAATTCAGAGTTATTATTGTTTGTTTTCCAAAACTCTAATTCTGCAGTTGTTTGTAATAATTTTTCAATACGAATTACATCTTTCGCACCTGGTAATTCAATTAAGATACGTCCAGAAGTTCCTAAACGTTGAATGTTTGGCTGTGTTACACCAAATTGGTCAATACGTTTGTTTAATACTTCTTTTGCAGATACAACAGATTGATCAATTTTTCTTCTAAGTACATTTTTAACAACATCATCAGGCGTGTTAAATGTTTCTTTCTTTAATTCATCTTGTAAAGATGCCGTATAAAAAAGGGTTGGATCTGCCAATTTTAAACCAGCAGGCTTTAATTCATCAAAAGCTCTAAAGAAAGATTCTACATAATCTTCTTGTGCATCTTTTTGTAATTCGTCTGCTCTATCTAAAGCTTTCTTGAATGTTTCATTTTCTGTGTTATTAGCCAATCCAGTAAGAATGTCTCTTACAGAAATTTGAAGAATTACGTTGATTCCTCCTTTAAGGTCAAGACCTTTGTTTAATTCTTTTTCCTTCGCTTCACTGTATGTAAACTCTGCGAATCCGAAGTTGATAGGTTCATTCCTATCAATAGAATCTAAATACGTTTCTTCTACAAGACTTCTAGCGTCTGCATTTTCTTTTGTGTCAGCACCATCTACTGGTTTTGGCACTTGTGTTACCGCGTAGGCTTTTGCGTCTGTTTCAATTTTATTCGTAATAAATGTGAATGATAATTGGTAAATACTTACCAATCCGAATAAAAGCGCAAATAATTTTACGAGTCCTTTGTTCTGCATTATTCAGTTTTTTTGGTCAAATTTTTTAAACGGGCAAATATATCATTTACCGTCACATTTGACAATTATTTTTTTTGTGATTTGATTGTGATTTTAAGTGCTCTTTGATTCATCATCAAAAACACTATTTGACATGCTTATAGACTATGTTGATAGTTTTTAGCATGCATTGTGGTGAGATACACTTTAAAAAGTAAAATCAATGATAATTTTTAAAACTTAAGAAAGTATAATTGTGAAAGGGCCTGCGCGAACGTCAGGAATTTCGTAAGAAATATTTTCTTTAAAAGTGACCGTATAATCAGATTCGCTATACGTTAACACTAATGAGTTTACATCAAAATCTCCCGTAATAAAGGAATTAGCATTCGCAAATGAACTCGATGTTGGAGATTTATCATATTCTTTTTGTAAGTCTAAAATGTATTTTCCGTGTGTCCCTAGATATGAATCAGAAGTCGTTTGCAATTCGTAGATATCTAACTTGTAGCTATCTGCATTGGCAAAAATTTCATGACTTCCTGTTTCTTCTGTTGGTGTTTTCGGCAACTTTTTTGAAGCAAATCCTTTTTCGATAAGGAATTCCTTAATCACTGCAACATTTTCATCACTATAATACGCAATAGCAAGTGTATTATTTGCTAATTGACGCACTTGAATGTTGGTAACACCTAAAGACTCTAATTGTTCTTTGATTGCTAGAATTACATCTTCCGTTTCTTCAGAAACTACCTCATTCTGAGAAAATTGAAGTTCAATTTCCTGATTAGGGACAGGTGCTTGTTCTTGGTAATAACCAAGCAAGACTAAGAAGATTATTAAAGCACTAAAATACTTTTTTGCAATCATGCACCAAATATAAAAATAAAGAGGAGACTAACGTAGTGTTTTCTTAATTAATTTCGTTTTAAGTAATTGGATTATATCACTCTACACGGGAAATTTTTAGTTTTTCTGAAAATATCGCTTAAGAATAGTTTCTTGCAAAATTTTCATTTTTGGAATGGAACCTGCACGAAATGCGTTTGCCAAATCCATCGCTTCTTCTTCGGTAAAATTTCCTGAGATCTGCGTTTTTCCTCCCGAAATTGGCCCAGTAAAAACCGAAGGCGCCATGTATACATAATTATCTACAGCAACAGCAATATTACCATTGTTTTGATATACCTCCTCAGTCAATTGTTCCCAAATATAACTTCCATCTGCATTCATCTGTATATTTATGATCCAATTTCCAAGTTGATCATATCCTACAGCAGCATCTGTTACATAACTCCCATCAAGCGATGCATTATTTTCAGCAGTTACATATACAGCATATAATTCATATAGATCTTTACGGTCGCTTTTTCCTAACAAAAACTTTATTTTTTTTTCTAACCCATTTATTGAAAATGGTTCTTTTTGCAACAATTTTTCAGCTACTTTTTTTCTATTTTCTTTCGGAACTGTAGCAAAAACAGCATCATTTATAGTATTTAAAGAAAGACCTAAAGTACTATCAATAGCCACTTTATCATTTTTTACTTCCGTTAGAAGCTTGTCTTGTTCTTCGAAAGTTTCATCTATTTGACGTAGATATTTGTACAGTAAATTTTTCTCTTTACACACTTCAAAAAACTCTAGTTTTCCTGAAAAAGTAAAGCTTTTACGTAGTTTTTGAGGTTTTATTTTTCCTTGAAATTCAACTGTTATTTTTTGATCTTCCTCCTCAGTAATAGCGACATTCTCTGCACCAACCGACACTAAACGTCTTTCTATATTTCTGATAGCACGTGTCTTTTCTTCTGGTGTTAAATTAGTTTCTTCAATTTGCAATTGAATACTATAAATAGACTGCTTAGCAATAGTCTCACAAGCCGTAGTTATCACTACCAAAAAAAGTAAGCATGAGAAAATAGAATATTTTTTAAACATGGAATCGTTTTTAATTTTGAATTTAAAAAGAAAGGCTACAATAGAGCATTCTAGCCTTTAACATTTTGCAGTGTCAAATTTTATTGACCTTTCATGTTTTTGTATCCTTCTGGTGGAGTTGTATCAAATAAATCAGAAGAAACTGATTGTGGCTCAATCTTCGTTACTACCGTAGTTACCGTCATGTCAATTCCCATTTGGTTCATTTTCACTTCAGCATATAAAGGAAATCCTTTGATTTTGTCTCCTAAAGATGTTGTTTGTTGAGAAACTACTGGAATTGCTTCTGTGGTATATAATACCATATCTACTTTTACACCGTCTTTTGTGATGCTTGTTGTATATTTCTGGCACGTATATCCTAAAACCGTTTTAGTTTCGCTTCCTTTAGTAACTGTTACACTTTTTAAATCCTCTTCACTTAAAGAAATATCTTCCACAGAATACATTTTTCCTAATGCAGGATTACTCATCAGCACTAACATTTTTTTTGTATCAGAGTTGATAACAGTTGTTACTTTACCTGACATTGGATTATCTAATTCAGATCTTGAGCTTTGACCTTTGAATAATGTTACTGTTTCCATATCACCAATCATAGCCAACTGCGCTTGCATTTGCTCATTATCTGTAGATATTGTTTGCTTAGAAATGATTTTTCCTTCTGTTATTTTTTTCTGAGCAGAAACCATTACGCTAAATGCCAATGCTGTTAATAAGAATATTTTTTTCATGTTTTTAGTTTTTGTTTATTTACAACTATTAAGGTTTGTATCGATTTGTACAAATATGTTACATTTTATGGACATAAAAAAAACCTCAAAGCAATTAGCCATGAGGTTTTAGGGTATTTTTTATAAATAACGAGATTATAATTCTAATAATCCGTTTGTTTTCTTAACACCTTCTGCACTTGCAGCTAAGTGTGCTTTTTCTGCATCACTTAAGTCAATTTCTACGATGTTTTCAATTCCGTTACTTCCTAAGATTACAGGAACTCCGATACATAAATCATTTAATCCGTATTCTCCATCAAGTAAGGCTGAACATGGGAACATTTTCTTTTGATCACAAGCAATTGCTTGAACCAATCCTGAAACTGCTGCTCCTGGCGCATACCATGCAGAAGTTCCTAATAATTTTGTTAATGTTGCTCCACCAACTTTCGTATCTTCTTTTACTTGGTTTAAACGCTCTTCAGATAAGAACTCAGATACTTTGATACTGTTACGTGTTGCATGTGCAGTTAAAGGAACCATACCTTTATCACTGTGTCCACCAATTACCATTCCGTCTACATCAGAAATTGGCGCTTCTAATGCTTCCGCTAATCTGTACTTGAAACGAGCGCTATCTAAAGCTCCACCCATTCCGATGATTCTATTCTTTGGCAATCCAGTTGTTTTGTGAACTAGGTATGTCATTGTATCCATTGGATTACTTACTACAATGATAATTGTATTTGGAGAATGCTCAATTAAGCTAGCAGAAACTGATTTTACAATTCCAGCGTTGATTCCGATTAATTCTTCACGAGTCATTCCTGGTTTACGTGGAATTCCAGAAGTAATTACACAAATATCGCTACCAGCTGTTTTTGAATAGTCGCTTGTACTTCCTGTGATTTTTGTATCAAAACCATTTAAAGAAGCTGTTTGCATTAAATCCATAGCTTTTCCTTCTGCAAATCCTTCTTTGATATCTAATAAAACGACTTCTGAAGCAAAATTTTTAATTGCAATATATTCTGCACAACTAGCGCCTACTGCTCCTGCCCCTACAACTGTAACTTTCATATTTTTATAATTTTTTTGATGTATTGTTTTTAAAGCTGCAAAGGTCATATTTTTTACATTGAAAAACAATGATATTTTGAATTATTTACATCAAAACTATTATCGAATACTTACAGCGAGTCCTGCGCTTAATGTATTGAATTTCTGAAAAGTGTAGTCTCCAAAGATTTTTACAGGCCCCAAATTGAATCGCGCTCCTAATGTTGTTCGGACTCCATTGGCTTCAAAATCGAGATTCACTGGATTTGAAATAGTTTCATTTATGGTTGACACTACATTTCCACTACTATCTTGCACATCATAAGTAAGATTGTAATCACCTTTGATATTGATCTCAGATTTTCCTTGATTGTATCCAAACCCACCATACAATGTGATGATTTTAAAATCTAAAGAACCTAAAGCTTGAATTGTCCACGCACTCATTGTAAAATCAGCTTCTCCATTTCGGATAGTCACATTATCTGAAAAACTGTCGTCATTGATAGCATAGGTTGCATTCAAACGTGTATAGGCTGCTAAAACCGAAACATTCAAAGGCAGTTTATCAATTGGGCCTAAATATTGTGTGATATCGTGTTGCAATCCTATTCCAAAAAGACCTGCTTCCACATCGTCATCAAAACTCAATTTAGGTACATATCGCAATTTTATATCGGTACGAGAAGGCAATCCGACACCAACTTGAATCATGGGTGCTGGAACCGCGTTGATTGGAAAGTCTTCTGCTATTCCGCCAGGCATTTCAAAACTTCCAACTTTGAATGTATTAGTGCCATCAATAGGAATTCGAACATCCATCGTAGTTTGCGTACCATCTTCGCTCATTACTGCAGGAATCGATGTTTCTCCGTTTGCAGTTAATAAAAATTCATAATCTGCAGGATTAAATGTGAAACTTTGACTTGAAGTAGGCACAAAACTTGCGCTTGCTGAGATTGTGACATCAAAACCAAATTTTTTATGTGTTTTTGCAGTAGTATACCATCCTCCATTGATACTATACAACAGTCCTTTCATCAATGGATTCATGTAGTTTTCAGTCAATTTACTAGCATCGTCACCAGCTAACAATAGACTCTCTAGTTCTTGGGCTTGCAATGCAGAAAAGCATAGCACAAGAAGTAATGTAATTCTTTTTTTCATTTTAAGTGTAGGTTTGTTTGTTAAGCTAAAAATAATGAAATCACCCAAGACTATTTACAGGAAATAGCCCCTTTTTTTTACTTTTTTTCCATAAAAAAATGATATAAAAAATTGCACTATTAATTTGCATATTTTTCGCCTTTCACCTAGGGTTTGCACAACAAGATTTACTGAATAATGAAAACAAGTGGTTCTTACACTACATGGTTATTGAAGGAACTACAATTAATGTTCCTCAAGCACCGTTACCCATGTACATTCCGGGAATTCGATTTTTAGTAACTGATGCTAGTAATTATAATTTTACTGCTAATGTAGCCGGCATTAACAGCGCCTTTGATTTAGCTCCTCCACTTGCCATCTCTCCAACTTCGTTTACAGTTCAACAACCAAGTGTAACGCTAGGAGATTGCTCTCCAAATTGCCTTCTTGAAAGTCAATATTCACCTACAATTATCTTGGGAAACGCAGAACCTTCAAGAACACTTAATTATGAAATTGTGGATGAAGGCAATAATGGGAAGACGTTAACAATCACATCACCAGAGGAAACATTGCTGTTCATGGAAATTGTATCCTTCCTTTAAAGAAATTTGATAAGAAACGATTTTTGATGTACCCAAATCCTGTAAAAAACAAATTACATTTTGACTTAAAAGGGTATTCCACCGAAAAAATTAATGTACTCTCAATAGTAGGCGCTAGTATCTTTGAAACGGAAGTTTCACGTCAACAAAATTTCTTAGACTTATCGTTTTTAAAACCTGGAGTTTACTTTTTAAAAACGACGTATCAAGACGGAGATGCTACTATTTCTCGTTTTATTAAAGAATAGTGACATTAAAAACACTGCTTAACGCAAAAAAAACACCTCAAAAAGAGGCATTTTCAATTTTTTTATTATGTATGTGTATTATGCATCAATATTTGCATATACTGCATTTTTCTCAATAAATTCTCTACGTGGCGGAACTTCGTCCCCCATTAACATTGAGAACACACGATCTGCTTCTCCTCCATTATCGATCATTACTTGGCGTAATGTTCTAAATTCTGGATTCATGGTTGTATCCCATAATTGCTCTGCATTCATCTCTCCAAGACCTTTGTATCGCTGAATATTAGCGCCTCCACCAAATTCATCAACAATAGCATCACGTTCTTGATCGTCCCAAGCATATCTACGTTTTGCACCTTTTTTCACTAAGTATAATGGTGGTGCTGCAATATATATGTGTCCGTTTTCAATCAATTCTTTCATGTAACGGAAGAAGAATGTTAAGATTAATGTTGCAATATGTGATCCATCGACATCGGCATCACACATAATTACAATTTTATGATATCTTAGTTTTGAAAGGTTGAGTGCTTTGCTATCTTCTTCTGTTCCAATGGTCACACCTAAAGCTGTAAAAATGTTTTTGATTTCCTCATTTTCAAATACTTTGTGCTGCATTGCCTTCTCTACATTCAAAATTTTACCACGCAATGGCAAGATTGCTTGAAAATTTCTATCACGACCTTGTTTTGCAGTTCCACCCGCCGAATCTCCCTCAACGAGGAATACTTCGCATTTTGCAGGATCTTGCTCAGAACAGTCACTCAATTTCCCAGGTAAACCTCCGATGCTCATCACCGTTTTACGTTGCACCATCTCACGTGCTTTTTGCGCTGCATGACGTGCTTGTGCCGCAAGGATTACTTTTTGTACTATTGTTTTTGCATCATCTGGATGTTCTTCCAAATAATCCGTTAACATTTCAGATACTGCCTGACTTACAGATGCAGACACTTCACGGTTTCCTAATTTCGTTTTCGTTTGCCCTTCAAATTGTGGTTCTGCAACTTTTACAGAAATAATTGCCGTTAATCCTTCACGAAAATCATCACCAGAAACATCAAATTTTACTTTGTCGAGCATTCCAGAAGTTTCCGCATATTTTTTCAATGTGTGCGTTAAACCTCTTCTAAATCCAGACAAATGTGTTCCTCCTTCGTGCGTATTGATATTGTTTACATACGAATGTAAATTTTCAGAATACGACGTGTTATACGTCATCGCAACTTCTACAGGAATTCCGTTTTTCTCTCCTTCAAAGGCAACCACATCTGCAATAATTTGCTCACGGTTTCCATCTAGGTATTTGATAAATTCTTTTAAACCTTCTTCAGAGAAGAAAACTTCTTGAATGAACTCACCTTTTTCATCTTTATTACGTTTATCCGTAAGTGTGATGGTAATTCCTTTATTTAAATATGCTAATTCACGCATACGATTGGCAAGCGTTTCATAGTTATATTCTAAGGTTTGTGTAAATATAGAAGCATCTGGCTTGAACGTTACTACTGTACCATTTTTATCAGAATCTCCAGTAGCTTTTACAGGATATAATGGTTTTCCTCGTTCGTATTCTTGCTCCCAAATTTTTCCTTCTCTAAAAACAGTTGCTTTTAAATGATCCGATAATGCATTCACACAACTCACACCAACTCCGTGCAATCCACCGGAAACTTTATACGAATCCTTGTCAAACTTTCCACCTGCTCCAATCTTTGTCATTACAACTTCTAGGGCAGAAACTCCTTCTTTTTGGTGAATTCCAACTGGAATACCACGTCCGTTATCTTCTGTGGTAATTGAGTTGTCTTCATTGATAGTTACACTAATGGTATCACAGTGACCTGCTAATGCTTCATCAATAGAGTTATCGACAACTTCGTATACTAAATGGTGCAATCCACGTACACCAACATCTCCAATATACATGGAAGGACGCATACGTACGTGCTCCATTCCTTCTAGTGCCTGAATACTATCGGCTGAATATTGTTTTTTTGCTTCTTCGCTCATAAATATTCTCCTTAATTTTATATTGTTTGGAACAACTTGTATTGTTCTTTTTATTTCAGTTGTAAAAAAACAAATATAAGATTTCAAAAATTCATTTTAGCATACTTTTAAGCAGCTTTTAAAATAGTTATTAACATTTATCCTTTTTAATGAAAATTGCTTAAAATGGCTAAAAACACCCTTTAAAGCATTTTTAGAATGTTTTTTTCTGTAAGTCTGGTTGAAAATTTTAAAAAACGCTTAGAAGTCGTTTAAATTCGTTTTGTTTTTTGTGTAAAAACCCACAAAACGACTTTTTTTCCAACAGAAACAACCTTTTAGTAACATTGTTTTAGTAGTTTTACATTACTAATAACTTTTCTACTAAATATTTATCAATGAAAACAAAATTACTCGTACTTGCATCACTTTTTAGTATTGCAGGATTTTCTCAAACTATTTCAACCTACGAAAGTGATGATGGCACAGATTTTACCATCCTTGCTGCTTCTGGTGCTTTGGATCAATCACCAACTGGAGCAAATGTTTTTTGGACATTTAATGGGCTAACTCCAGAAGGGACAAACATTGATACGTATGCTGCGCCAGACGCTACACAGTTAACCACTTATCCTGGCACTACCAACGTACAAACTATTACCACACAAGGAATGCCTCCAGTAGCAAGTACTTTTCTTTTAAGAACAGACGGAACTGGAACATATATTACAGGTGGAGAACAAGCAGATATTACCTTAAACTACAACACTACAAATGCTTTTATTGGTTTGTTCCCGTTAAACTTTGGTGCTAATAATTCTGGTACAGCGGCAGGGACATTTTCTTTTATGGGAACTAACGGAACGTTTACAGGAACTCTTACAGCTACTGTAGACGCTTATGGAACATTAACCTTAACAGATGCAGTAGCCAATGATTATGTTGCACCTGTAACTCGTTTGCGTATTGATCAGAGTTTGAGTTTCAGTATTCCTCCTATTTTTAATAATATTGGAACGTTAACACAAATAACGTATTACTATTATGACAACAATGCAGATAATATTGCTTTTAGATATACAAACGCACATTTAGTATCTGCATTTTTAGGAATTGACCAAACAACAGAAACATTTGAACGTAATACAATCTTAACTCTTTCTAGAAATACTGTTGATGCTTCTCAGTTTCAATTGTACCCAAATCCAGCAAAAGATTTTATAACAATTGATTCAAAGAATGGACAAATCATCAAAACGATTTCTATTGTAGATGTTCAAGGAAGAAATGTGTATACTTCTAACGACATTGCTTCACAAATTTCTGTAGTAAATTTACAACAAGGAATGTATTTTGTAACGCTAGAAACTGAAATTGGCGCTATTACAACAAAGAAATTTATCAAACAGTAAAGATTTATTTTTTATATATACGAAACGCTCAGAGTTGTTATAAATTCTGAGCGTTTTTTTATGTAATCCTCTTAAGCTTACTTAGAGTATATAAGCTATTTTGGGTACTAATGCCAAGCCTCCAATATTTTCTCTGACAGCTCCTTCAACTTTATAAGGAGCATAATGCATACTAAGCCATACAATAAATTGCGCATCTTCATTAAACTTATGTTTATATTCAAATCCGGGCGCAAATAAAATAGCTGTAACAGTTTCATATTTATTCTCTCCTTATTGTCCTGAATAGAACGGATTTCGAGCATCTGTTGTGATCATAGAACCACCAACACCAAGCTTTATATCAAATTGTCCTTTAGTAGAAGTTGCCAGACTCTTTTTAAAATTTACAAGTACATTAAACATCATGGTACTTTTTACCTGAATTGTATCAATGGCACGCCTGTAAAGAAAATCATCTTTTTGGTTGGGAATTAAGAATTGTAACGAGAGTCCAATTGACTTTTTACGCTTTAGACCATAATCTAAACTTACATCAAAAAAAGTAGCTGTTCCAAAAAATTGACTTAAATCTCCCTGTGGCATAAATACACCTCCAACAAGACTGATTGCAAATTCATCCAATGGATTATAAGTATCTATGTCATTTGAATCATTTTGGGAATGAAGTTGGAAACAAAAAAAACTAATGAGAATGAGTAAGGTAATTTTTTTCATAAAAAACGGTTTTAATGTTAACTCAAAAGTATTGTAAATGTGATATTTACAATTAGTATCACCACAAACAACATGCCTGTTTTTTGCGATTTTCGCAAAATGATATGGACTCTAAAAACACAGCTTCTTAAACCTATTGACACATAACAAGTCTAAAATCTATTTAAAGATTTGAACTATATCCATTTTATATATCATGAAAAAACTACTAACATTCTTATTACTGTGTATTGGATTTCAATATGTGAATGCTAAATGTGGTGTGGAACTCATGAGGTTTTATCCAATGGAAACAGCTATTAGTCAAAATGCAATATTTGTGATTGAAGCTTCTGGCGGACGAACTATTTCAACAATTTCTTCTTTTCAGCATAGAAAAGTACATTAAGAAAGTAAATCAGGAGATATTGTAGCATTACAACTTCAAGAAGTGTTGTACAGCAAGGAAAATCTAGCGCAAGCTATTTTTAGACCGAGTCATCCATTACAACCAAATACAAAGTACTTTTTAAAATATGAGAATCAAACTGAGCAAAAAACTAAAGATATTAAAAAACTCACCAAACAAGTCATAAACGGAAAAAACTGTATTGGATTACAGACACTACTTCTAATGTTTCCGAATCATCTTCAAGCATTGCAATAGAGTACTCCATGTCCAAAGTCACAGAATTTGGTTGCGGACCTGCCGTTTTTGCTATTTTTGATATCAACTCAACATTGAATCAGCAAACTTGGTATAAAACCGAACTTTTAGACGTAAGTACAAACGCAATCTCAACATTTTATATTCAATCTAATAAAAACAAATTAAGTGTTGGCCACGACATGTGTTTTGGGGCGTTTAGCTTTAACCGAAAAGGAACTATGTATAAAGTTCGTTTTACACCTATAAATTCAGATAGAAAAACTGCTACAACTACCGATTGGATCAGTTTTAAGAATCCTTTTTTCGAAAATTAGCATGACTATTAATCTAAAAAGAGTAGCTTTAAGAGATTAAAACTGTATTTAGATTATGAAAAACTTTATTCTCACCATTACCCTTATTACCATTTGTTTTACTGCCATTGCACAAACCAATAAAGAAAAAGCCCTTATAAAAGTCAGAGAAGCCATTAAATTGATGGATAATGGCAGCATTGACGCAAGTATTGCGATTTTAGAAGAATGCGAAAAATTAGATCCTGAAAATTATCTGTATCCGTACGAGAAGGCTTTTGCCTATCTTAAAAAGAAAGAATATGACAAATCCATCAAAATATTAAAGAAAACATTGAAATATAAAAATATCAATGATCAGGTATATCGGATGCTAGGAAATGCATATAGCTTTGCTGGAAAAAAGAAAAAGGCTATTAAAACGTATGAACAAGGCATGAAAAAGTTTCCAAATGCTTGAAATTTACATTTAGAAAAAGGAAATGTATTTTGGATTGCTGATGACTATAATGAAGCTGCGATAAATAAAAAAAGGGATTGCAGCCGATCCTATGTTTCCTTCTAATTTCTGCCGCTTAGCATTGCTGTATTTGAGTTCCTCTGATAAATTGTCTGGATTGATTTATGCGGAAATTTTCATGAATTTAAAACGTTCTACACAACGTACCAAAGAAATGAGCAAGCTGATTTATGAAACTTTTAAAGGTGCCATTACACTAGGAGAAGAAGAATCATCTATGGATTTTTGCGAAATTATTGTTGATGCGAAAGATTTGGAAAAAGGTGATCTTATGATGCCACTTTGCGCTATTTTTGGAAAACATTTCGTGTTGGGTATCGTAGAAATGAAAGAAGTAAATTCTAAAACTATTTCAAAAATGCGTGCTAGTTTTATTGAACGCTTTTTTGAAGAAGATCACAAAAAATATTCAAACGTCTTGTTTGATTATCACAAAGAGTTATTAGATACTGGCTTACTTGAAGCTTACACTCATTATATATTACAAGTTGGTGATCCGCATGGATTTGAAGAATGGGCAGCTTCCCTTGAAAAAGAACTGAACACCTATTTTGACTGGTATTTAGAAAAAGATAATTACTTAGAAGTGACAAAGAAGAATCTGTTTATAAACTAAAGTCTTACAATTCAGATCACTTCCAATTTAATCTATATTTATAAAAAGTGAAAATCATCAAATTTTACCTTAAAAACTTGAATTAGTTAGGAGTCCATACTTATATTTGCATTTTATGTTTTGATACTCAAAAAAATAGTATATGCGACTAGATGATTTAATACTGAAATCTTCTGAAACTACTCTTCCTTTAGATGAAATACATTTAAGCGCTCATAAAAAAGAGCAATTATACCAAATGCTTGATGAGTTCAATTATTTTGAAG
Organism: Kordia sp.; assembly: GCF_022447245.1. Lineage (GTDB taxonomy): Bacteria > Bacteroidota > Bacteroidia > Flavobacteriales > Flavobacteriaceae > Kordia. The sequence goes on along the minus strand of NZ_JAKVBC010000030.1, from coordinate 43,040 downwards.
CCTTAAAAAAGTATGATTTACCAATAGCTAATAAAGTATTATTACACGGGCATACTGGTTGCGGAAAAACAGCTACAGCCAAAGCTATTGCACAGGAGCTAGATAAAGAAATCATCATTTTAAATTTAGGAAGTTTTGTTTCTTCTAAATTAGGAGAAACTGCAAGAAACATTACAAATATATTTAAAAAGGCGGCTCGTCAAAAAGCGGTGTTATTTCTTGATGAGTTTGATTACATAGGTAAAGTTAGAGATTACGACAGTAAGGATTCTGGAGAAATGAAACGTATTGTAAATACCATCATTCAGCTTATAGATTATTTACCTAATGATACTTTGCTAGTTGCTGCTACAAATTATGTAGAAATTATAGATACTGCTTTGTTGCGACGTTTTCAAGTAAAACTTCAATACAATTTACCAACAAAAGAAGCCTTAGACACATATTATGATGATATGCTGAAAAAGTATCCTACACAGTATCAAAAATTTACAAGAACCTACAATATATCCTACGCAGAAGCAAAAGACATCATCACACATTCTGTAAAAAAACAAATTATTGCTACTGAAAAGAAAAACGCTGCAGAACAGAAGCATTATTTATTTTCTTATGGAACCTTGCAACTAGAAAAAGTACAACAAGAGACGTATAACCGAATTTTATCTGGCAGTAAAGATTCATTGTCTAACTATACACTGAAATCATTAGAAATCACCGATACCGAAGTACTTTCTAAAAGCGAGCGAAAGTTTCATCCAATTGCTGTGAAAACCTCAAATTCCGATGATTTTATTGAAGGTATTATTTTTGAACTCACTGCACAAGAATTGTCAGATACTGATGCATATGAAGTTGAAGAGTACAAACGTGTTTTAGAAACTTTTAATTCCGGAAAAGAGGCTTGGATTTATGTAGCCAAGAATATGTAAATAGTTCTTCTTTTTTTAAGTTAGAAAAGCTCCTGAACCATTTCCTCTTGCATATACAATTTTTCCATTAGTAAACGTAACGCCAGTAGCAATATCGTTTTGAAGCAACATTGCGCCATCTGCATCCATGTAATCTAGTAAAGGAGCTAATTGTGTAAGATTAGAAATTCCTATGGTAGATTCTGTCATACAACCTGCCATAATACTGAGTTGTTTTGCTTTCGCGATTTGAATCATTTGTAAAGCTGGTGTGATGCCGCCACATTTCATGAGTTTGATATTGATGCCTTGAAAAACATCTGCACATCTATAAACATCGGCTAGTTTTTGACAGCTTTCGTCTGCGATGATAGGCAATACACTTTGTTTTTTAAGAATTTCCATACCTTTCCAATTGTCCGCTTTTAGTGGTTGTTCTATGAATTCGACATTAAGTCCTTTTAGAATTTCTGCGTTTTTGAGCGTTTCTGGTACCGTCCAAGCACAGTTTGCATCTACTCTAAAGGTTGCATTGGTGACTTTACGAAGCTCCTGTATGATTGCAATATCCTTTTTCGTACCTAGTTTTATTTTGTAGATAGGCCAAGGCGTTTGCTGAATCTTTGATTGCATGATTTCTACAGCATCAATCCCAATGGTAAAGTTTGTTTTTGGCAAACTTAAATCGTGTTCACTCCAAAAACTTCGCAATGGCTTTTGCTGCTGTTTTGCATACAAATCCCAATATGCACAATCGAGCGCACATAAGGCAAAATAATTGTCTTGCAATTTTGGCTCAAGTTGCTTCCACAGTTCTGTAGGATCCATGTTTTCGGGAAGATTTTTAAAAATACTGCGTATACTTTCTAAAGCAATTTTCAGACTTTCCTCCGTACTTTTGTAATACGGATTTTCGGTTGCTTCTCCGTAACCTGTATATTGTCCATCAGAAATCGCAACTACAATCGTTTTTTGCACGGTAACTGTATATCGAGAAATTGTAAACGGATGTTTCAGTGGAAGTTCAAAGTTATGTATTGTGAGTTGTAGTTGCATGTTTTAAAGATACGTTTTATTATCTCGTCAAAAATTATTTTTATGAGTAAAGCTACCTATAAAAGATTGGCTATTCTTTGCTTATTGATCATAGCTTTTGGAGCAATCCCAGAAACATTCAGAATAATGACTTCAAACGCACCAGATATTGCTCCACAAAGAACCTATCTAACCATAATGGCTTTTGTCATGACTTTCGGAATCGTATATCTGGCAGTCTATTTTTGGCGGAAAGGCAATAAGTAGTTTATTTTAATTTACAAAAAAACGTCATACAAATACTTGCATGACGTCTTAGAAACTATAATTGAGAAAATGTTTGTACTATATTTAAGAAACTTTTTCTTCTGCTGAATACGCTTCTTCATGAACATTTGCTACGGCTCTTCCAGATGGATCGTTCATGTTCTTGAAAGATTCATCCCATTCTAAAGCCGTTACAGAACTACAGGCTACCGATGGTACAGATGGCACTGTTAACGAAGCTGTTTCTGATGGGAAATGCTCCTCAAAAATACTACGATAGTAATATTCTTCTTTAGCTCTTGGTGTTTGTACTGGGAAACGGTATTTCGCGTTTGCCATTTGCTCGTCAGATACTTCGCTTTCTACTAATTCTTTTAAAGTATCAATCCAGCTGTAACCAACTCCGTCACTAAATTGTTCTTTTTGTCTCCAGGCAACGCTCTCTGGCAAGTAGGATTCGAAAGCTTTACGCAATACCCACTTTTCCATACGTTCGCCGTTGATCATTTTATCTTTTGGATTGATACGCATAGCAACATCCATAAATTCTTTATCTAAGAAAGGTACACGACCTTCAATTCCCCAAGCTGCTAGCGATTTGTTAGCACGTAAGCAATCGTACTGATATAATTTATCTAGTTTACGAACTGTTTCATCATGAAAATCTTTCGCACTTGGTGCTTTGTGGAAGTATAAATAACCTCCAAAAATTTCGTCTGCTCCTTCACCAGAAAGTACCATTTTGATTCCCATAGATTTGATAACTCTTGCCATCAAGTACATTGGCGTAGAAGCTCTCACTGTAGTGATATCATAGGTTTCTAAATGATAAATTACATCTTTGATAGCGTCTAAACCTTCTTGAATGGTAAATGTAATTTCGTGGTGCACTGTTCCAATATGATCTGCTACTTTTCGTGCAGCTGCTAAGTCTGGCGAACCATCCAATCCGATAGAGAAAGAATGCAATTGTGGCCACCAAGCTTCAGTTGTATCATCTGATTCAATTCGCATTTGTGCATATTTTTTGGCTACAGCAGACGTAATAGAAGAATCTAATCCTCCTGAAAGTAATACACCATACGGTACATCTGACATTAATTGTCTGTGAATAGAAGCTTCTAATGCATCGCGCAATTCATCGATACTCGTTTGATTGTCTTTTACAGCTTCATAATCCATCCAATCGCGTTTGTACCATTGTCTTAACTCTCCTTGTTTACTGTCTAAATAGTGTCCTGGAGGAAATACCTCTATTTTACTACAAACACCTTCTAATGCTTTTAATTCAGACGCAACATAGAAGGTTCCGTTTTTATCCCAACCTATGTATAAAGGAATAATCCCCATATGATCTCTTGCTACTAAGTATGAATCTTGTTCTTCATCATACAGTGCAAATCCGAAGATTCCGTTGAGTTCATCTAAGAACGTGCTTCCCTTTTCTTTGTAAAGGGCTAGAATTACTTCACAGTCAGACTGTGTTTGAAAGTTATATCTTCCTTCAAATTGTTTACGTAATTCTCTATGATTATATATTTCTCCGTTTGCAGCTAAGATGAGTTGTTTATCTTCACTAAATAACGGTTGTTTTCCAGAAGCTGGATCAACAATTGCCAAACGCTCATGCGCAAGGATTGCTTTTTCAGAACTATAAATTCCGTTCCAGTCTGGTCCGCGATGACGGATTTTTTTTGACATTTCTAAAAGTTGAGGTCTCAACTCTTCTGTTTTTTCTTTTAGCTCAAAGGCTCATACAATTCCACACATAATTTTCTCTTTTTTACAATTACAATACAAATATTGATTTAAACTTTCATTTTAAAAATAATAATTACAATTATGATTACAAATTAAAACTTAAAAAAGGGTTTTATATAATTATTAAAACTTTTTTAATCTAAAAACGCTCATAAACTTTTGTTCTGTAAAATTAGCTGAGATCGCATGAGAAATCTTTACCCTTTTTTGTGGTTTTTAAAATTTTAGAGCAATTTAAACGTTTTATATACATATCATTATTGAAATTTTTGCTTAGCACATTTTTGAGTCTAACAAAACAAATATGGCTTTGCCTTACTTATTTACATGTAAATCTTTTGTATTGTGTATAATTTTAACATAATGATTGAAAGTTTAACATAATGCTAAGAAGAAGTTTTAGTAATTTTATATCGAAAAAAATTGCATCATGATAAAGAACGTTTTAGTTTCTATACTGCTTGTTGTTACTTTATTTTTTAGCATTGATGTTGCTGCACAAAAATTCAGTGATATTGATAAAAGTCCGCATGATATAAGTTATTACAAAGCAAAACGAAATGCTCCACCAGTTATCAAGGTAATTTATGGAAGACCACAAAAGAAAGGACGTCGAATTTTTGGCAGTCTAGTTTCGTATGGTAAAGTTTGGCGCACTGGCGCAAATGAAGCTACTGAAATTACTTTCTTTCAAGATGTAAAATTAGGAGACCAAGAAATTAAAAAAGGAACGTATACCTTATTTACGATTCCAAATAAAAATACTTGGACTATTATTATAAACTCTGATACAGATGTTTGGGGATCATACTATTATGATCAAGAAAATGATGTTGCTCGCCTAGACGTTCCTGTAAAAAAAATTGATGTAGTAGAATATTTTTCTATTGCATTCACAAAGGAAACTGATGGTACTCGTATGACACTTGCATGGGACAATATTAGTGTTGCGGTACCGTTTAGTTTTTAATTATTCTTTATTTATTGTTATTATTGGTTATTTAAAACTCAGAAATCTTACGATTTCTGAGTTTTTGTTTTTAATAGAATAAGACTTTCTTCGCTTTTAGAATGTTGGATACACTGCACTGAATTTAAAGTTTTAAAATTCAAGTATGGCTCTTAATTCATGCATGAATTTAAAAGATCCTTGTTCTATTTCCTCTATTAAACTATTCATGTTATCAAAGCTTGCTTCTTTCACAATAACATGATCCATTATTGACAGACTTTCACTTATAGAAGTTGCTAGCGTGTATTTAGACCAATTACTTTCATGAAATAAGTTCCAATATTTTTTTCGAACGTCTTTATTTTGACCCGATAGGCAGATTTTGAAACAAAGATGTACATGATCAAAAATGATCACAAACTTTAATTTTAACCTTTTTAAGTCTTCGCTGGTTAGTGAAAAATAAGAATAGTCTTTGTTTCCTTGATATATACTTCCAAATGTAAATTCAGCTTCATATTCCGCAAGAAAATAAGCTCTTATTTTTATCATATGAGCTATCAATTCATGATAGTCAAGTTTTTCGGAAACCACTATGGGGCTATTTTTATAATTTGAGAAATCTAAAGTGCTAGATGATTTGATTGTTTTCTTGGGCTTTTCAATAGGAATACAGATTTCAATGATAAATTTCTGTTCAGGATGTGTTTTATGATCGTTTAGGTATACTTCAAAATAAGTTCCATCTCTAAATTCACAATCGTTTTCTAATACCCACATTGAAAGATTTTTCCATGCTTTAGGAAATTCATCTGTGTTTAAAATAAAATTCCCGACAGCATATACTCCTTTTTGTATAGAAAGTGGTCTAATTTTCCCTTCTGCCTTTATGGGTTTGTCAATTGTAACACACGCACTATAACGTACTTTTGAAAGCTGTGTTACATTTGGATTGTCGTGATACATGGTAATTGCTCTAAAGTTTGAGGTAGAAAGTACTTCTTTTTTGTGTCCCCATTCTATTAATTGTTGGTAAAAACCACCTATTTTTTCAAACTCTCCAATATGCATGATTCCTGCAAGTGGTATTTCTTGGAGTTCTTTTACTGTTATTTGCGCATTCATATCAATCCATTTTTTAAGGTTATCAATGCTGCAAATGTATTTTTCAGTTGAAAAAACTTCTATACCAATCTTGCTAAGTATTTCTTTTCCTTTGGTTTTAAATTGCGTTGGACTGACCCCATAATATTTTTTAAACGATCGAGAAAATGAGCTATCGCTATTGAAACCATAGGTAAACGCAAGTTCTTTAATTGGTCTTTTTGAATCTACTAATATGATGGAAGCAATACGCTCTATACGTTTTCTATTGATGTATTCATTCAAATTTTCATCAACAACGGTTGCAAATAATCTATGAAAATGATATGCTGAATAATGTGCTTTTTGCGACAATAGCTCTAGTGATAATTTTGCATCCAGATTTTCTTCAATAAAATCTAATACCTGCTGTATTCGCTTGATATACTCTTGCTCTACGTCTTTGCGCATTTTTAATTCTACTTTTAAAAAATCGCTCTAAGCAACAATTAAAAAACTATTTTACTTTTTTGCCTGCTACATAGGTAGATTGTACGTTAGCATTTAGAATTTCGTTTTCAGGAATTTCCATCAGATTCCTGTCAAGTACAATGAAATCTGCAAATTTCCCAACTTCAATACTTCCTTTTTCATTTTCCTCAAAATTGCTAAAGGCTGCCCAAATCGTCATTCCTTTGAGTGTTTCTTGACGAGATAGTGCATTTTCTTTTTGGTAACCACCTTCAGGATAATGTTCTGAATCTTTTCTCGCTACTGCCGCATAGAAGGTTTTGAACGGACTTACATATTCTACTGGAAAATCGGTTCCTAATGCTACTTTTCCAGACAAATCTAAGAGTCTTTTGTAAGCATACGCACCTTTTTCACGATGCGAACCTAAACGATCACCTGCCCAATACATATCACTAGTGGCATGTGTTGGTTGTACCGATGGAATGATATTTTCATTTTTAAATACTTCAAAATCAGGTTCATCAATAACTTGTGCATGTTCTATTTTCCAACGACGATCTTTTTGTCCTTCTAAGACCTTTGCATAAGTTTTTAACACTTGATAATTAGCAGAATCTCCAATAGCATGCGTATTCATTTGATATTTTGTTTTGGCAATACGCGCTGCCAATTTTGATAATTCTTCTGGACTAATTACCATAGCGCCGAAATGATTTTCTTTGTCTGAGTACGATTCTTTTAACACAGCTCCGCGAGAACCTAAAGCGCCATCTCCATACACTTTGAACGAACGCACATTTAAGTAATCTGTTTTGTAAGGTTCTTTATTGATATAATGTGCTACATTTTCTGGCGTATTGCTAATCATCGCATACATGCGAATTTTGAGCGTTTTTGCTTTTTGCAAACTATCGATTAAATTAATAACATCTTTGCTTAATCCAGCATCATTTACCGTGGTTAAACCGTACGAAAAACATTCCTTTTGTGCATCTTGTAAGGCTTGAATTTGCTGTCTTCTGTTAGGTTGTGGAATTACTTTATCAATTAAATCCATTGGATTGTCTACCAAAATTCCTGTAAGTTTCCCGTCTTTGAGTTGTATTTCGCCTCCTGCAACTTTAGTTTCTGCTGTAATTCCCGCCATATCCAACGCTTTTTGATTTACTAGATATGCATGTCCATCTACTCGAGTTAAGGCTATTGGCGTATCAGGAAATAGTTTATCTAAGCGTTCTTTAGTTGGAAATTCTTTGATTTCCCAATCGTTTTGATCCCATCCACGACCAGTAATGAATGGTGCATTTTTTTCTTGTTGAAAGTCATAAATACGTTTTATCACTTCTTCATAGCTTTTTGTGCCTATTAAATCTACGCTTTGCTTATTTAACCCTAAACCATAAAAATGACAGTGTGCATCTATGAAACCTGGGTATACTGTTTTCCCGTTGATATCTATCTTTTCTTCAGCTTCATATTTTGTTAGAATATCACTTGTATTTCCAACATCTACAAATTTTCCATCTTTTATTGCGAAAGCTTCTGCTTTGGAAAAGTTAGTATCTACCGTGTAGACTTTTGCATTGTACACTACTGTATCAACTGTTTCTTTTTGAGTACAAGAAAAGCAAATAAGTAAGAATGATAGTAGGAATAGTTTTTTAGTCATTGCAGGTTAATTTTACAAGTTTAATCTAAACAAAAATGGTTACAAAAAGTATTCTTTTGAAGTACTTCTATATACAATTCACTTTGGCGAACCGATCGAAGTAAGGTCAAACGTTCCATTTTACATTTTGAGGAACTAAAATACAATTTTTAAACTGGTTTTTAGCATCCGAAATTCATCTAACTAAAATTCACAAAAAAAGCGTCCAATATACATTGAACGCTTTTGCTTTTTTTAATATTATTTTTTACCTAGAAATCAAACTTATACGTTGCTCCTGCCATAATTTGGAATTGCTGTACAGGGAAATTCACCCAACGTTGGTAATCTTGATTTGCAATATTGTTGGCTTTCACAAAGGCTGATAAACGATCGTTGAAACGATATCCTAAGTGTGCATTTACATCGATAAAACTATCTAGAGTCATAAGTTGCATTGGCGCAATAGCGGTTCCTGGCGCAAAGGTAACTTCATCTTTACGTTCTCCTATGAAGAAGATATTAGCACCTGCAAACCAGTTTTCTGTAATTTGATAATCCGCAAAAATTGAAGCTTCCAATTCTGGCAAGTTCCATGCTTCTTGCTGACGATCTGTACTATAATTGAAGTATTCTGCTTTGGCTCCAAATTTGAAATTGCTTGTTATATCTACATTCACTTCTCCAAAAATAGAAAGTGTTGTTACATCATCATATACCGCTGAGAATGAATTCCCGTAGCTAAATCCATTATTTGGCGATGGATTGAAAGTATTTACTTTGAATAATGCTTTGTTATTTTCAGAAACATACGAGGCTCTTGCGTTATAGCTTACGCTAGATGTCAGCTTTCCTTTGATTCCTAAGTATCCATTGTATTGTTGATCGGTTGGAGCGATTGCTTGCGTTGGCGACATAAAAAAGTTCGTTTGTACAAAGTCGTAATACGAATTTTGTTTTAAGTCACCTTCTAATCCCGCGTAAGCGATTACATTATCACCGCTTAAGCGATATTGCGCTGTTACTCTGGGATAGATATAAAAATCACTATTACTATTTTCAGTATCTAATCCAACATAGATTCCTGCACCTAAGTTTACTGTTAAATCATCACGTAAGATGACTAAACTTGGCGAAATTCCAGCTTTTAGTATACTGTAATCTAAACTTCCTGTTCCTGCAAAATTGTTTTCAAATGTTCCACCAACATAATCTATATCAACTAACGCATTGATCAATTCTCCTGCAATTTCTACCTCAAATTCTGGTTGTACAATCAATCTGTTTTCTCCTGAACTTGATGCATCAAACATTCTTCTATACATGAGTTTTCCTCCATTAAAGAATGAATTTTCCATATCAACATCTGCTCCTAAATAGAAGTTGTGATAGGTTTGTTGCTCATCAATTCCCGCAATTTGCGTTGCTGTGATCGCAATATTAGGCAAACCATACCAATTGTAGATTTGATGTTGATATCCTGCTTTGGCTTTCCACGATAAGTCTCTACTACGATTGATGTATGCCAAATCTAATTTTGTGTCAAAGAACTTATCATCCAACTCCACGCCATCAATTCCTCCTTGCGATGAATGGTGACGTAAAGCAATATCAAAAGTTTCGTCTCTACTAATAGCTCTACTTGTATAAAAATCAAGTGCTGCTGTATTGTAGTTTCCTAAGCCTAGAGAAACATAGGAGTTGTATAGTTTTACTTTTTTAGCCTTTTTTAAACCTGCCGCTCTTCCTTTGGCTGGTGTAAATGTTGACGCTACTGGAAACGAAAAAATAGAATATTTAATCTCTTTCTTTTTCGCAGTTTCTTTATCGTTCAACGAAGGTGTTTGTTTTATTTTGAACGCATCCGAAACAGAAGGCGTATAAGGTTTTACTACGTTTACGACTTCCGTACCAATGTTTTCTTTCTCTTTATCTTTGTCCTTGTCTTTATCATCCTGAGCGGTCGCCAAATTTGCTATAAAAAATATCGCTATGATACAAGTTGATTTTAATATATGAATTCGCATGTTGTGCTTGCTTTGTAAGTTTTTGTTTGATTTCAATATGTCGTATTGCTTATTAGTTCCCACCTTCCTCTTCTACTGGTGTTACTGACGAATTTCGCTTGGCTTCTGCCTTTTTTATTTTCGCCAATTCCGCTTCTGCTTCTACAACTTCTTCTGGGAATTTTTTGAAGTTTTTAATGACACTTTCTAAAATGTATGTTGCTTGGAACGAATCTTCTAAGGCATACGAGTTTTTCGCCATCAAAATCAATCCTTTGGCACCAAATTGTTTGTAACTAGAATAGTTTTTAACCAAGTTTTGAATAGCCTTGTTGGAACCTTCATAATCGTTTTCTTTATTCTTGAAATACGCTTCATAATACAATGCTTCTGCTGCCAATTTTCCTTTGGCAATTTTTTGCACTTCTGCATAAGCTTCTTTCGCTTTATCCTCATCATTTGTAGCAATTGCCGAACGTGCAATGATGACATGTGCATCACTTCGGATACGATCGTCAATTTTATCGTTTGCCAATACTTTTTCTGCATACGTTACTGCTTCCGTATAATTGTCTTGCTCGTAGTTTGCTTTCATTAAATTCGATTGTGCAAACGTAACGTTTTGTGGAAAATCGGCACTTTCTTCCAAACGTTTTAATACCGGAATTGCTTTTGTGTAATTGTCGGTTTCCAACAATACTTGTGCTAGTCTTGCCAACGCTTGCTCTGTATACTCATTTCGTTCACTTTGCAACACATATTCGTAATGTGGAATTGTTTTTTGCGTTTCTCCTTTGCTAAAGTAAGATTGTGCTAGATAGAAGTTTGCTTTTACTGCATTGATTCCGTTAGGGAATTGTTGTACATATTTTTCAAATCCTTCAATAGCTTTGTCAGTGTTGTTTTGGATGAATTGTTTTTCAGCAGATTCATACGTTGCTTTGTCTAACTCTGCATCCGAAACATCTACGAAATCAAGATTTTTCACCCAATTTGCATACTCTTCTACTTTACCTAATTCGATATAAATCAACTTCGCTGTTGCAACAGCTTGAATAGATTCTTCTGTATTTGGGAATTTAGATACTACAGCTCTAAACTTGGTTAACGCAACTTGGTTTTTCCCAGTGTTGTAGTTGATCAATCCTTCTTTCAACATCGTTTTTGGCACATAAGAACTTCTTGGATATTCCTCGATCATTTTAGCATAGGTATTCAATCCTTTTGCCGTTTCATCGATATTAATGTATGTATCACCTAGTTCATATAATGCATCATCACGTAGCGATGATTTTTTATAGGTATCAATGAATGTATTTAATTCGCTAATTTTCGTGTTTGTTTTCCCTGCAAAACCTTGGCTAACTGCTTTTTGGAAGAATGCATAATCTTCGTCAATACCTTTCATTGCAATGGCTTTGTCATACTCTTTGATGGCACTTGCATAATCGCTTGTTACAAAGTGACTGTCGCCTAAACGCAAGTAAGTGTCATTTATACGTGCTTTGTCGTCTGCGTTATTGGCAATAAACTTCTTAAAACTTGCTATAGCACTTGCATATTCTTTTTGTTTGAAATATGTATACGCTAAGTTGTAGTCAATTGTTTGCGCTTCTTCAGTATCTGAGATCCCTGAATTTGCGAATGATTTGAAGCCTTCTAAAGCAATATCATAATTGTCTAACAAATAGTTTGTTTCTGCTTTCCAAAAGGTTGCTCTTGCAGTGTATTCTGGAGATTCGTTTTCTTTGAGCGACTTTTCAAAAAATTCTAATGCATCTTGATATTTACTATCGTTGAACAATTCAATAGCTCTATAGAACGCTACTTTTTGATACGTAGTTTTGTCACTGTATTTTTTACTTGATTCTAACAGATTCAATGCAGCTTCATAATCTTTTGAAGTAATGTAAGAACTTACCAATAGTTCTTCTAATTCTGCTTGATGTTCTGTTTCAGGATACTTTTTCAAATACGCTGTTAATACAGAAGGAACACTTTCGTATGGATTTCCTATTTCATAACTCAACCGTGCATAGTTTAATCCTGCATCTTCTTGAATTTTTAAATCAAAGTCCATTTGCGAAGCATTACGAAATGCATTCAATGCTTGTTGTTTTTTATCTGTATTCAAATAACATTCTCCTAAATGATAGTATGCATTTTGCGCTACAAAATTGCTTCCATCTACAATTTTATTGAACTGCTTGATGGCCTTTTTGTAATCTTTTTGTTTGTAGTATGCATATCCTAACTGATAAAAATCGGTGTTGTTCCACTTTCCTTTTTTCCCTTTGTATTTTTCTAAATACGGGATTGCTTCTTCATATTGTTTTAAGTTGAAATGACTTTCACCTATAATTTTGTTAAGCTCTGAAATTTCCTTGCGATCAGCGTTTGGCAATTCTTTCTTAGATAAGTCAATTGCTTTTTTAAAGTTTCCAAGTTTAAAGTTCATATCTGCTTTAAAGTATGAAAGCTTTTCATTGTATTCTTCATCTTGAGAAACACCATCAAAATATTCGCTTGCTTCTTTGTAGTTGTCTTCTTGATAGGCAATATATCCTGTATAGTATTTTGCTTGCGAACCGTATTTTGGAGAATCTAATAGCTTTTGAAAAAACTGTTTAGATTGCTCATATTTTTTAGAAGTAAAGTACGCATATCCTTTTTTAAAGTTATAATCTTCTCGTTGCGAATTTGTCAATCCTTTGTCTCCAGATTTGTCATACCATTTTAAGGCGCGTGAATACTTTCCGTTCTCAAAATAATAATCCGCTACATCAATATAAGCTGAATTTCTTTTTGTGCTAGTTGGATATCTTTTCACAAAATCTTCCATCATATTATCCGCGCCAAGTTGGTTCAATCTTACTGCACAATTGGCTATATAATACGCACAATTGGCTTCGGTTTCATAATCGGAAGTAGCACCTTTTACTTTATCAAAAAGTGCTTGTGAAGCCTGATATTGTTTACTATTATACAAATGTAATGCTTCGTTATACTCCTTTAAATCATGTGTGTACACTTTGGTTTTTTGTGCATGCGATAGTTGAATACATACGAGCACTAAGCATAGAATGAATTGAAGATTTTTTTTGCTCATGAATCTTGTGGTTTTATGAGGTTTGCAACGCTTTACGTATTGAATTTCTATTCCGTACAAACTTAGTATAAATATATCTGTTTCGCCAATTTTGACAGGTTAAGAAATTCTATTCTTACTAGAAATAACGTCTCTTTTTTAGTATAATTATATCAATCATAGGTAAAAAGCAATTTCTACCGTGTATTTAGTATTTTATTAACAGTTCATTGATCCATATCTTCTAAATAGTCACTTATTTTTATCAAAACCACCCGTTTATAATTGTAAAATCCTTAATTCTAAGCTACTAAAATTATCAAATTCACAAAAAGAACGAGGATTCAACGCATTACAGGTTATTTTCATGACGTTCTTCATATCTTATAACATATTAATAATTAAATCATTACAATCATGAAAAAAAAGGAAATCAAATCACTTGATCTTAACAAAGAAACTATTTTCACAATCCAAAAATTGAAAGGTGGAACAGATTCAAAACCTCGTTCCATTTGTCATTGTCCATCATACGGACATTGTCCAACAAAAGATGTTGATCAATAGGAGGAATTTTCAAGAGCGAACTTAAAGTTCGCTTTTCTTTTATTCAAAATTCACCATTTATTACAATAAGTTTTCGGTATTGCGGTTTAATTGTTTACTTTGTGTAATCGATTTTAAATCATATATAATTCATGGAGCAAATTCTCAGTCTTAGAAACGTTTCTATTTTTCAAAAAGAAAACCTAATTCTTTCCGATATCAATCTCGCCATTAATAAAGGTGATTTTGTGTATTTGATTGGAAAAACTGGTTCTGGAAAGAGTAGTTTTATGAAAACATTGTATGGCGATTTACCTTTGACAGACGGAGAAGGCACTGTTGTTGATTTTGATTTGAGAACGTTAAAAGAAAAGGACATTCCGTTTTTGAGAAGAAAGCTAGGAATTGTTTTCCAAGATTTTCTATTATTACAAGATCGAACCGTTGCAGATAATTTATTGTTTGTTTTAAAAGCTACTGGCTGGAAAGACAAAGATAAAATGCAAGCTAAAATTGATGAGGTATTGGACAAAGTTGGCATGAAAACAAAGAACTTTAAATTTCCTCATGAACTTTCTGGTGGAGAACAACAACGTATTGCTATTGCACGTGCATTACTAAATGATCCAGAATTGATTATTGCAGATGAACCAACTGGGAATTTAGATCCACAGACTAGTGTTGAAGTCATGCAAGTACTTCAAGAAATTAATAACAGTGGACGTACTATTTTGATGGCAACTCACGATTATGCATTAATTTTAAAATATCCTTCTAAAACGCTCAAATGTGATGCAGGAAAAGTGTTTGAAGTAGTTCAGAAAAATGTATAATTCACTTAAAAAAACTATTAAAAAGGTAATTCCAAAACGTTTTATCTTCAAAAACGAACCTTTTTTCAGATTTTTTCACGGTATTTTTTATTTGGGAAACTCCCATCAATGTGGCGTTTGTCAGAAGAAATTACGCGCGTTTATTCAGCTCGATAATAAAGACTTATTGTGTCCTTTTTGCGGAAGCTTGAGCAGAAACCGTCGTTTATGGCATATTTTAAACACAGAAAACCTCTTAAAAGGTTGTGTGTTACATTTTTCTCCCTCAAGAAATATATACCGAAAGCTAAAAAAACGAGATGATTTGCAGTATATCACTTCCGATTATGAAGATGAATTTATTGCCGATCATAGATTTGATATTACTAATATTAATCAAAAAGAAGCTTCTTTTGATACTATTATCTGTTTTCATGTATTAGAACATATTCCTGACGATAGGAAAGCGATGCAAGAATTGTATAGAGTTGCAAAACCCAATGCAAATGTACTAATACAAACACCTTTTAAAGAAGGAGACATTTATGAAAATCTAGCTATTACCAGTCCTGAAGACCGATTGAAACATTTTGGACAAGAAGATCATGTTCGTGTATATTCTCCGGAAGGATTAAAAACACGCTTAACACAGGTTGGTTTTACGGTAAAAACCTTATCTTTCTGCCCTGAAAATGACGATGTCCATTTTGGATATTCATCACCCGAAATTGTACTAATTGCTACCAAAAATGTTGTCAATACTGATTCCAACGTATGATTATGATATTTCTTCTTTAGTGGAAGAGATTCACGAGCAGATTACAAAGACAACTTGTGTTTTTGAAATTTTATGCTTAGACGATCATTCAAACAATCAGGAAACGATTCAAAAAAATGAACGCATCAACACATTTTCAAATGCTGCCTATACGGTTTTGCCTCAAAATATTGGGCGTAGCCGAATTCGAAATTTACTTGCGCAAAGAGCAACCTACGATTGGTTATTATTTTTAGATGCCGATGTGATTCCTGTTGCTTCTAACTTTATTTCTAAATATATAGAAGCCATTTCTGATGAGAAAGAAGTAATTTACGGTGGAATTTTATATCAAAAAGAAAAGCCAAAGCAAGAAAATGTATTGCGCTGGATTTATGGAAAAGAACGCGAAGCTTTGAACGTACAACAAAGAGAAGAAGCCTTGTATTTGCGTTTTTTGACACTGAGTTTTTTGATTAAGAAAAATGTGTTTCAAAAAGTAAAATTCAACGAAGATATTCCAAATGCACGTCATGAAGACACCTTGTTTGCCAACGATTTGAAACATGCGGAAGTTCATATGACACATATTCACAATCCTGTGTATCATTTGGGCTTAGATACTAGTAAAGAGTTTATTCGAAAATCAATGGAATCGGTTGAAGTCTTGATTTTATTTTTAAAGAAGGGATTGATTGAACACAATGACATTTTGATTACCAAAGTATTTGGGCGTGTAAAAAAGTTTGGCATCAATCATATTTTATCGTTGATGTATCGTTGGTTTGGGAAACGATTTGAGAAAAATTTGCTTTCCAATAATCCTTCTATGTTTGTTTTTGACTTATACAGATTAACGTATCTTTGTTACTTAGATAAGCGTCAATAATGCCACTTTTTTCCGTTATTATTCCATTATACAATAAAGAAGAATACATCCTACAAACTGTAGAAAGTGTATTGCAACAAACGTTTACGGACTTTGAATTGCTGATTGTAAACGATGCTAGTACAGATAAAAGTGTCGCTGTGGTTTCTCAACTTTCTGACGACAGAATTCAACTGATTGAAAATCCAAAAAATTTAGGATTGTCTGCCACTAGAAACCATGGGATTTCAAAAGCTAATGGCGATGTTATTGCGTTGTTAGATGCAGATGATATTTGGCTTCCTACTTTTTTAGAAACGATTCAAAATTTATATCTCACGTGTCCAAAAGCTGCTATTTTTGGAACTGATTATGTAGAAACTTATACTTCGCATGAAGATTTAACGCCGCAAA
This sequence comes from Kordia sp., assembly GCF_022447245.1. Classification (GTDB taxonomy): domain Bacteria; phylum Bacteroidota; class Bacteroidia; order Flavobacteriales; family Flavobacteriaceae; genus Kordia. The sequence goes on along the minus strand of NZ_JAKVBC010000030.1, from coordinate 26,418 downwards.
AAAATATAGCAAGTTCGTTGAAAGGCACATCTTTTTTGATGGCGGATTTTTTTGAAGCAAGTATGTTTCAACCAATTTTTTGTCAAAGCAGTTTGGCTTTCAAAAAAGAGATTTGCACCGAAACCGAAGTTTTTAACTCAACAATTTCTTTTGCAGAAGATATTGATTTTTATATTAAATACGGTTCTCAATATCGCGTTGCATATCATTATGAAGCGCTTGCAAAAGTTCGTTTTGAAGTGCCTGATCAGATGAGCAAGACTTCTATTGCGACAAAAATTTTACCCGATTTAGATAGCTATGAAGGACTCGCAAAAGAGAACAAATCTTTAAAGAAATATTTGGATTTGTATCGCTATATTTTTGCTTCCTTGTACAGTTTAGAAAATGCTATTCCGAAACGAAATGCGATGTTACAACATATTGATTATCAAAACTTGACTTTGAAACAAAGGTTGTTATTGAAAAGTCCTCGTTTTGTATTGGTGTTGCTGAAAAAATTAAAAGGCTTTTTATTGAGGTTGAATATTAGGGTGACTTCTTTTTAGATTGCTTCACTTCGTCTCCGCTCAGTGTAAGCATTTGAGTCACATTTTACTTTTTGTATTTACTTCGAAAGCTTTACATCTTCTTTGGTTATTACAAAATTTTGATAATCACGAATGTAGTCAGATTCATCGAATTCGTCAGAAGCCAATACTAAGCAAACAGCTCCAGAAGAGAAATTTTCCAGTTCACGCCAAATTCCATGAGGAATTAAGCAACCTTGATTTGGTTTGTTTAGCAAGACACGTCTTTTGGTAGTCCCATCTTTAAAAATTACTTCAAAACTTCCACTTAACGCAATCAAAACCTCGTGTTGATATACATGCGCATGTCCGCCTCTTTTTGCACCACTGGGAATATCAAACAAGTAATACACACGTTTACATTTGAACGGAATAGTTTCTCCTTCAATGACAGAGATATTTCCTCTATAATCCTCGATTTTGGGAATCGTGATAAGTTGAATATCAGCAACAGTTGTAGACATATTTTAGGTTGTTATTAGTTCTATCCATTTCTGGATGGTTGGTATTTCAGTGAATTTTTTTATGGAAGATAATGCATTTTGTTCACAAATAGCATACAAATCCAAATTTTCGATTAAAAGTATCATTGCTTCTTTTAACTTCGCAAAGTTTTGATCTTCAACAAGCAAACCATTGATTTTATGCTGAATTATCTCGCTTGGTCCTGACTTACAATCAAATGAAATTACGGGTGTTTTTTGTTGCAATGCTTCTATTAAAACCATTGGAAAGCCTTCTACCCTACTCGATAACACTAAAAATTTTGCATATCGAATATAATCAGACACATTTTCTACAAATCCCAAGAGCTTTACATGTTGTTCTAATTGCAATGTAGAGATCAATTTTTCCAGCGATTTCTTATCACTCCCATCGCCACAAACATACAGTTTTATATTTTTATCTGCTAATTTAGAAGCATGATATGTTTCAATCAAACGATCGAACTGTTTGATATCATTTTGCAAACGTCCAACCGCAATGATATAATCATCTTGCATTTTTAAAGTAGTGATTTCTTCTCTCTTTTCAGTAGTAATATAGTTGGGAATGTATAACTGGTTTTTAAAAGCATACAAACGGTTTAATTTTTCTTCAATCGCCTCAGAAACAGACACAACCGCATGCGTATTATTATATATTTTTTTAAAAATATTTCCTTTTGGGATATGCCATTCAATCTGATAACTGTGTACCATCATGATCATTTTATTAGCTTCAAAAATAAATTTGTGCAGTGCATATTCCATTAGAAATCTGCTACGCGACCTGAAATCAATGTACATGTCAGCATTGCACTTTTTATAGGCTTTTTTGAATGCCAAAAACTTTTGAACTTGCTTGATGATTTTGATAGAAGATTCTCGTTGACCCAAGTTGTATAATTCTCCTTCATATTCATACGTAACTTGATCTTTTAGTGAAATGATAGCAACTAAAAACCCGTATTTATGAAGCGATTTGGAAAAGTTTGCTGCCTGCTTTTCTGCGCCTCCACCACTGAGACAATCAACAATTATACAGATTTTCTTTTTAGAATTTTGCAGCATAAAGTTTTCCTACTATCTTTCACGCAAATATACTGTTTATGCGAATATTATTGATAGGAGAATACAGTAGATTTCATAATTCGCTAAAAGAAGGTCTACTAGAGTTACAGCACGATGTTACATTAATCGGTCGCGCTGACAACTTTAAAAACTACCCAATTGATATTTCGCTTGAAGCTACTTTTTTTCATAAAAAGATTCCTAATGCTTTTCGTCAATTATTTTTTAAAATTTTCAATGTAGATATCGCTTTTTTAGAAATTGTGTATCGTTTTTATAAGCACAGAAAATCATATCGTAATTATGATGCCGTTCAATTGATTAATGAGTTTCCATTTGCTACCGTTCCTTGGGTAGAGCGAAAATTATTGAAGTATATTTTTAGACATAATAAAAATGTATATTTGTCTTCTTGTGGAGATGATTTTCATTATGTGAATTATATTTTGAATGCAGATTTGCCATATCATATGTTAACAGCTTATGAGAAGGATAAGAGTACTAAAAAATGGTTTCGTTATTCGCTGCAATATTTGTCCAAAGCACATGAAAAGCTACATCATTATGTCATTAAAAATGTAAAAGGCATTATTCCTGCAAATTTTGACTATGAAATGGCGTATCGCAAACATGCAAAAGTATTGCCATTAGTTCCATTCCCTATTAATGTAGATTCACTTGAGTTTAAGCCCTTAGTATATAATGGAAAAATCAATATTTTTCATGGTGTGAATAAGGTGAATTACCTAAAAAAAGGAAACAATCTGATTGAAAAAGCTCTGAAAATTATTGAAGAAAAGTATCCAAATCGTGTAGATGTAAAAACGGCAAGTAATTTACCTTACAAAGAATATATTGATACCTATAATGAAGCACATATTATTATGGATCAGTTGTATGGTTATGATCAAGGATATAATGCTTTGGAAGCTATGGCAAAGGGAAAAGTAGTGTTTTCTGGTGCCGAAAAAGATTTTCAAACCTACTATAAATTGAAAGTTCCAGCTTTGATAAATGCAACTCCAAATGTGGATGACTTGGTGGAAAAACTAAGTCATTTGATTGAAAATCCAGATGAAATGGTTGCGATTGGCAAAAATGCGCGTGTTTTTGTAGAGCAGTTTCACGAGTATACTTCAGTTGCTAAACAATATGTGGAACGTTGGCACTTAGACTCCGCTCAGCGCTCCTGATTTTCATTATTCTCTTCTTATTTTCTATTCAATTTAATTTTCAAACTTTAGTCTTATTAATAGTTCATAAACCATCAGTAGTGTTTGTTTTTAATGATGATTCGTATGTATAGCTTTGACTCATTACTCATTTAAAACAGAACTATTATGAAAAGAAGAAATTTTAAATTCTTACAATTAAACAAAAATTATATTTCAAATTCAAATGCTTTAGAAGTTAAAGGAGGAAGAAATTCGTATGACACTACTTGTCCAATTAACGGCTGTAATTTAGGAGGTAATGAAGCCGAAGAAGAAGCTCCAGATCTTTACATAAGTTATTTACCAACTGAAGAAGGAGGCGGAGTTCCTAGTCAATTTGGAGCGGACGCATAATATTTAGATAAGCGGACTTCGGTTCTTTTTTTTTGTATAAATTATTGAAGTCTTCGAATGCCTTCGTACACCACAATACTAACTGAATTGGCTAAGTTTAGACTTCGTATATGTTCACTAAACATAGGAATGGTATATACGTCTTCTTTGTTGAGGTCTGTGATTTCTTCAGACAATCCTACAGATTCTTTCCCAAAGATCAAAAACAAATCATCTTCAAACGGGATTTCGGTATATATTTTATCACTTTTACTTGACAGATACACCATTTTTTTATCCACATTTTTAGCATAAAACTCTTCTATATTTTCATAGATTTTCACATCCAAATACTGCCAATAATCGAGTCCAGCACGTTTGAGTCGCGTATCTGTAATTTCAAAACCAAAAGGTTTTACCAAATGTAAGTTGGAACCTGACGCTAGGCTTAGACGCCCTATATTTCCTGTATTTGTATGAATTTCTGGTTCAACCAATACGATGTTGTATGCCATTATTTTTCTTCTTTCCCTATGTATGAAATACCTAAAGCTAATAAACTCATTCCACTAATAAGTCCTAAACCAATGGCACTTCCATTGAGTGCCGGGTAGCTTGTTACGGAATCGGTAGTTGTTTTTTGGTTATCAAAATAATTATCTTTATTATTTTGCAATACTATTGTTTTATAATTTGTAATATGTATGCTTCCAATACTAGCACATCCAATTCCTGCTGCGAGTGCAATTGTCATAAAAAATCTTCTAATAAAAGTCATCTAATTAAATTTTCTTTTTGTTATGTATAATCGGCTATTATCAAAAGCAATTACTGTGGAGAATATTCAAATATAAGTGTTCTTGAAGAAGAAACAAGATTTTACTCAAACTTTATATAATCTACTTCTATTTTAAATGGACCTGTTTTTTTCTCATTTTAAATAAATCCTATGCGTAAAATATTTTTCAATTCTTTTTGGGAGAGTTTCCCATCACGCTCTCGTCCAATATTGTATTTTACAAAATCTGAAAAAGCAATTTCTTTTTCTTCCCATTTCCAATTCGTAGCTGGTAAATTAGCTTTGTAATACGGAACAAACCAGCGTCTGTCCATTTCTAAGGTAAATCCCATGTCGTACTGCTTGGAACGGTAACGAATGATGAGTTTTTTAAACGAAGAAAGATCACGTTTTTTATATTGACTTCTATATGAAGAAAATCCGCCATTATTTTCTAGCGAAATTTTTCCACTAAAAACGACACCATCGTCCGAAAAACGGTAATCTCCTTCGGAAAGTCCACCCATTACACCATCATTTGTAATTTTCCAACGTTCACCATCTTTGTATTTTCCGAAATCAACTAGCGATTCTTGTGACCATAAGAAGGTAGTCATTACAAGAAGGCATAATGTAAAGCGTATTTTCATTCCTTTTTTTTATAAATATACGAAGTTTTTAGAAATTTGAACACGCTACAATTCATTTCTGAATTGTGATATTTTGATTATGTATCTGCTTTTTAGTTTTATTTTTCTATTTTCGTTTTTTAACATGTATTCACCCATTTTCCCTTATTTCTATGGAGTTTAATTTTATATCTGAAAAAGCTACTATTGGTAAAAATGTTACTATTGGTAAGTTTTGTATTATTGAAGATGATGTTGTTATTGGAGATAATACGGTGATAAAGAATTATGTAGAATTGCGAAAAGGCACTATCATTGGTAACAACTGCTATATTGATTCGCGTGTGACTTCTTCTGGAAATTGCATCATCAAGAATAATGTCACCATTCGTTATGATTCTATTTTGGCCAGAGGTTTGGTTGTAGAAGATAATGTGTATATTTCTCCGAAGTTAATGACTAATAACTTAGATACTGAGAAGAAACAAATTGGTGGTGCGCATATTGGCGAGAATGTTTTTATTGGAACCAACTGTATTCTACACCACGGAATTACAATTGGTAAAAATAGCGTGATTGGCGCATTGTCTTTTGCGAACAAAGATATTCCTGAAGATGAGATTTGGTTTGGGAATCCTGCCGTTTTTAAGCGTAAGAAGTAGTTTTCATCTCGACTCCGCTCGATGTGACATCAGGATTATTGGGTCATTTCGTTTTTCGGTATTGGGTATTAGGGCGCTTTACTTTTAGATCTTTTTATTGATTTATCTTTTTTGAAAACACTTTAGATTTTACTACGAATTCGCAAATAATGTATAGTTACTCATAATTTCTTTGAACTCGAATACTTTTACATTTTATATTTTGTATTTCATAGTACTATTCGATACAACTTTCTAAAGAAAATCACTCGAAGTGACGTTTTGTGAGACTCAACATACAACCCAAATTCTCACCAAATAATCTTATACTTTTTGAGCATTTCTTTTTCGCCTTCCCAATCGCGATTGTAGTTCTTTTTGATAAGTTTTGCGGGCACGCCACCGATTAAGATATTGCTTCCCCATTCTCGATAATCCTTATTGACAACTGAGTTGGAAGCAATGACACAGTTTTCTGGAGTTCTCGTCCCTGGCATGATGGAAATTCTGTTTGAAAACGCATTGTATTTTGCCAAATATACTGGATTCGTCATTGGATAGTATTCGCCAGTTTCGGTATTCATCATGGGATGAAAGTTGGAATCTGTCAGTTGTGATTCGTAGCCAATTCCAACCCAATCACTTAGAATAACTTTTTCTTTACAGATTAATTTTACGTTTGAACCCAAACAAGACATATAACCAAATTCACAGTACGCACCTTCTCCTACATGTACAAAACAGTCAATTCCGATATGTGCATTTCCTTTGAAGACTAATTTTCCCTGAACCGAGAGTTCTGCAATTCTTTTGGAGCGTGAAGGCAATTCAAATTTTTGCCCAAAACCAATCATTCCTTTTTTGATTTCAGGAACATCCAATACAATTTCGCCACTGATATCCGAGAATTTTACCGAACCGTAGAACATTACAGGTAACTTTTTCGCAATATGAAATGGAAACTTTTTGAAATTAAAATAGATCGTTTTAATCCAATTTACGGCAAAATAAAACTTCCAGATGCTTCGTAGTTTATTAAAAATCCGTCTCATGATCGTTTTGAAAGCTTATTTTTTATCAATTGTTTGATGTTCATTTTTTTCTGCAGTTCCGAATATGTAAAGATATAAGAAAGTAGCATTATGACAATGATTCCGCCATATTTCAGATAATTACTTTCTAAAAACGTACACGCAAATGCAGCTCCGCATAACAATACGCATTGCATAAATAGCTTGTAAAATGTACTTTGAAACAGTAAACCGTAACTCATTTTGGTAATGATCAATAATCCTGTAAAGTGAATGATATAATAAGCTAATACACTTATTCCTAAACCTGTCAATCCACCAAAATAATAGCCTGCACAGTTCATCGCTAGCATTAACAAACTAAATCCAATGGAGGTTTTTACAAATATTTTAGAGTCACCTTTTGCTAAAATCACATAACCAACGGACCATGAAACTGCTTTAAATACCATTCCTAAAACGCCCCAAGAAATTAATCCTATGATCACTAAGAATTCTTTTGAGTATAAAATTTTTACTATTAACGGTGCCGCAATAAAAAAAGTTGTAACAATCGGAGTAATTAACAAAATCGCAATTGTAGCCTGATTTCGAACAGCATTTTGCACTTGCGCATTGTCTGTATGAATTGATGATAATCGTGGAAAGTAATCGGTTCCCATAGCATTAAAAACCATTCCTACATACGAGTTTATGATTAAAAATCCAGCCGTGTAATAACCAACTTCATCCAATCCACCCATGTATCGAATGTAAATTTGCAAAAGATACGTTGTTGTGAAAATTACAATTCCTGTTATACTCAACACAAAACCTAAGTGCAGCATATCTCTGCCTTTGTCATAAGCTTCCCGAATTCCTAACGAAATACGTTGAATTTTCAGTGTATTTTCAAAATACCAAAAGAATATAAAAATAATAACTGCTGTTATGATAATCGTAGGCACAATGGCTTCTAATCCATAGATGTAATACAACGGAATAGACACCACTAACCCAACCGTACTTCCCAACACATTCGCAACTGCTAATTTTTTTAGTGCTTGTGTTCCTTGTAAAATAGCAATTTTCCCATTGGTCAATTGCATAAAAAAGATTGCAATCGCTAACCAGATAAATTCAAAGGTATAGTCAGTATTTCCGAAAGTCAATTGACTTAATAATGCTGAAAATACAACAGTGAAAATAGCTCCAATAATTGCTGTAATAGCAATGAATTTTTGAAGAATACTTACGGTTTTAATGACTGCTTTTTCGTCTTTGGATGCATGTACATGCGCCAATTCTTTTACAGCACTTGTATCCAAGCCTAATTTTGCAATTTCACTCACCACTTGAATCGTACTATTGAACAAGCCAATAATTCCCATACCGACACCACCTAATAAAATTGCAACAATTTTTACACGAATGATCGAAATCAGAATCTTAAACACCTGAACTCCACCGAATAGTGATGTCGCTTTTAAGATATGCGTGTATGAAAACTGCTGCTTGTCTGCCATAAATGCATGGTAACTGATTACTGATTTTTATAGTGATTGAGTACTGAAATGATTTGTGTGACTTCGGTAGTTTCTAATATTGGATTGATCGGTAAACTCAAACATTCTGCATGTATTTGTTCGGTGATTGGAAAGTGTAAATGATTCCATTCTTTGTATGCTTCTTGCTTGTGTGGCGGAATTTCGTAATGAATCAAAGTTGCGATACCATTTCCATTTAAATGCTCTTGCAATCCTGATCTATCTTTTGTACGTATGACAAATTGATGAAATACATGTGAAGCATTATTTTGATAACTAGGTAGTGTAATATGCGAATTTTGGATTTCGTTTAAATACCTTAAAGCAATTTGCCTTCTAATTTCATTATCAGCATCAACATGCGGTAATTTTACTCTTAAAAACGCTGCTTGCACTTCATCCAAACGATTATTTACACCTTTGTATTGATTTACATATTTGGATGCGCTACCATAGTTGCGCAATTTTATAATGATTTCGGCCAACTCTGAATCATTAGTTGTTACTGCACCAGCTTCTCCCAATGCTCCTAAGTTTTTGGTTGGATAGAAACTAAATCCTGCCGCATCGCCAATATTCCCTGCTTTTTTTCCTTCTACATTTACAGCCCCATGTGCTTGCGCCGCATCTTCCATGATTAGTAGATTTTGCTTTTTAGCAATGTTATAGATTTCACTCATATCAGTCAACTGACCATATAAATGTACCACCAAAATCGCTTTCGTTTTCCGACTAATCGCAGCTTCTATTTCTGATGCTTCTATATTAAATGTTATCGCATTTGGTTCTACTAGTACTGGTTTTAATCCTGCTTTTGTAATTCCTAAAATACTTGCAATATATGTGTTAGCCGGCACGATAATTTCATCACCTTCTTGTAACTTCCCCAAGATTTTATAGGCTTCTAAAATTAACGTCAACGCATCTAAGCCATTACTAACTCCTATACAATGTTTGGTGCCGCAATACGCTGCGTATTCTTTTTCAAACGCTCTTACATTGTTGCCCAATACATAATAGCCTGAATCCAGGAATTTCTTGAATTCAGATTGAAATTCTGCTTCAAATCGCGCATTGAGTTTATGTAAGTCTAGAAATTTTATCATATAAAAATCGTATCCAATTTGTGACTGTTTTTCACGTCTATTTCATAAAAATCTTGCGTCATTGTTCGTGCTCCAAAACCTTCTTTCCAATAGTGTAGACCTTCATTTACGTTTCTTCCTTGATTCTCGTTTGAAATTCCAAAGTCAAAGTACATTTTATCTTTAAAGACTTCATCCAACAAATAGATGTGTAAAAAATCTAGACTTCCCAATATATTTCTGTCATCATCTCCTGAAATGTACTGTGAATGTGCCACATATTCTGTTTCAAAAATAGTCGTTCCTGCAACAATTACACCATCCTTATACACATTAAATTGTCTGATGTTATTTGGAAAGAATTTTTTCAATTTTTGAATCTCTTCTAGGGTATGTACTGGTTTTGTATTGTATCGTTCTTTAAGGTTTGGAATTAAAATTTCATTCCAAAAATCATCAAACGCATCTACTTCTTTAACGGCTAATTTATTTTTTAACGCTCTTTTATTTCCAGCTATTCTGTCTCTAGATAGCTTCGGTCGATGCTTCATATTTATTACTGAAAGTGCATCTCTTCGTGTGAGTTTCGCTTTTAGAATAAAAAACAAATAGTTCAATTCATCTATCGGAATAGGACTGTATAATGATGGTAACGACTTGATGTATGCTTTTTGAATGTTATTTTCTTTTAAATAGTCTAAAAGTATTTGCAGACACTCTTTGACATCGCGAAGTTTTATATCTTTTTTGATTAATAAACCGCCATATGTTAAACCTTGATGAGAGTACAATATATTTTCATCTTGATTTGCAGGAAATAGTGCTATTAACTTGTCTTTTTTGTAGAGCATTAGTGAATGATCTTTGAAACGATCTTGATGGTAATCCATAAAATTGCGATAGAACAAAAATGTGCTATTTTTTGCTTCTGAGACAAAGTTGTCCCAACGCAATTTAGATTCACTCGTATATTTGGTTAGTGTGTAAATTTTAGGTTTGGTTTAGAAAAAGTGAATTTACTAATTTTAACGTGAGTTTGGTAAAAGTCGTATATAAAAATGAAATTTGTTTACTTTTTTGGGTTTTATATGAAATTTCCTTAATTTAAATTTTCTTATTAATTTCAAATATTACAACATGGAAATAGATAATACATATCCTGATTTTAATACTGCTATTAGATGGTGGGAAAGAAAAAGATGGATTTATAACATCATAACCATTTTTGGAGCATTAACCGTTCTTCTGGTAAGAGGTGAAGTCCCTAATGGCTTATCACCGTATGATGATTATACTATTGTATTATTTTATGTGTTGGGAGCAAATATTTGTTACACGTTTAGTTGGGCGTTTGAAGCTTTTTTAAACTATTATTTTAAAATATCGTTTTGGAATCGTGGAACTCGACAAGTATTTTTTGTTTTGGGGAGCATACTTTCCTTTTATTGGATGTCCGTATTAGTCATAGAATCATTTTAATGATTTCAAGTAAATTTACATGAAAATGAAATGCATATAACTGACATCCTAAATAAAAAGTTACTCCAAATTGGTGCTTCAGTAAGCCTAGATAAGGATTCGAATGAAATTGGAGAGCAAATTGCTTATCAAACTACAAAGAACCGATCTATGGAAATTATTCGTGTTAATGATGAAAAAGAAATTTGGGTTTCTTTTCAATGCGGAGGTGTTTTTTTACCGAGTAAATATTTTTCAGAGATAGAAAAAGTAACCAATACTATTTTTGAGTTTTTAGAATTAAAAGTGCCTCTCAAAGATTTTTTAAACACTCATATAAAGCCTCCAATAGACATTTCAAATTTAAAAACTGACGCAGAAATTATTTTTGAAATTTGTTGGTTCAACTTTTTACAACCCTCAGCACATGATGCTACAGATTCTCCAAAATGGTTAATTATTAGAGAGTTTGCTACAACAATTCAGTCGATTGCAAAAGCAAAAAAGCTATTTCCTTATAGAAGTTTAGATCGTTTGTACTTTGCCTTTGATACAAACAATAATTTAGATAATCTTCCGTGTATCTGGGTTTCATCTATAGAAAAAGACATTCCGATTTTTACAATTGGTTATTATGATGGCACAAAACTACAAAGTGGGACAGCAGAAGAAATACAAATTGCTTTTGAGGAAATAATAACTAAGTCAAAATAGGTTTTCGCTCATTACTCCTTTTAATTTTTATCTAAATCAAAGAGATTTGACAAAAAAAAGATGAAAGCATTAGCAATACTACTAGTTTTATTCTCAACAATTACTTGCCGAGCACAAAATCTCGAATTAAAACCTCCTTTTAAAAATCAAGGAGCACAAGAAGGCTATTGGGCACAAGAATTTTTTAAAAAGGAATATGTAAAAACTACTTATAAAGTATATACGGACAGTATAAAGAAAACTACCGTCACTAATTTTATGTATACTGATAAAACTTTCGAAGTTCACAATCTCAATAAATTACTAGCACCAATTTTCTCAAAGGGAATTCTGTATCCACAACTGATTAGTGATTTTGAAACACAGCCTAAAAAAACAGCAAAAGAATTGGATTCACTTTCTACAATACAACGTTATCTTTATGACATTAGCCGTGGAGATCATCTTATTATTTCCAATATAGAAGAACTCCCTTTTTTATCTAATTCTTCAAAAGTGAAACGTTTTCGATTTTGGATGTATAGACCAAACATAGCTAATCCGCAAGTATTTTTATTTGAGTTAACAAACGATAAGGCAACTAAAAAAACAACACTGAAAGAGTTTGTTGAAAATGCAACATTAACTTTTTTGAAAGCTGGCTGGATTGTTATTTAAACTGAAATAACTACTTCTCAACCTTCTCAAAAACTACATTTTCATTAGAATCAATATATTCATACACATCACCTAATATACCATTGGTAATGATAGCATGACTTGTGTCTTCTTGCCTATTTTTAAGTAAAGATTCATCGTTACTTAAATATGCAAATAGTGTTCTGAATAAATTGACTGGAGTTTTGAGTTGTGCATCGTAATTTAGCACATTACTATTTGGCCATTTGATTGCCAATGCCGCCGAAAATGCAGAAAAGACTAGTTTTTCGTCGGTTTGTTTTTGAAAGAGTTCTTTGGTATAGTTAAATCCAACATAACCGCCATGATCGGCTGCAATGATGATTAAACTGTTAGGATCATTTTCTATGATGACACTTGTAATTTCTTTCAGCCATTTGTTGGCAGCTTCTACTTGTGTAAGATAGTTTTCTCGCTCTACTTCTACTCCTTTGGAAGCATTTTTAAAGGTGGAAATATGTCCAGGTAGAATTTTTTCAATGAAATAAAAACTACGCTTTCCTTGTTGTTTTTTAATTGTTTCTGCTAATGGTTGAATCATTTTTTTACGTTTGCCAAATGCACCAACTCCAAACCAAGGAACTTCATCCATCGTGTAATTGCAGAAATCATACTTCACTTCTGGACGATTTAATAGCAAATACGGATTCTCCATGAAGAGAAAGGTTTCGTAATGGTTGTTTTTGAGGGTTTGTATCACAGGATTATCACCCATTATCACTTCTCTTGCTCCAAATAATTGTTCGCCTTTATAATGATGTTTCATCGCAAACATGGAACTGTTCGACAAGACTGTAGAGGTATAATTACTTCGGTAATTGTTGTATAATTTGAATCCAATATTTTTTAAAAATGATTCAAATGCTGTATTTTCAAAATTGTACGGATCTTTTGCTAATTGGCTAAAATTCGCATAGCCATCAGGTTGAATGACATATATATTTGGAAATTGTTTGAATTTTGTCGCCACAACTTCTTCAGGAAATTTTCGCCATTCATCACTATCAAACATTGCTCTGTACAATGTAGGCAACAATGTTATGAGTGCCACAAACGCCATAATGAATTGTAAGACTATTATTTTTTTGTATTGTTTTCTGAGCACAATCGCAAGTAACGCACAAATAATCACGGCTACCAAAATGATTTTTCGCTGTTGAAAACTATAAATTCTTCCCACAAAGAAAAACCCAAAAAACATGGCATTTAAAACTGGCAATAAATAGTGTTGGAATTTATTGAGAAATTTGAGTCGCTTTATCAATTCCCAAGAAACTGTAAAAACTAGCACAGGAAGTATAATATACGAGCATAAAATTATCAGAAATTGAAATCCCGAATTGACCAACATAAAGTTGGAATGATATACATAAATAAACGAATACAAACCTGCAGCCAGCGCAAATACGATTGGATATTCTTTAGTACTTGCAACAAATTTTTCTATGTATTGTTTTAGTTTACTCACGATGTTTGTTCTTAAATAGATATAGAACACGTTCGGAATCGTCGATGTTCTTTTTAGCTACCAGTTCGAAATATTCTGAATAGGTTTTTTCAAAATTCTCCATATTGTAGTGTCCAAATTGATCTTTGAATTCCGCTTTAGCATTGAGTAAACGTGTTGCGTACGAATCCGCACGTTTCGGAAATTCAATGATGAGGTTTTTGGAGAACGACGCAAAAAATTCAGCAGAATTTTCAAAAGGTACATTTCCTGTTAAGGATAAATGATGAATCAGCGCCAACGCCAACGTTGCATCTGGTTGAAAATCTTGTACACGTTTTATAAACGAAGAGCGTTCCGTATTTTGAAAACCGATAGATGCTGACGGATTGAGTAAATCAATCACAAAAGGCAACATGTTGGTTTCTTTGTTTTTTTTGACTTGAAAATGATTTTGATCTACCGCATTATTGTCAATATCACCAACCAAAGCGACTTCGATTCCGCTTTTAATTTGTCGCACAAAAGTGCCATCATTACCTCCAACATCAATCACATTCTTTGCATTTAACTCTTGAATCCAATCGTTGATAATCGTTGCTTTTTGCTGAAAAGCGGCGTCAGAGTAATTTGTTTTTTGATAGTAATTTCCCCATTCCGACTGCTCCATGAGTTGCAACTTTTTGATGTAATTATACAAACTGTCAATGATATTGAACAATCCCTTTTTTGATAAAGACGCTTGCTTGCTTTCTTTTACATTTTCTTCTTGGTGCTTGTTTTCATACTTTGCCAATAAGTGAATGTTGGTGTATAAAAACGGATTCAATTTTGTTTTTCCAGGTAATAAGGAAGAAATTAACTTTAAAGGAATTCCATCAATGAAGTTAGACATTGTTTTTAGAAATTCGGCTCCATGATATTTTGCCACAACCAACGGACCTAAGAAATGTGTAATGAATTGTTTGTACGCGCGCCACGGTGAATTTTCCGTATAAAAATCTAGCGAAAGTGTATCAATAAATACAGCGCTTCCTTTGTGAAAAGCAATATTATACGCGGTTGCATCTTTTAACGAAAAGTCATGTTGCAACGCATATTTCTGCAGTTTTAAAGTGTGTAAAGCTGCTTCTTTGTATTGCTGAAAACTCCATTCGTACGGATAGGTTATAAACGGAATTTGTTCTGGTTGAATACAAATATGTGTTGTTGAATTTTCAATTTCTTCATGTGGAATCAACAATTTGTGTTGAAATGTTTTTTGAAAAAATCCAGAAGATGTTAGTTTTTCATACTGCGAAAAGTAGCTAGGAAATATGATTCTTTTAATGGTATCATTTTCTACATACACATGTCCGCTAGGATCACGATAAGAAGAATCATGTCGGGTATTATTTGTCATCTTGCGATGCGTTTTCTATGGCAGAATCGTCAATATTAATATCGTCAAATACTTCTGTCTCAGCAGTATTTTTGTGCAAACCAATGATGGTTTTTATTTTATGAGTTATGCTTTTGTAAAACAATGCGATTCCAGCAACAGCGGCAACAAGTGCTTGTACCAACATTGCTCCTAATCCTGCATCAAAATAAAGAAATTCCATAGCTTGATATTTCGGTAAAGATATAAAATTTTACTTTTTAGTTACGATTAGTTTATCTAAACTAAATTTTAGCTAATGAGGCGAGTACCAATGATTATCTTCATCTTCTGTTTTCATGGTTATTTTGTCAACTTTTGAACTTTTTAGCAAGTGTTGTTTTGATGAATGGACGATTCTCAAAAATAACATATTGGTCTTTGTAATATTATTTTACCCGATAACAAATTTTCGTTTGTCAAATTTATATTGCATTGAATTCCTTTTACATCTTTTTTGGAGAACACTAGGTTAAACATTTGACCTTCAGATTTTTTAACGTTATTTCCGCATATAACCCATACTCTTTTTCAGTATTTTGTATAACTATGTCTTCTTTTAATTCGAAACTAGTTTTTGCTTAAACGTTCTGAACTTTTCACAATGTATATTGTTGTTTTTTGCTTGTTATTGGAATGGCTAAAAGCAAACAAAAAAATTACCGATAAGGATTAAAAATAAGAGTCGCTTATATTCATAATGTTACTTTTTTTCAATGATTGTTAGTTTGTTTTTACTGAAATTAAATTCAGTACATATTAAAGCTAAGATGCTTTTTTACGCAATCAAAGAAAACAACACGGAATAAAATTAATACTCTTTAAATGGTCAGTATACACTAAACGTTTTTCCTAGTCAAATGATAAATATTGATTCCAAAAATTGCTACATTGGTAATGATAATTGGTAAACCTACACGCAAGGTTGGCATTAAACAACCGTATAAAACGAACAGTAAACAACCTATTCCATTGATCATTCTCAGGTTTCGTAAGTCTTTCATTGTGAATGATATTAACACAGCTATAGAGGCTAAATATCCTACCAATTCAGTTCCTGTTATTCCAAATATTTCCATGTCTTTGTTGTTGATTTATTCGTTGCTTTTTTGTTGATTCTTTGATTTGTTTTTGTTTCACATCAACAATCGCGTCTGTAAAAAGCAAAAAAAAGGTTTCACTACGTAGCGCAATGAAACCTTTTTACTATTATGAATTGTAATATTAAATCGTTTTGTTACGCTTTCTTTCTACTTCCGTTAGATATATTTTTCGCAGACGTAGATAATTTGGCGTTACTTCTACATATTCATCTTTTTGAATGTATTCTAACGCTTCTTCTAGAGAGAACTTGATGGCAGGAACAATTTTAGCTTTGTCATCTGCTCCAGCTGAACGTACATTAGATAATTTTTTTGTTTTTGTAACGTTTACAGTCATGTCGTCTCCACGAGAATTTTCGCCAATTACTTGACCTTCATAGATTTCTTCTCCTGGATCTACAAAGAATTTTCCACGATCTTGTAATTTGTCAATTGAGTATGGAATTGCTGTTCCTTTTTCCATAGATACCAACGATCCATTTTGACGCTCTGGAATTCCACCACGAACTGGTTGGTATTCTTTAAATCTATGTGCCATGATTGCTTCTCCAGCAGTTGCCGTTAGTAATTGATTACGCAAACCAATAATTCCTCTTGATGGAATCATAAATTCGCAAATCATACGATCACCTTTAGCTTCCATACTTAGTAAGTCTCCTTTACGAAGCGTTACCATTTCTACTGCTTTTCCAGAAACGTGTTCTGGCAAATCAATTGTTAGCTCTTCGATTGGCTCACATTTTACACCATCAATTTCTTTGATGATAACTTGCGGCTGACCAATTTGCAACTCATATCCTTCTCTACGCATCGTTTCAATTAATACAGATAAGTGCAAGACACCACGACCGAAGACTAAGAACTTATCAGCACTATCGGTTTCTTGAACACGCAAGGCTAAATTTTTCTCTAATTCTTTTGTTAAACGATCTTTGATGTGACGTGAAGTAACAAACTTTCCATCTTTTCCGAAGAAAGGAGAATCGTTAATCGTAAACAACATACTCATCGTTGGTTCATCAATAGCAATCGTTTTTAACCCTTCTGGATTTTCTAAATCAGCGATCGTATCTCCAATTTCAAAACCTTCCAAACCAACAATTGCACAAATATCTCCAACCTGAATTTCAGTAGTCTTTTTTCTTCCTAAACCTTCAAAAGTGTGTAATTCTTTGATTTTTGATTTGATGATGGTTTTATCACGCTTTACTAAAGAAACTTGCATTCCTTCTTTTAATGTTCCTCGTTGCAAACGTCCAATAGCAATTCGTCCTGTAAAAGAAGAATAATCCAATGACGTGATTAACATTTGAGTACTTCCTGTTTCAAATTCTGGTGATGGAATGTGTTCCATAACCATATCTAATAGAGGCTCAATAGAATCTGTTGGCTTTTGCCAGTCATCTGACATCCAGTTTTGCTTAGCTGAACCATACACCACTGGGAAATCTAATTGCCATTCTTCTGCACCTAATTCAAACATTAAGTCAAATACCTTTTCATATACTTCATCAGGCGTACAGTTTTCCTTATCTACTTTATTTACAACGACACAAGGCTTCAATCCTAAATCAATTGCTTTTTGTAGCACAAAACGTGTTTGTGGCATTGGACCTTCAAATGCATCTACTAACAATAAAACACCATCAGCCATATTCAATACACGTTCTACTTCTCCACCGAAATCGGCGTGACCAGGTGTATCAATGATATTGATTTTAGTTCCTTTATAGTTTACGGATACGTTTTTTGAAGTAATTGTAATTCCACGCTCACGCTCTAAGTCATTATTGTCAAGGATTAAATCTCCTGTATTCTCATTTTCACGAAATAGCTGACAATGATACATTATTTTATCAACCAATGTTGTTTTTCCGTGGTCTACGTGCGCAATTATTGCAATATTTTTAATTGAAGTCATTTTACCTCTATTTTTTAAGCGTGCAAATGTACTATTTATTTACCAGAGAAAAGAATTTTACTTGTTTTTTAGGTTAAATTACTATTAATTAACATTTTAGCCTTAATTTTTACAGATCAATTCTTAACTTGATTTTGAATGTTTTTTTGATGACATTTCCAAGAATTGTAACATTTTAGCGCGGTTTCAGTCTTACATAAGGTCGCAAACGTAAATATCAATATTTTATAGTGTTTTTATTTCAAAACATTTAGATATTATTAAATTTGCATTCCTCCACAGATTAATAATAAATAAATAATAAACCTTTAAGACTTCATTCAATATGAAAAAAATTTTATGTCTACTTGCAATTACCATTTTAGTTGTAAGTTGTGGAAAAAAACCTTCTGAAGCATCCTTCATACCAAAAGATGCTACCGGAGTAATGTATGTAAATCTCGAATCTTTGTATGAGAAAAGTAAAGATGTTGATTTCAAAAATTTGAATATTAACAAAATGATCACGCAATCTGCTCCTCAAAAATTAAAAGACTTCATGGCTGAGCAAATAAATGCTGAAAATATCAAGACAACTTTCCGTAATGATATGATGTTTGGATTTATGAAAACAGATGGTGGATCAACTTCTGGGGCACTTATCATACCAATACAAAATGCTTCTTCTTTCGAAAAAATGATCGCTCCGATGCTAAAAGATATGCCACGTGCAGAAAAGCAAGAAAACGTTGGTAAAGATAATGCATTCACAGTATATACTCAGAGAGATGCTGCAATTGGGTGGAATGAAACCACTGCACTGTTTATGGTAGGTTCAAGATTTGCTGGTCAAGATTTAATTGATTTGACAAAATTAGCATCTTCAGAAAATATTTATGCAACTGACTATTTCAAAGATTTTATTGGTGCTGGAATGGATATGGGAATCCACATAACTTCCAGTCCTGTCAAAGATTTAGCAAACTCTTTGTTATCAATATATGGAGTTAATCTTAATTTAGGAGATAATAATTTTTCTTATCATGGGAGTTTTGAGGATGATCGTGTTTTAGTGAAATCAAATTTAGGTTTAAATGACGACTTGAAGTCTTTAACAGGATACAAAACATGGGCAGCTAAAGGATATAATGCTGATCTATTAAATGTACTACCTGAAAATCCTTTAGCAGTAGTGAAAGTATCATTGAACACTTCTGCATTATACAAACATATTGAAAGTTTACAAGAGAATAAATTGATTCCTGAGTTGTTTAGAAAAGGATTAAAAATGAACCTGGAAAATACCAATAATCAAATGGAAAGTGCTATGGGAATGAGCATTGCTGATGTTGCAAATGTCTTTGACGGTTCAATGATGATTGCTTTTACGGAAGGAAAAACTGTAAAAGATAGCATCATTGATTACTACAGTGATGATTACAGATATAAAGTATTTGACAAAAAAGTTCCATTTGTTTATGGTGCCGTTGCCATCAAAGAGACTGAAAACTTTGAAAAGTTGATGAATATCATGATGACGATGCAAAGACCAAAATCCACCAAAGGAAAAAATTACTACCAATTGTCAAAAGACGTTTTTGCACTCTTGAAAAATGATATTTTATTTGTGACAAACGATGTAACTAAAGCAGATGAAGTGTATAATAATGGAAAATTAGCTACAAATCTCTCAGAATTTAAATACAAAGCTAATCTAGACAACTCAATATATGTCTTCACTTCAGAAAACCTTTACTCAAATATGAGTGAAATGTTTAACAGTTTTGATCCATATGCTTTTTCAGATGGAAATGAAATAAACACTAATACTGAAACCATGAACTATTCTGAATTCTTTGGTGACTCACACATGATGATGAATGCTGATGGTATGGAAGCATATTATGAAGTAAAAGGTGAAGGAGGCTCGTTGAAGCGTACCATAGAATATATGGATGCTACAATGAAAGAATCTCTTAAAATGATGTCTCGCTATTAAATAATCTCTCAAGATTTCTTAGAGCATGACAATACAAATACAAACCATAATTCCAACATACTTTACTCCAGCTTCTTCAGAGGGCTGGAGTAAAGTTTTTAGTTTGAAGTCTGGCCAAAAGTATTTGGTAAAAGCTGCTTCTGGTAGTGGAAAGAGTTCATTCTTTAATTTTTTATACGGTTTAAATAATAAATTCACAGGTGCGATTCAGTTTGATGGAAAAGATATATTATCATATACTGAACCTGAATGGACACAACTTCGACGTAAAAAAATAAGCATCGTTTTTCAAGGATTACGCTTGTTTCCTGAATTGACTGCTCTGGAGAATATTCAGTTAAAAAATCAATTGACAGCTCATAAAACAGAAGCGGAAATTTTAGCGTATATGAAGCGCTTAGACGTAGACCAATTGGCACACAAACAAGCAGAAACTTTATCCTACGGTCAACAACAACGTGTTGCTATTGTAAGAGCTTTGTGTCAACCGTTTGAATTGTTATTATTAGATGAACCATTTAGTCATATTGACGATGTGCAAATTGCCAATGCGACATCACTAATTTTAGAAGAAGTTAGCCAACGAAATGCTACGTTAGTAATTGCTAGTTTGGGAAATTCATACAATATTGACTATACAAAAACATTGCTGTTGTGATTAGTGATTTGTTACATAAACAAATTCGCTTTTCGCAATTATTATTTTTTGCGCTGACTTCTAGTTTAGGATTGGGAATTTTGCTGGTTGTTTTTCAACTTTTTGTAGATACACAGTCCCTTTTTGGTTCTTCCAACGATTTATTAGGCAATCAAACGGTTATTATATCGAAAGCCATAGGCAAAGATAATGCTTTTACAGAAGAAGAAATTGAAACACTGAAACAGCAAGATTTTGTAAAAAAAGTCGGTAGTTTTACCAATGGCACCTACAGAGTTCAAGGAAGTGTTTCTTTACTTGGAATGGGCGGCATGAGTACCGACATGTTTTTGGAATCTGTTTCTGACCGATTTATCGATGTTCAAGATGAAAACTGGAAATGGTCTCCCGAATCAAGGAGAGTTCCTGTCATCATTCCCAAAAATTATATAGACTTATACAATTACGGATTTGCTCCTGGCGCTGGTTTACCACAAATTAATCAAAAGGTGATCAGTCAAATTCCAATTAAACTAAGCTTAACAGGATCATCCAAACGAAAGATGTATGATGCTTATATTTTAGCTACTTCCGAGAAAATTAATACGATATTGGTTCCAAAATCATTTCTAGAATATACCAATCAAGTATTGAGTCCTGACATAGAGGTTAAGATATCGCGTGTTATTATGGAAGTTACCAATCCATCAGACCCGAAACTGTTAGATTTTTTTGAAAAAAACAATTATCAATATTTTCAAAGCGAGTTATTAAGTTCTCGTATTAGTTACTTTTTACAATTGGTATTAGCGATTGTGTTAGGGATTGGAATTTTAATCACTGCATTATCTATCACTTTGGTTATTACCAATATAAACCTTCTTATTTTAAAGAATAAACAAACCATTTGTCAGTTATACTTTTTAGGTTTTTCGCGCAAGCAAATCGCTAGTGTATATCATAAGATTTCCTATAAAATTTTAGGCGTTTCTATTTGTATTGCACTTATTCTTGTGGTGATTTGCAAGTTTATTTTTGCACCATTTTTGACAATTTTGCAAACTGAAAGTAGCGCATTCTCACTCATATACGTTTTTATTGTTGCTATTGTATTGTTTGTCGTACTTGCCTTGTATTACACCAAGCATACCAATAAAAAAATTGCACAAATGACTGCGGTAAATACAAGCTTACTTACTACTGAAATTTAGTGTATCTTTGCAGCAAATTTACAATTTATGCAACTGAGTTCTATTCCAAAGATCAAACATACTACATCCGGTAATTTCTTTTTATTAGCAGGTCCATGCGCTATTGAGAGTGAAGATATGGCATTACGCATTGCTGAAAAAGTGGTAGCCATTACTGATAAATTAGAAATCCCATATGTATTTAAAGGAAGCTTTAAGAAAGCCAATCGTAGTCGTATTGATAGTTTTACTGGTATTGGAGACGAAAAGGCTTTAGCGATTCTTAAAAAGGTTTCTGATACCTTTGACGTACCAACAATTACCGATATTCACGAAGCTTCTGATGCTACCAAAGCTGCAGCGTATGTAGATGTGTTGCAAATTCCCGCTTTTTTAGTGCGTCAGACCGATTTGGTAGTTGCTGCGGCAAAAACTGGAAAAGTAGTGAATTTGAAAAAAGGACAATTTATGAGTCCTGAAAGTATGCAACACGCTGTGAAAAAAGTACATGATGCTGGAAATGAGAATGCTTGGATTACAGATCGTGGAACTATGTTTGGTTACCAAGATATGATTGTGGATTTTCGCGGTATTCCAACCATGAAACAGTTTGCACCAACTGTATTGGATGTAACACATTCGTTACAACAACCAAATCAGTCAAGTGGTGTGACTGGTGGAAGACCTGAAATGATTGAAACTATTGCACGCGCAGGTGTGGTTAATAATGTAGACGGATTGTTTATTGAAACTCATTTTGATCCGGCAAATGCAAAAAGTGATGGTGCCAATATGTTGCATTTAGATCATTTAGAAAATTTGTTAAGCAATTTGGTGAAGATTCGTAAAACGGTTAATTCGTTGTAAACTTTCTTAGAATGTTAGACCGTTAGATATTGTCACATTGAGCGAAGTCAAAGTATACCTGATTCAATAAAAATATAAAGCCGCTAGTAAAAACTAGCGGCTTCTTTTATGACATCAAAAAAAATGTCGTGATTTATATCTTGAAGTTGCTCGTAACGTAACGAAGCCATCTTTTTTCGATCTTTCGTAACCAAATGCTCCGCATGCACTGTGATTTCGCCACCTTTTACAATTCCGATATCTACAAACTTCTTTTTATGACTCGCGTTCAAATAGCAAAACGGTTTCCCTTTATAATAGTAAAACGGAATTCTGTATTTATACTTTAACTCTACAGTTGGCACAGTATGCTCCATCAAGACTTGTAGTTCTAACAAGATAGATTTATACGGCTCTGGTTGTTTTAAAATATAATCTTCTGCTGGGTTCATTGTGTAAACTAAAATTTGACTAATTATTCGTTATCAACTTTAACGTACTAGCTAATTTTTTGACTTCTTTTAGATGTTCTTTAAAATCAGATTTAATAAGTCCTTGTAAAATAACTACTTTTTCGTAATCTACCGCAACCAACATGTGCATAATAATTTTTTCTCCTTTAAGACTACCATGCACATCTATTTGATACATACTGACTCCATCAACGGTCTTTGCGGCTTTATTTTTAATTTCTGAAACCACTAAGCCTTTTTCTTTTAAACCGTTAATCAAACTTTCTGCAGTACTTCGCAAGGTCATATTTCCATCTATTGGTAATGTACTCACCATAACTATAGATTCATTTTCATAAGATGGCTTATCTATTCCATCAATGGTGTACATCATAATATTTGCTCCTGACTTTGCAAATTTGAATTTAGATACATTTTCGTCAAGGGTAAATCGTGCTGTTGCTAGTGAATTAACTTCATGCGATTTGTCATAATAAATAGTTTCCAATGATTTTTTAAGCTCAGCTTCAATTTCATTATTGGAAGCAGGAAACATTGCCATTACCATTGTGCTAAATGTAGTGTCTCCGAAAACTAAATTGATTCCTTTTAAGTTTCCTTCGCCTTCTATCATTGCATATTTTGCAGAAAATCCATTTACCTTTAGTTCTCTGTATTGGTAAACCTTTACGCCACCTTTTTCAAGAGCTTCTTTGCTAAATGTGTTGGTATTTGTATAAAAATTTCCACCAATAAGGTCAAAAATTTGAATTACCATATCGTCTTTCTCTAAACCTGTTGTAGCTGTAGATACTTTAAAGCCTTTAGGAGGAACTATAAACAAACGTGTTCCAGGAATATTGATATGTTTACTCGTTTTTTGATTCGCAGTAAATTCTTCCGTTGTTGTAGTTGTTTCTTTTTGTTTGTTTTTAGTTTCAACCGTCTCAGTACAAGCGTTGACTAAAATAATTAGTGCAATTAACAGTAACCTTATTTTCATAGTGTTTTTATTGATTCACAATATCTGTGTGAATGTACTGAATTTTGTTACATGCAAATTTTGCGTTTGTTTGAAAAAAGCACCAACAAAAAAAGAGCTTACAATTTGTAAGCTCTTTTTTTTTAAGTTTAGTAGTTTTCTTCAAGTTTTTAATTTTTAACAAACATCTCTTGTCTCAAAACATCCAACTCTAGTTACATCGCCTGTACAACCATTAGAATTAACCGTATCAGTTCTTGTTGGCCTAGGGCAATCATTGCATGTAATAAAACAAGTATGTTGATTGTCTTTTGTTTGAGTTTGACAATCTTGTAATGTTAAGCAAGTTAAACCATCAACCGAAATTGGCACAGTATCAACATTTACTAACTGTCCTCCATGAATTTTTTTCATGGCATTAAAAGATACAATAGTTGTTTTTTGAAATAAGAGCTTGGTATTAAATTGTTTTTTCTTCATATCATTTAGGTTTCATAAGTTGTATCAAATATAAATCCAGAAGTATTTTTTTTTTACAAAATACCTCTAGAAATTCATAAATATCGAGTACAAAAAAATCACTCAACACCTTGAATACCAAGTCTTTTTATATAATACGACGGATATAAACCAGTTCTATTTTTAAATGCTTTTGAAAAGGATTCGGAACGGTTAAAACCGATCTCCCTTGCAATAGAATCTATGGTATAGGATCTAAATTTTTTGTCTTCTTTTAAACGTCGAATGGCATAGTTGACACGCAAATCTGTAATGTATGCCGTAAACGATTTTCCTTTGTGTGCATTTACTAATTTCGACAAATACGACGTATTGGTCTTTAATTTTTTAGCTACATCATTCAAGCTGCTATTTTTACTTAAGTACAATTCTTTAGCTTCAAATCTTTCTAACTTTTTTAACAATCGTGCCTTTGTTTCGTCAATAATTTCAACTTCTTTTATAGGATTTTCTTTTACAATTTCTTTTGAAACCTCTTTTTCCTTAATTTCTATTAAAGCCTCTTTCTTTTCTGTTTTCTTTTGAATTTCCTCAGCAACGGCTTTAGCTTTTTCTTTTTCTTCATCTAAACTTTGTAATAAAGCTATAAACCTTTGCTGATTTTCTTTTTCTCGTTTTTTATAAAAAAAGATCACTCCACAAATGATTAATATTGCTAAAAAGATACTTGCATAAAGAATAACTCTTGTGTTTTGTGTTTTTTGTTCTGCTTTACTTAATTCTTCTTTTAAAGATTGTGAATCAAATTCTTTGATAATTTCTATCCCAATTTCACTTTGTTTTTTGTCATTCTGCGTGTAAACTTCATTGGTTTTTTCAAAATAAAATAAGCTCTTTTCAGTATCTCCTAGTGCTTTATAGGATTTTCCAAGATATTTATACATATCTTCTAAACCGAAAAAATTTGTGTTTTTTTGTTGTTGCGCAATCGCTATTTTTTCTAGAATAGTAATTGATTTGTGATATTCCTTTTGATAATAATATACTTTGGCTATATTTAAATTTATAAATGGTAATTGAGTACTTGCTGTTTTTACCTTATTTGCATAATTTATGGCCTCATCTAAAAATAAAATTGCTTTTTGATATTTCTGTTGAACAAGATTTATTTCGCCTAAATAATTATACAAATACGCTTTTGCATCTTCATCACCATATTGATTACTGAATGTTATTCCTTTATTACCATAGTATTCAGCCTTGACATAATTTTCTAAACGCATATATGACTTGGTTAATGCTATATAAATACTAACCTCCAATCCATTAAACCTTTTGGATTTCTGTTGTTCAAGAATTTTTAATGTTTCTTCCAATAATTCTGCAGCTCCTTTATTATCATCAACTTCAATTTTCAGCAATGCAATATTATGAGATATTCCTAGTTGTCTTCTCAAATCTTTTAGTTCCTTAGCAAATTGTATTGCTTCTAGGTAACTTTCCATAGATTCTCTATACTTTCCATAGTCATAATAAAAATTACCTTTATTCATAAGTGCAGATAATATTAAGCCGCTATTATTAATTTTTTTTGCTACTTCATGTAATTTATTAGCATAAATTATTGTTTTTTGGAAGTCTAATTTATATTTATACCAATGTGATAAAGCATAATTTCCCCAAAATTGAGTTAACAAATCGTCAGATGGTAACATAACACTATCAATATGTGTTAAACACGCATTAGCTTTTAATGAATCTTGTCTGTACTCGT
>NZ_JAKVBC010000003.1 GCF_022447245.1 Kordia sp. | reverse complement strand
ATGGTACTGCAGAAATGTGGGAGAGTATGTCGCCGCCTTTTTTTAAAACCCTTATCATAACTGATAAGGGTTTTTTTGTGTGAGAAATTTAAGAATTTAACTTCTAATCCTTCATGCCTTCTAACTGATAATTTTCTTTCTTTACATCAGATTGTAGTTAATAAATGAATTCTTTAATTAGTCACTGATATTTTTAATAGAATATGTTGTACTAGGTTGCGTCTAAGAATCTTATATTCAAGTTAAAGATATCTTAAAATATACTTTACATAGCTTATTAGTGTTGTCTTATTATTAATTTCACAGTCATAACTAATTAATCAAACTATGTTGAGAAAAATACCACTATTTCTGTTGGGGATATTGTTAGTTTCTATAACTTCTTGTTCGACAGCGAAAAAAGCCTCTGCAAGTAATAAGAAAGGAACAGTAGCTTCAACAAAACCTAAAAAGAAATCAAAAAAAGGAGGAATTCAGCCTTATAGTAAAGTAATTACGAAAGAGGCAAAAAGTGATGAAGGACTATTTACAGTTCATGAAGTAAATGACAAATATTTTTATGAAATTCCAGATACTCTTTTTAACAGAGAGATGTTAATGGTGACAAGAATTGCAAAAACAGCTTCAGGGCTTGGTTTTGGAGGAGGAAAGCAAAATACGCAAGTTCTTCGCTGGGAAAAAAAGAAAAAACAAGTTCTGCTAAGAGTCGTTTCTCATAGCGTTGTAGCAGAAGATTCATTGCCAGTACATGAAGCAGTTGTAAATTCTAACTTTGAGCCTATTTTATATGCATTTCCAATCAAAGCATTTAGTAAAGATTCATTAAATACAGTTATTGATGTTACTCCTTTGTTTTCAAAAGATGTGAAAGCATTAGGGCTTCCACAATTTAGAAGAAGACAATATAAGATTTCACGTTTAGATGCTTCCAGATCGTATATTGATAAGTTAAAGAGTTATCCTTTAAATATTGAGGCTAGACACGTTAAAACATATAATGCAGGTTCACCACCATCCAATGGAAGTGTAGGTTCTATTTCTGTAGAAATGAGTAATTCAATGATTTTACTTCCAAAAGAACCAATGAAGCGACGTTATTTTGATGAGCGTGTAGGTTGGTTTACAAGTAGTCAAGTTGATTACGGATTAAAAGCACAAAAAAGTAAACGAGTAACTTTCTTAGATCGATGGAGATTAGAAGTAAGAGATGAAGATATCGAAAAATTCAAAAGAGGAGAACTTGTAGTGCCAAAAAAGCAAATTGTATATTATGTTGATAGAGCCACTCCAGAAGAATGGAAACCTTACATCAAGCAAGGTATCGAAGATTGGCAAGTAGCTTTTGAAGCGGCTGGTTTCAAAGATGCAATTATAGCAAAAGATCCTCCAACCGTAGAAGAAGATCCAGATTGGAGCCCAGAAGATGTTCGTTATTCAGTAGTTCGTTACTTAGCATCTCCAATTCCAAACGCAAATGGTCCACACGTAAGTGATCCAAGAAGCGGGGAAATTCTTGAAAGTGATATCAACTGGTATCATAACGTAATGAGCTTGTTAAGAAACTGGTTCTTTATTCAAACAGCTGCAATAAACCCTGAAGCACAGACATTGGAGTTTAAAAATGAAGTAATGGGACGTTTGATTCGTTTTGTATCATCTCATGAAGTTGGTCATACACTAGGTTTGCCACATAATATGGGAAGTAGCGCTGCATATTCTGTAGAAAACTTACGTAGTCCTGAGTTCACTAAAAAATATAGTACTGCTCCATCAATTATGGATTATGCACGTTTCAATTATGTAGCACAGCCAGGAGACGAAGGAGTAGCATTAATGCCAAATATTGGTCCTTATGATAAATATTCAATCAATTGGGGATATCGTCCAATTTTAGAAGCAAAAACAGGAAAAGATGAAAAGAAAATCTTAGATAGTTGGATTCTTGAAAAGGCAGGTGATCCATTATACAGATTTGGACATCAACAAGCAGGTGACGTAGTTGATCCTAGTTCTCAAACAGAAGATTTAGGAGATGATGCAATGAAAGCAAGTGATTACGGAATCAAAAACTTAAAAAGAATTGTTCCTAACTTAATCAAGTGGACTGCAGAAGATGGTAAAAATTATGATGATTTAGATGAAATGTACGGTCAAGTATTAGGTCAGTTCAATCGTTATATGGGGCATGTTTCTTCAAACATTGGTGGTGTATATGAGCATTACAAAACTTATGATCAAGAAGGAGCTGTATATACGCATGTAGCAAAGGCAGATCAAAAAAGAGCTGTAAAATTCATCAACGATCAGTTATTTAAAACTCCAGAATGGTTATTGGACGAAGAAATTTTCAACAAAACACAATACTCTGGAACTGTTGAAAGAATTCGCGGAATGCAAGTACGTTCATTAAACAGAATCTTAAGTTTAGGTAGATTGGCACGTGTATTAGAAAACGAAGCGCTAAACGGAAATGAAGCTTATAAAATTCTTGATTTAATGCGTGACTTACGCAACGGAGTTTGGATAGAATTACGTTCTGGTAGAACTATTGATATGTACCGTCGTAACTTACAAAGAGCACATATTGACAGATTAGGATATTTAATGACGGCTAAAAATCAGCAAGCATTTAGAGGAAGTGCTTATGTAAAATCAACTCCTTTAAATACAAGTCAATCTGACTTACGTGCTGTTGTAAGAGCTGAATTAAACACGTTAAAAAGACAAATAAGAAATGCTATTGGACGTACAAGTGATTCTATGAGTAAAATTCACTTAAGAGATGCTATTGAGCGTATCGATGCTATTTTAGATCCAAAATAATACATTTCTCACATACCTTATAAAAAGCAGCTTTCGAGCTGCTTTTTTTTGCTGCAAAGACAGGAATAGCTAACATAATTCTTCTTAAAAGAGCATACTACAAATTATTTTTATACATAATTCCCCTTAAATATGTATGCAATAATTGACTGTAATAGTTTTTTTGCTTCTTGCGAAAGAGCTTTTAATCCAGAGTTGATGGACAAACCATTGGCTATTTTATCGAACAATGACGGTTGTGTAATTTCTAGAAGTAGAGAAGCCAAAGCGTTAGGAATTCCTATGGGAGCACCACTTTTTAAATACAAGCAAATCATTCTTGAAAAAAACATTCAAGTACGCTCATCCAATTATTCTTTATATGGTGATATGAGCGAGCGCGTTATGAAACTTCTCGAAAACTTTTCACCAGAAGTAGAAGTGTATAGTATTGATGAAGCTTTTTTGAAATTGCCCGAATCAAAAGATTATCAAACAGTAGGACATACCATTAAAACCTATATTTACCAATGTACAGGAATCCCTGTAAGTGTTGGTATTGCTCCTACAAAAGCACTATCAAAAGCAGCTAATAATATTGCTAAGAAATTTCCCGAAAAAACAAACGGTTATCATGTAATAGATACCGAAGAGAAACGCATCAAAATGCTCAAATGGCTTTCTATAAAAGATATTTGGGGAATCGGGCGTGGAAATGCCCAACGTTTACAACTCAAAGGTGCGCACACTGCGTATGAGTTTACACAACTTACGGATGATTGGGTAAAGCGTAATATATCGATTGTGGGACTGCGACTCAAAAAAGATTTAGAAGGCGAACCTACAATTCAACTTGAAAATGAAGTACAAAACAAAAAGGCCATTGCAACGACGCGAAGTTTTGAATTTACATTTTCAGACAAAGAAAATATGAAGGAACGTATTGCCACGTTTGCTTCTCGTTGTGCAGAAAAATTGCGCATGCAACATTGTTCATGCAACATTGTGATGGTGTTTTTAAGAAGTGATCGAAATAAACGAAACGAATCGCAATATAGAGCAAGCAAAGTCGTAACGTTACCATACGCAACAAATTCTACACTCATCATCAATCAATTTGCACAAAAGACATTAAACGAAATTTTTAAACCAGGAGTTAAATACAAAAGAGCAGGTGTTATGCTCATGGGATTGATCAATACGGATGCATTGCAACTCGATTTATTCAAAAATGAAGATCCAAAACACAAAGAATTAATGAAAGCCATGGATACATTAAATGAAAAATATGGAGGACGAAAAATTAAAATGGCAAATCAAGATTTACAACGCACATGGAAAATGCGACAAGCGCACTTATCGCCAGAATACACTACAAAATTTAGTGATATCATTACCTTAAACTGTGATACGATTTAATATAAGAGAACAATGAAGAAATACAAAAATGACAGATCGCTCATATTTTACGAATCCATTCAAGGAGACATAGCACTTCCGTATGTTGAAGAAGGAATCTCTGCAGGATTTCCATCTCCAGCAGATGATTTTAAAAACAGACGCATCAGTTTAGACAGAGAATTGATTCGAAATGAAAACACAACCTATTATGCGCGTGTCAGTGGAGAATCTATGATTGGTGCAGGTTTAGATAATAACGACTTATTAGTAATAGATAAAAGTATTTCCCCAAAAGATGGCAAAATAGCAGTGTGTTATGTAGATGGTGAATTTACCGTAAAGCGCCTAAAAATAACAGAAGAGTGTGTATATCTCATGCCCGAAAATGACAATTACAAACCTATCAAAGTTACCAAAGATAAGCAGTTGCTTATTTGGGGAATTGTGACGTATGTTATTAAAAAAGTATGATTGTATAAAAAGTAGTAGTAACAATTCTATTCAAAAATATACCCATATAGTCAAGAATATATAATTTTTAAGAAACTACTATTAATTATCACGCGAATGAATATAGACATTGACAAAATACAATTAGACATTAAAAAGAAGTTTATTTATAAATACAAACCAGAATTTTCAGAATCGTTTGTTACAAAAATTAAGGATACTCAAATCATACCTTTAGGAATTAAAGTTTTTGAAAAATTGGAATGGAATATTGTATATGTTAGTCAAAACTCTATAGAGGCAAAAAGGAAAAATACATGGGGGAAATTTACCGAGAAAATTACAATTACTAAAAAAGCAACTGGAAGAATTGAAGTGCATAGCAAAACGTTAGAAGGTAATTTTATTGATTTTGGAAGAAATTCAATGCGAACAGGAGTGTTCATCACAGTATTTAAAAAATTAGCAGAAGCCTACGAAAAAAGTGGTGAACTTTCCGAAATACAAGCAGCTTATGAAAAAGAGTTGAGTTGGGAAGAATATGAAGTTCCTACTGAATTGCCAAAACCTATAGTTCATAAAGAATCACATGTTGCTGTTCCTATGATAGGTGGTTTAATTATTGCGATCATTTTTGGAGTACTTCTGGGCATACTCATCACAAATCTAGGACACATTATAGGATTATATGAAGTAGGACTGGGACTGGGAATAGGCTATGTATTTGGAAAAGTTCTCAAAAAGACGAACTATATTAATTTTAAAATGATCAATATACTTCTAGCAGGTATGATGTTAGTCATGTTTATAACTAGTTTATTTACACAATATCTATGGATTATTTCAGAAGCTAATATTGTAGATGTATCTTTTTTTGAATTTTTAGGAATACGACTTGAAGGTGGACTCACCATTAAAAGTTCCAATATAGGTTGGATTGGACTTGTATTGAGCTGGCTTTTTCAAATAATAATTCCATACATCATTGCTCAATTTAAGGCAGGAACCATGGTGTTAAATAGTCTTATTGAAAGAGTACCAGAAACGGTACTTGAATATACAGTCTATCTATTTGAAAAAGGAAAAACTGAAACTGAAGTAAGAGTAGAATTGGCACAAAAAGGTTGGGGTTTAGAAGAAGAACAAGACAGTGTTTTTAATGCGCTTGGAGCAATTCAAGGATATAAAGAAAGTTATCGTGAATAAGATAATGATATTTAATTATTGTTAAAACCTTATCTTAGAAAAACAAATTAGAAACTAGTTATGTGGCAAAAAGAAAATCCTATGCAGAAGAAGTAGAAAAACTATGTAAAGTCATAGATATTGCAATAGAAGCTTACAAGAAACATCCACCGCAAGGTTGGGATTCAAAAAATATAGATTGGGTGACTTCTTGTCTTGAGAAGGATAAAGTAAGTAGGCTTACAGCTGAAAAAAGTTCAGAAACATGGCATCTTTAAAATATGATATTGAAGCTGTATTTACATATTTTCAAGAAGCAGCAGGAGAAACTTTGGAATATTTTTGGGCGAAACTAAACGAAGCAGGACTTGATTATAAGCGAGAAAATAAACTAGAAAAGATTCTAAATAGAGGAAAAATTAAAGGAGATATTGAATACAATTATGTAACAGATATGTTGGTGGTTGCAGAAGAAGTAGGTTTAACGACAGCGGTTCAAAATGCGCAGCTCAACGAAATACTTGGCGTGTATGAATCTAAAAAGAAGTAGTAATATTTGAAGAAGCATAACTACATGTTAAAAAGAGCAACATTAACAGATATTGCTGAATTACAAGAAATTTGCAAGAAATCATATTCCCAAGTATTTGCCGATCATTGGACTAAAAATGGGATGGAACTATATTTAGAACAAGAATTTGGAACCAATCGGTTGAATTCAGAATTGGCAGATGATAACTATGAATATTATTTTATTCAATACAATGGAGAGAATATTGAATTTCTAAAAATGAATTATAAATCATCTAGGGAGTTATCTGAACTGGATAATTGCGAATTAGAAAAAATATACATACTTCCCAAACATGGAGGAAAAGGAATCGGGAAAACAGTGATGACCCAAATGATAAAGCATAGTCAAGAAAAGAATAAAAAAAATCTTTTTCTTTGCGTAATTGATACCAATGAAAACGCTAATGCTTTCTATATAAAATTAGGATTTAAATTTCATAGCAAAACCCGATTAGAGGTAGCACATTTCAAAGAAGAATTAAAAGGAATGCATTGAATGGCGCTTGAATTGGAATAAAAACACTGCACGAAAGAAAGAGTTTAAGTATACTTTTAAGAAGAAAAATGATTTGGAAAGACATCACAAATGACGCTGAATTATGGACAGGTTTACGAATTGAAGTTGACAATAAAATTTCTGGAATACTTCAGCTTGAATCAGGAGTTAATTGCCGTTTTAAATTACTAAATAAAGATATCCCAATTCTTTGGGGAACGTTTGGTAAAGAATATTGGGGCGTGTGGCTCTTGCAGAATAAAGTTGATTGGGAATTGGAAGACATGCCAATAAAACCTATAAATTCAGAAACTATTGAAGCATCAAAAAATGCCGACTATTATAAATTCTGGTCTCGTTTTTTTGCTAAGTCTTTGGGAGATGAAAAACAACCAATACTATCAGATGGACTTTGGACACTAACGATTGGAGCTTCTCCTGAAAACAAAGAAAAAAACACTTCAATTAAAGTCGGTGATATTGCCAAAGCTTTTGATGTAGAAAATCCTAGATGGATTACATGGGATATTGGTCGAAACGATAGCCTTGTCGCATTAAAAAATGAGCCAAATGAAAAGAATGGTAGGGTAAAATGGTTTCGAAAATTAGTTAAACAAGGATCTTGCCCACCAATATTAGTTTGGTATTTGAGTTGTATTGGTGGTTATGTTGTACTTGATGGGCATTGTCGCTTAAAAGCATTTCAGATTGAATCTGTTCCTGTCAAGTTTTTAGTCTTAGATTCTATTGTAGAACAAGAAATTAAAAAAGACCCTAAGGTGCAGCAAAATATTTTACTTGCTATTGAGAAAACACAAAAAAATCAAGTAAAACGAAAAATAAATGTAGAAGAAATAAATAAAGTGCTAATTAGGGCATTTGATAATAGGCCTTATTGTCATCCAATTACCAATGCAAAAGCTAGGCATAATTTTGAAGAAAAATGGACAACAGAAGTGCGAGATATGGGAATATCTTTGAACCTGAACTCAGATGATATTGAAATTATGATTAAACGAATAGAAGAGTAATGAATTGAACTTTAGATTCTATCAGACCAGTAATGATTAATTAAAGAAAAATGAAAATATTTAAATACATAAAAGAACTTGACTGTTTTGTAGTAAATCCAGAATATAAAGTAATAGCTGATCAACTTGGTTTGACAGAATGGAATGAAGTAGTTTGGATTGGGCGATTTTTTACTTTAGATAATGATTATGGAGAACACTGGTTTGATAATTGGGAAGAGCGAGACAAGCTTCAAGAAAAAGCTGTATCTATGGGAATTAAATATGATGATTTGTTAGTGATTAATCCAGATAGATTTAAAAATAATGCAGACGGACCATGTCACACACCAGCTGAAAGGAAAAGATTTTGGACAGATGTGTTAAAATCTCTTGACTTAAGTCTTGAAACTATAATTTCGGAAGCATTAAAGTTGAATGATGAAAATAGAAAAGCTGGAGAAGACTATATCGCTGAATTGAATACAATCATTGAAAAAATACAAGCAATAATCAATAACAATTGATGAAATGATAAAACGAATATTCAGAATTTTAATTCTAGTAATGCTTATAGCCTGTGAGCAAGGTGCAGGTAAATCACCTAAAGAAGTAAGATATGAAGACTCAAATGGAAACATATTTATTGAAAAAGGAAGTGATATTTCTATAATACCTGCTACATATAATAAAACAGGAAAGTCATATAAAATATTCATTTACAATGAAACTTCTAAAGAAATAGAAGTTGTTGAAGGCTTAAAAATTGAAACGAATACATTTAAAACCTTTGATCTAAAAGATACTGATACACTTACATTGGATATTGGAGTCCAATTAATGTTTGGAGAAAAGTACGGTCTAGAAATAGAAGACAAGAAGTCTCAAATAAGCAGTCTTGGAGGAAAGTTTTTAGAAGTATATGGAGTTCCTGAAGATGTTGAATGGGCTTTTGTGATAGTTCCAGAAGGAAAAGGAGATTAAAGAATATAAGTGAGAAATAAACATCATAATATATAAAGTCCATTTGCTTCTTATTTAGAAACAAACGGACTTTATTATAAAATTAAAGAAGAGCTATCGTCCTTCCACTAACTGTGCTGTAAATGGTACTTGTCGTAATTTTGGAGCGCTAAAGCCTTCCATTTTTACGCATAAACCAAAAGCGACTAATGCTGAAGAAACAGCACCTTCTTGCCAACCTGACAAAGCAGATAATTGATCGCCAACAATATAAAAGCCATCATTACCTTCTTGCAATTATTATTGAAGTCAAGTTTTATAGAAGTCTAATCTACTTCAATAAATCATCTAAAATGGTTTCCAAATAGGCAAGATCTTTTTCGGTAAAATCAAGTACCTTTTTAGTCTTCTTATCAAATCTAGGCGGAATTCCTTTGTCTACATATCGTACAATACCATCTTTATCTACAATCATAATCATTGGATAAATTTTTACACCCAAATCATTCTTTATAAAAGACTTTGCATTTACCAAATGCTCAAAAGTATAGGCGTTTGTTTCTAAAAATGTCTTTACCTTTTCTTTGGTATCAAAAGTGATGGACTTAAAGTCTACTTTATCTTTATATTTTTCGTGGAGTATATTTAATAGTGGCATTTCGCGTCTGCAAGGATAACAATTTACAAACCATATATTTATAAACGTAATCTTTCCTTTGAGGCCTTTTTGAGTTATTTTTTCGCCTTTTACATTTCGGAGTTTAAAATCAGGGAACGGTTTATTTTCCAAATCGTATATCTTTCCTGTTCTATTAACTTTACGATCAAAATCATATCTAATAAAGTTAATAATGGAATCGTTTCGTTTGATAGTTTCCTCAATAGTATAACTTACTGTAGTAATGGAAATATCGGTTTTTAATTTGTTATTAAGACTTTGAATAACCTTATCTAATTCGCCTTTGGTATAAATTTTAGGACTATTTTTTGCTTTGTAATATTCTTGCGCCTGTACAGTAGTAAAACATAAAAGGCAACACAGTGGTAAAAAGAGATGTTTTAACATGGTTTTAATGGGTAAATTGTTTGCAAACAGTTGGTAATGTTACTTAAATATACATTAAAAAATAATAGGAATACCTGCCAAAATAGTAATGATACATTGAATCTGTTGAAATGTGAAACCTATCTAAAAAACCAAAAAATCTAAGGAGTCTAACAATCCAAGAAGTCCAACAATCTGAGAACTCTAACACAAAGCTGATAGAGCGAAGTCTAATCAAGCTTTAATAAAATCTTCATATTCATAATAAAAGGTTTCAAACTGCTGCATGGTTTCATTTAAGAAGATCATTGTTTCTTGCCATGTGTTTTTATTGTGAATAGATACTTTGTGTTTTTCTAAGTAAATTCTAGAAATTTCTTTGCCATTATCTAAAACATAGGCTTCATCAAAAATAGCATTAGGAAGAAATTCGTTTGTCAAAATAGCTTTTAAGGAAACCATTTTGTCCCAGTATTTGATACGATTTTCAAGATTTTGATCTTCAATATCAAGAGAAACCATCGCTTTTTTCTTGTCAAAATAAAACTTAAACGAAAAATCTCGGATCTTTGTATTATATAAAACCCACTTACGAGGAAAAGATTTTCCAAACGAAATCCAAAAATCTTGTCGTAATTTCCTTGATTCTGCCTTGCTAAACATAAAAAATATTTATTGATTCTGAACTTGCTTGATACGAAATTTTCTTTTTAAAACTAAAAGTGGCCTATACTGAGCAAAGCCAAGTCTATATGCTGGGCGAAGCACGAAGTATATTATATAAAATACGCCAATACTGTTGCGCTAATAATCACTAACAATTTAGTCAAATTAAATTTATGACCTTCCGAACTTTCAAATAATATTGTAGTTGAAATATGTAAAAAGATTCCAATAACCAACGCGGTAATTTCATTTTGGTACGCTTCTAAAAACGTCAACTGTTCAGACAAAAAGCTTCCTAACGGTGTCATTACGGCAAACAAACATAAGAAGTTTAGGATAGAAGTTCTTGTCATTTTTGACTTATAAAAGAAGGTTGTCAAAATAATAGCAATGGGTACTTTGTGCACTACAATTCCATAAATCAAATGGTCGTGCTGATGCATTGGAAAACCTTCTAAAACCGCATGAATACTTAAACTTACAAATAATAACCAAGGAAATTTTTGACTATCTTTATCTATATGTACATGCCCGTGTTCGGCACCTTTAGAGAAAAATTCTAGGAAAACTTGCAGCAAAATTCCCGCCATTACAAAAATGCCATAACGTCCTTTATAATCGCTAAAAACATTGGGTAATAAATTAAAAATAGTAATTGCTAATAGGAAAGCTCCACTAAACGCCAGCAATAACTTCATGTGCTGCTTTTGCTGCGGCTTAAAAATAGTAACAAAAAGAAATCCTAGTATTACGGCTAAGATGGGTAGTAAATAATACATCATTTAAAAATCATAATCAGTCTACTGGAAGTTTTCTTATCAAACTTTCCCAAACTATAATCGCCAAAAATAGCTAATAAATCGATATCAGCCGCAGTAAAATACGATTCAAAATCTTTTAAACTCAATGCTTTTACTTTTTCTGTGTAATGATGCTCGCGTCCATCAGCTTCAAAACGAATATCTTTATAAATAAATCCGTCTTCTACATAGCGGTGCAAGCGGAAGATAATACCATCTACTTCTTTGATTTCATTTTCTACTAAGTTCTCTATAACAAAATCTGCATTTAAGAAATCAATCACACCAAAGCCGTTTTCATTAAGTTCTGTTTTGATAGATTTTATGGTACGCAAATTATCAGATTCGTTTTCAAAATAGCCAAAACTAGTAAACAAATTAAACACTGCATCAAACTGTTTTGAATAGGGCTTGCACATGTCATGTACTTCAAAGCGAAGCGTATCATTAGCAAATTGAGATGCAAGTGCAATACTATTTGGAGACAAATCGACTCCAATTACATCATACCCCATTTTATTCAAAAACACGGAATGTCTACCTTTTCCACAAGCTAAATCTAAAATAGTTCCATCTTCGGGCAAGTTCAAAAACTCTACTAAATGTTTCATAAATGCCTCTGCTTCGTCATATCCTCTGTCTTTATATAAAATATGATAATAAGGAGTATCAAACCACGACGCGTACCAAGTTGTATTCTCTGACTGCATAATTTCTTTTTGGGTACACTGAACTTTTCAAAGTGTACATTGGTTAGGTTATTTGCTAATATCCCTTAAACCAATTATTAACTATAAATACTAAAAGTGCAAAATTAATGTATTTTGCACTTTTTATAGTCGTTGCTAGGGCGAAATAATTTCAAAGTATTGATAATACCTATGAAAGCATAGTATCCTGAGTGTTTTTATAAATTATTGATATACTTGATTAGCTTTATTAAATCAGCTTCTTTTTGAACCTTTATATTTTCATGTTGAATAAAAGCTTCTATTTGTGCTCTTTTAGTAGAAAACAAAGCTGCAAAGTCTTTATTTTTTCTTGGTAACGGAATGGCGATACCTGAGTTATTGGTTTCTACATAAAATTCAGTGCGGGCATTTTTAAACTCTCCGTTGACTCTAGGTCTGTGACTTCCGGGAGCTACATACTTTTTACGATCCTTTCTGTACAAGGACAAATAATTGTTTTCTTCTAATTGGACAAAATACCCTAAAGCAATCCTTTCATCGTCTTTTCTTTCTTTTAATACTTTATAATGGATATTGGTAGTAGGAAAAGAGACCAAGTGTTTTTGGTGTTTCTTATCAATAAACACAACAGCATCGCCGTCTAAAATTTCCATTTCATCCAAAAAAGCGTTGTAGCGAACCTTAAAAGCATTTTTGGTGTTGGAGATCGTTGCTTGTCTAAACGTTTCGTCATAAAACTGCGAACCTTTTGTTTTACTAATAACACTTTTTAGAGTTTCTTCTTTAGGAATATCAGTATACGCTAGCGAATTAATATTGTTCCTAAAAGGATTAAATTCTGTGCGGATACCACTTCTATCAATTTGTGAGTAAATTTCGCTTGTAACAAATAGTATTAGTACTGAGCAGATCATTTTTATTGGTAACTTCATAATGTTTTGGTTTTGAGTGTTAATGACTTATTTACCTATTGCAAAAACTATACCGAAAATATATTTTGATTTTACATAAGTTTCGCCTAGTTTTAACAATTATAAGTCCATGCTTTACTTGATTAAAATGCCATGAAAAACAATCTCAAAAACAAAGAAACTCTACAAATGAAGCTAACTGATAAGGAATACGAATACATAAGATCAAAAACAATATCGCCTAATCACAAGTCTATGCCTTTAATAAGTTGGGATATTTTTATGGAAAACTATCACAATACACTTCAAGCATCAAAAAAGAAAGTAGAATTGACTCAAGTAACTACACTGGCAAAAAAATACAATTGGCAAAACGACTTGGAGCTGGTTTTTTCTAAACATGATTACGAAGCCCTAATCATTACTGACATTAACCAAAATATTATTTGGGTCAATGAAGGCTTTACAAACATGACAGGCTATTCGCAAAAATACGCTATCAATAAAACGCCAAGATTCTTACAAGGAGCACAAACATCGGTAGAAACTAAAAATAGGATTCGCGAAAAAATACAACTACAACAGCCTTTTAAAGAAGTTATTATCAACCACAAAAAGGACAAAACTACGTATAAGTGCGAAGTAAACATTATTCCGTTGTATAGTGAGGAAACCACACATTTTATAGCACTAGAAAAGCAAGTAGTATAGTTCAGCG
This sequence comes from Kordia sp., assembly GCF_022447245.1. GTDB lineage: Bacteria > Bacteroidota > Bacteroidia > Flavobacteriales > Flavobacteriaceae > Kordia. The sequence goes on along the minus strand of NZ_JAKVBC010000003.1, from coordinate 263,020 downwards.
TTTGATATACAAACTGCAAAGTAAAGTCCAGGCCGCAGCGTAAAGTCTCCCGACTTTACTCAAATCAAACTATTAAAAAGCACAACGCGTATTATAAAAACAAAATGCTTATAAAATAATATTGTCAACTTTATAAAAACGATATTTAAAACCTATTTTAACGTTATAAACTCATCATGCCTACAAAGTCGTATTTACTTATTTTTTTAATTAGCATAAGCTTTGTACAGGCGCAAAAAAATGTAAAAAAGTATTATTATCCTCTCGGCAAAAAGAAAACAGTTGCGGTATATAAATACGTAAATAAAAATGATACTACGCATGTTGAGTATTGGAAAGTCATAACGTCACCAAAAGATCAAAGCATAAAAACTATTTCTTATGATAAAGACTTTAGGGTTTACAATGTTTTTGAAGAGATCATTACTAAAAAAGGTGCAAAACTTAGCAAGTATACTGATTACAGAATATCCGATACGGGCAAAAATATTCCCATGCCAGCAACTATTGTAGAATCAGATGTATATTTATGGAAATCTACTGAAACTTTCTCTTATGCTGTTACCTATACTAGTAAGTATGGACATTCAGAGTTTACAAAAAGCAGAACGTTTGATGGAATAGAAAGGATTACAGTGAACGGAAAGCAATACAAAGTTGCTGTTTTTAAAGATGACTATCATATATATATAAAGGATTATAATGATAGCTACAGCTATCCACAACGTACCTATTATGCAAAACATATAGGAATGGTAAAGTACGAACGAAAACTACCAAATGAAAAAACGCCAATTAAGTTAGAGCTTACCGAAATACTCACCGAAACTGCTTTTAAAGATTTACAACGTTAAGATATAATTAGTACTACTTTACTGTGTTTTTTCGTCAAAACACGACGCTTATTTGAAAAAAGTGACGCTTACAAAATACTTTGGTAAAATTCCAAAAAGTCTTCCGATATTGGATGAAAATTTAATAGAAACCAACTGCAGTTCGTTTTCTAATAACCATTAAAATAGGAAAAACATGGCTATTAAATTCAAAGTTATTCCGCGCAGAAATCCAAGGGATTTGGCTGCGCCACAAAAGTATTATCCAAGCTCAGTAACAGGAAGTATATTGGACTTAGATAAACTAGCCGATTTGGTTGGCGATGGTTCTACCGTACGCCGTAATGATGTATATGCAGTTTTAATTGGATTGGTAGATGTTGCGAAGCGACAATTAGAATTGGGAAATATGGTGCGTTTAGGCGATTTAGGAAGTTTTGCCGTAAACGTATCGGGTGAAGGAAAAGAAACTGCTGTTGAGGTAACAGGTGCTACTATTGATAAAAGTAAAATAATCTTTAGACCAAGCAGCAACTTAAAAAAGATGTTAAAAACCCTAAACTTTGAAAAAGTAGGAGAGTCTTCTATGTAAATTTAAGATTCAATACCGATAGGTATTTTCCATAATTAGTTTTACTTAAAAATTCTTTCAAGATAAAGTGCAGATTTTATCAAGATAGAATTTTTTTTTGTCTTGATGTTTTTTGCAACTTATCAAGATAAAAATATTTTTTATCAAGATGTTTTTTAGCTGTCTCTAAGCCCAGTATTTATAAGGGTTTGGAGATTGATACAAAATAGTATCACATCGAGCGCAGTTAAGGTATTTTTTATAGCATTTTGAAGACTTACCCTTTTTCGGAAAGTTCTAAATTAAACAAAATAGATTACAAAGGGGCTGGTCCCTTTGTAAATTCTCTTAAAACTTCATTAGGGCTTTTTCTTCCTAATGATTTATGCGGATGATATTCATTATAATCTTCTCTAAAGGTTTTATTAAATCGCTCTACATATCCATTCTGAGTCGGTTCTCCTGGTGCTGTATAGTTGATAGATATTCCTTCTGTATCACAAAAATTAACAAACAGATTTGATAAAAATTCTGGTCCATTATCTACTCGTATTTCTAGTGGTTTACCATAAACTTCAATCGCTTGTTTTATATAAGATACAACCCTGATGGCTGGCATTGAAAAATTTGCCTCAGTACACATGCCTGTCTGTTATAATCATCTATCATATTAAATACTCTAAAGGAACGCCCTGTAACTAGGCTATCACTCATAAAATCAGCACTCCATACTTGGCATGGAGCTTCTGGTTGCTCTAATGGTGTTTTTACTCGTGCAGGAAGGCGTTTCTTTTTCCTTTTTCTATTAAGATATAATCCCATTAATCTATATACTCGTAATACACGTTTACGATTCCATAAATAGCCTTGTTTACCAATACGATGATAGTAATAGTCAATCCCTCGATTTGGTTTTAACTCATTTATTTCTAAAAGTTTTTCTATTACTTGGCTATCATCTCTTGTAGTATTGTAATACCACATGGAACGACTCAGACACACTAGCGCACAGGATCTTTTAATACTCAGATCTTATTCAGTTATAATCGTTTGAGCCAATTCTTTTCGTTCACAAGGCGCTAGAGCTTTTTTTCAATGATATCCTTTAAAATACGGTGATCTAAGCTTAAATCCGCATACATCTGCTTTAAACGACGATTTTCCTCTTGGAATGACTTTAATTCTTTGAGTTGGTGGGCATCCATACCTTCATATTTGCGCTTCCAACTGTAAAAAGTGGCTGTAGTAATTCCTTTTTCTCTACAGATATCGGTTACTTTAATTCCTGATTCGTACTGTTGAAGCATAGCTATTATTTGAGCTTCACTAAATCTGCTTTTCTTTATAATTCAAAAATAGTTGATTTTTAAACTGTCTGAAAAATGGGGAAGCTTAAAAAAATGGAACTTGGTGTCCTAATTGCTTGGATGAATCTACCTATCATTCAAAATATGCGAAAGAATATCCAGACTTACAATTTATTGCCTTAGCTTTTGAATATGTAAAGACAAAAGAAAAACATTCAAAAATATCAAAAAGTTACAAAAACGATTGCATATTCCATATCCAATTTTGTTAGCACAGTTTGGAACTTCAAACAAACAAAAAGCACAAGAAAAATTGCCAATGTTGAATCATGTATTATCGTATCCAACGACTATTTTTATAGATAAAAAGGGAAAAGTCTGACGTATTCATACAGGTTTTAATGGTCCTCCGATTGGAGACAAATATGTAGACTTTGTAAAAGACTTTGAAAACTTCGTTTTTGAACTAACAAACAAATAAATATTACGGTTTAATCTATTGATTAGTAGGGTGTAAACATAAAAATGCATTTTAAATAGAAAGTCAACAATTTCTTAACATTATTTTGGGAGTGAAAATTTTGAAACTACCTATTTTTAGCATGTAGAAAGTGAAATTATGCAGCAGAAATTTTTACAGCCAATAGCAAAAAAATATAGTACATGTTATCAAATAAAATGTTAAACCAAAACGTCTTATTTCCGTGTGGAACTAAGGCGTTTTTTCTTTGGTAATTGCTATAATTTCATGCGTTAAAGTAAAATACAAAGAGCATAGTTTCCAACTAATAAACACAACCTAAAATTACAATCCATGAAGAAACTTTTACTTTGGCTATTTTTAGCCGTAAGCATCACTGCGTATGCTCAAATTCCATCGTATTATAGCGATGTAAACCTTTCTCAATCGGGAGCAAACTTAAAAGATGAGCTCGCAACCAAAATCATTTCAACACATACAACCTTTTTATCCTACACACCAGGTGTTTGGAATGCGCTACAACAATCGGATATAGATTTAAACAACAATTCAAACGTATTATTAATTTATGGACATAATGATACAGATGGAAATGTAAAAACAGACAGAACACGAGATAAATTCCAAAATGGAGGAAGTGTAGGCGATTGGAATAGAGAGCATGTATTTGCAAAATCACTCGCGAATCCAAACCTAGGAACTTCTGGTCCAGGAGCAGATGCGCACAACTTACGTGCCTGTGATTTTCAACAAAATTCTACACGTAACAATCGTAAATTTGGAACAGGTTCTGGCGCGGCTGGATATATAAATCCAAGTGGCGATTGGTATCCAGGAGACGAATGGAAAGGTGATGTAGCACGTATCATTTTGTTTATGTATGTACGATACGGAAACCAGTGTCTGCCTGTAAATGTAGGAACAGGAACTCCGTTAAGTATTGATAGTAATATGATAGATATGTTTTTACAATGGAATGTTGACGATCCAGTTTCTGCGTATGAAGAAAATCGTAACAACATTTTAGCAGGAATTCAAGGAAATAGAAACCCTTTTATTGACAATCCAGCATTTGCAACACAAATTTGGGGCGGACCACAAGCAGAAGACAAATTTGGATCAGGAAGCAACGATACAGAAGCTCCTTCAATACCTCAAAATTTAACAGCTTCTAATACTACTTCAACGGCAACTACATTGAATTGGACGCCTTCAACAGATAACGTAGCGGTGACTTCGTATGATGTATTTAGAAATGGAGTGCTCATGGGAAATACACCAAATACTACATACAATGTGTCTGGATTATCTGCTAGTACTTCATATACATTTACAGCAAGAGCTAAAGATGCAGCAGGAAATACTTCAAGCACAAGCTTCGGAGTAAATGTAACAACAAATGCGGCTGGTGATACGGCAGAATTATTCTTTTCTGAATATGTAGAAGGTTCGTCGTATAATAAAGCGTTGGAAATTGCCAACTTTACAGGAAGTTCAGTCAATTTGTCTAGCTATACAATTAAAAAGCAAACTAATGGAGCAGGAAGCTGGTCTTCAGGCTATGCATTAAGTGGAACTTTAACAAATGGAGATGTATATGTTTTGGGACATAGTTCAGCAGCTTCAGGGATTACTTCAGTAGCAGATGCAACCACAACAAATTCAGCAATTACATTTAATGGAAATGATGCTGTTGGATTATTTAGAAATGATGTTTTAATTGATATCGTAGGAACTTTTGGATCAAGTGCAAATTTTGGACAGAATGTTACTTTACGTAGAAAAGCTGATATCACAAATCCAAATACTATATATACAACTTCAGAATGGGATACTTTTGCAAATGATACCTTTGCAGATTTGGGAGCACATTCAGTAAATGGTGGAACGACTCCAGATACAGAAGCTCCATCCGTTCCAACAAATATTACAGCATCTTATATTACAGAAACAAGCACAACGTTAAATTGGACTGCTGCTACTGATAATATTGGTGTTACAGTGTATGAAGTATATAGAAACGGAACTTTAGTAGGAAGTACAGCGACAACATCATACAATGTGTCTGGACTTACGGTAGCAACTACGTATACTTTTACAGTAAGAGCAAAAGATGCAGCAGGAAACACATCTGCAGCCAGCTCAGGAACTAATGTGACTACTATTGATACAACTGCACCAACAATTCCAACGAATGTTGTAGCTTCTAACGAGACGCAAACTACTATTGATTTAAATTGGACTGCATCAACAGATAATGTAGCTGTTACAGCATACGACGTATACAGAAATGAAACGCTCATTAGTAATACAGCTTCAACTTCATACCAAGTTACAGGACTTACGCCAGATACAGCATATACATTTATAATAAGAGCAAAAGATGCTGCAGGAAATACATCAGCAAACAGTACGGCTGTAAATGCTAGTACACTATCAAATCCTGTTTCTAGTGGAGATGATTTATTATTTTCAGAATATGTAGAAGGATCATCGTATAACAAGGCATTAGAGATCGCCAATATTACAGGAAATACGGTTGACTTGTCATTGTATACAATTAAAAAGCAAACGAATGGAGCTGGAAGCTGGTCTGCAGGATATGCGTTAACAGGAAACTTATCTAACGGAAATGTATATGTAATTGGACACAGTTCAGCAGCTTCAGGAATTACTTCTAAGTCAGATGTTACGACTACAAATTCAATCATGATATTCAATGGAAACGATGCAATTGGATTGTTTAAAAATGATGTTTTAGTTGATATTATTAGAACATTCAATAGTACAGCAACGTTTGGAAGTAATGTTACTTTACAGAGAAAAACATCCGTTACAGGGCCAAATGTAGTATATACTGTGGCAGAATGGGATGAATTGCCAAACGATACATTTGATGGTTTAGGAAACTTCAACGGATCAAGTGCTGGAGCAACTGTAGTATTGCATGAAGGGTTCTTTGAATCTGGAATGGACGGTTGGATTGATGGTGGAGGCGATTGCTACCGTTACTCTGGAAGCAGATCGTATGAAGGAAACTATTCAATTCGTATTCGTGACAACTCAAGTACTGCATCTTCTATGACTTTAAATAATGTAGATGTAAGTCCGTATGATACGGTTGAGGTTGAATTCCATTTCTATTCGTATAGTATGGAAACTGGAGAAGATTTCTGGTTGCGTTACAATAATGGTTCTGGTTGGCAAACGGTAAAAGCGTATGCAAGCGGAACGGATTTCCAAAACAATAACTTCTACAGTTCTAAAGTGACTTTAGATAGCGGCTCTTATAACTTTGTAAACGACGCAAGTTTCAGATTCCAATGTGATGCTTCTGCAAATGCAGATCAAATTTACATTGATCAAGTAAGTATCAAAGGAATTACCAATGGAGGAGCTGCCAGACAAGCTATTAAAGCTTCTAAAGATACTGTTGAAACTAAATACTTATACAGTCTAAATGAAGAAGAAGTTTCTGAAGAAGACTTTACAGTATATCCAAATCCAACAGTAAATGAATTGGAAGTTTGTATTTTTACGGAAGGAAATACTACGTATCAAATTCACTCAATGTTAGGTCAGTTAGTAAAAGTTGGAAACTTGAACCATAAAACGATTGATGTACGTAATTTGAAAGCAGGAATGTATATTTTACAAATCAATGATGGTGATGAAATCTTAACAAAGAAATTTGTGAAGAAATAGTCACTATTTATATATAAATTATGAAAAGCCTTTCCTTGGGAGAGGCTTTTTTTGTCTTTTAAAAATGATAAAAAGCACAAACGTATACAATTCATAGACATTAGCAGTTTTACAAGTTGAATAAAGACTTTTAAGGATTAAAATACATATGTTTAACTATGAATTCTTATAAAAATAAGCCTGTAAAGTCTCAAAACACATCAGTAGCGAATACTATTACTACCAGACAAAACGATACAAAAACTTCTTTTCAGTTAAAAGATAATCGCTCGGAAGTGGTCTCGCAACTAAAATTAGTAGATGTAATGCATACAAATACTACTTTGCAAAAAAAAGCACCAATACAACTAGCAAAAGGTGTAACAGGTAAAAAACAGCCAGGTAGTAAAGGAGATAAAGCAGCCAGAGGAGTTGGAAAGGCAACACATTCGCCTGAAGCAGAATTTAATAATGGTACAATAGCAACTTTTCAATCGGGATCCCATGTGGCAGCTAGCAATGCAGCCAAAGGTATGGCAAATAGAAGTGGAACTACAGTAAAAGATGTGAATCAACTGAGTTAACTAAAATTGCATTGGAACGAAAGGTGTCATAAACAAAACCATTGATTTTTGTAACAATAAATATTTATAATTTCAGTTCATATTTAATAGCTTTCAGAATCAATCAAAAAACTAAATTAAGAAAGGAATGAAAAAAGCAATCTTATTCATATTGATCATTTCATTTTTTATATCATGTAACGAAGCAGTTCAAAAAGAAGTAAATCCCATAGAAAAAAAGAAATATCTGAATTATTTGAAAGCTATCAGTAATGGGAGTACTGTTCAAAACTTTCTCGTTATTAAGGTTAAAAATCTGAATAATGGAGAAACCAGAGAATATTGTGCAAAAGGAAATTTTTTGTGGGGAGCATTAAAAATGGAAATGAATGCTAACCATGCTAAAAATGAATACAAAAATGTTTATGAAATGGTAAGAAAAAATAAGGAGAGATATTTTGAGTTTAAAAGTGATAGCGCTTTATGGAATATTAGCGCATTTTGTGAATACTCTATGAAAGAACTGTCTGAATATGAAAATCAAATCAAAATAGATTCTTTAGTGTACAGAATTGAAAATGGAAAAGATTGGGGAATTACCATCAAAAATGACAATGAAATGAGAATGTGCGCACATGCTTTATTTAATAAAGGAATTTTAACAGCGGAAAATAGTTGCTTTGGTGGAATGTTATTGCTTGATAAAACTCGATAGTATTAAAAAACACCTATTTTTTTATTATTGCTTGAATATTCTTACTAACTTTAAAGAACACTTCATTCAAAACTGATAACCATGAAAAAAACAATTGCATTGGTATTTCTTTTTACGTTTATGCTAACTGGATACAGTCAAAATGAAACACCTTTTAAATGTATATATGATAAAGAAAATGTAGTTGCTAGCGCTATTGACGGGACTTGGAAACATGAAAAAGATGATGTAACAATTATGTTTAAAAAAGATACATCAATTCTTAGCCTGATACCTGAAAAATTTAATAAAGATTTTGCAGGCGAAGTTATATACCATGCTGGATTTATGACAATTTTCATGAAAGGAAAAGAACTAAAAGTACCATTTATCTTAATAACCAATCACGGAAATCCTCACATGGTATTTTTTAGAGACCGTCAAGGTGATCCCTATGGTGATGCAGAATCTTTTAACCTCTTTGTAGCAAAAGGAAAAACCAAAGAAACAGATAGACTATTTGTCGGAGGCGATTTTAATAATCAAGAATTTCGTGAACTAGTTAGAATAGAATGATACCTAAACTGTTAACATTGTTTCGGAATATTGTATTATTCAGTATGATAGGATTTTGTGCGAATCTGTTTGCACAAGATCTAAAACAGCATCGATGGGAAAACCGAATTCTTATTGTAAAAACTACGTATCCTGAATCCAAACAGTTCCAAGCCCAACTCAATCAAATTAAAAATGTAGCAAGCGAATTGATAGAGCGTAAATTTGTACTGTATACAATCATTGAAGAGGATTTTACATTCATAAATTATAAAAATCTAACGCTTAATAACGTTGGGAAACTGCACGGGAAGCTTGCAAAAATTGTCAATAATAAAAGCGAGTTTGAAGTTATTCTTATAGGCTTGGATGGTGGCGTGAAGCTACAGCAAAACAATGTATTGACTAAAACGAAACTCTTCAATAAAGTAGATTCCATGCCAATGCGTAGAAGCGAAATGAGAAGGAAGAAAAATGATGAATAGTGAATGCTGTAGTTTGAATATTTATAAGTTTAGGATGTACGTTTGAAATTAAAATAGGAGAAATATTTTCCAGTACCACTAAAGCGAAGCTACCCAATACCCAAACTAATAACTCTTCAAGGTCAATCCAAACGTTAAAAATTGATCCTCTTGCTTCTGATCATTAATTACAACACTTTCAAACGTATGTAAATAATTCACTTTAAAGTTTAAAAACTTCCAAATAGGCAGTTCGACACCAATATCGGCTTGCCAACGAAAATTATTACTATAACGGAAAGAAGGTTGAAAATAGCTTTCATGACTCAGAATAACTTTGTCTTTGAACAAATGATATTTTCCATTGATCCAAATGGTACCTCGAAGCGTATTAATGGTTCCACTGTTGTCAAATTCATCATAATTGAAATCAGCCATAGAGAAACGGGTATATTCATACTCGCTAGTTAGCGAAACTTTTAGCCAATGTTTTTTGTGTGTTAGAATTTGATAGGTAAATCCACCACCAACAAGATAACGCAGATCAATTTCTCTGCGGAAATTCGTACTTACAAAAGCCAATGCTAACGGATAAAATTTTCGTTCTGGATTTAGATACAAAAAATTAAGACTCAAAATATCTTCATCCGCTTTTTCTTTGCCAAACTCTTGATACACATAGGAGTTTTTTGTTTTAAAAACCCATTTTCGAAACGGTGTAAAGGCTACTTCCGATTTGGCTCTAAAAATAAACGTATCTACATTTCCGCCTTGCCAAAATCCAGTCAAAGATAAATCAGCTTTTAACTTTAGTGAATCACTTTCATTAATTTGTGCAGTAAGGAATAGCGGGAAAAACAGTAAACAATACAGTATCTTCTTCATGTCAATCTTGTACTAAAATTTAGATCTCAAAAACGGTCGAAATATACTAACATTTTCTTAGATAGGCTGTTATCTTACAAATGTTAATTAACATATTTAGTTACAAGATTAACAAAGTTATAACAAGAATGCAAAATTTGAAATTTACCCCACAAAAACCTAATTAACACCTAAGATTATGAAATCAAAAACTACCTTTATGGGAAGCATATCCTTATTTATATGCATGCTTTTTGCAACGACTTCTTTTGCACAACTCAACATACCTCGCGGAAGTCAAAAAGCCACCGTTTCTCAAACAGTTGGAATATCTGAAGTTTCAGTTACGTACTCAAGACCGAGTGTTCGCGGACGTGAAATTTGGGGAAAATTGGTTCCTTATGGACTCACTAACCTTGGATTTGGAACATCAAAAGCAGCTCCTTGGCGTGCAGGTGCCAATGAAAATACCCACAATTACATTTAGCGATGATGCTACTGTAGAAGGAAAAGCTATCAAAGCTGGATCGTACGGATTACAAATGATTGTCAGAGATAATGGAAATGTAACCGTTATTTTTTCTAGTAATAGTACCTCATGGGGAAGCTATTTTTACAAACCATCAGAAGATGTGTTACAAGTAGATGTAACTTCAAAAGAAATTCCTCATGTAGAATTATTAACATATAACTTTGTAAGTGTTGATGCAAATTCTGCAACCTTAGCTTTGCAATGGGGAAAGAAAGAAATTCCTTTTAAAGTAGGCTTTGACGTAACAAATATTGTATTTACAGATATTCGTAATAAAATGCAAGATCAGCCAGGATTTCAACGTCAAACTTGGGAACAAGCTGCAAACTATGCTCTAAATAATGGAGGCAATTTAGACGAGGCATTGACTTGGATTAACAGTGCTATTTCTGGACAATTTTTCAGTAAGAGAACTTTTGCCAATTCACAAATAAAGGCAGCAATATTGATGAAGCAAAACAAGAAAACAGAAGCTTTAGCAGCAATGGATGAAGTATTACCTACTGCAACTGTCTTTGAAATTCATCAATATGGACGTCAATTAATTGGACAGGGAATGAACGATAAAGCGATGGAAGTTTTTGAATACAATACTAAAAAGAACAAAGGAACATGGCCAGTACATTACGGATTAGCAAGAGCTTATTCTGCAAAAGGAGATCATAAATCTGCAGCAAAGCACTTGAAAAAAGCCTTAGCAAATCCACCAAATGAAGCAAGCAAAGGCAGAGTTCAAGCCAATTTAGATAAAGCTAATAAAGGAGAGAGTATCAACTAAATATATACAATAAGACACAAAAAAATTGCTATGTGAATGAGAATCAATCACCGTCATTCATCACATAAAAAAAGCGCTTACACTAAACGCAATCAAAGTGAAGTGAATCTAAAATTATACATGTTGATCCATCAAAATGACATTACCATCCGGATCTTTAATGACAAAACTTGCAGGTCCAGAAGCACTTTCGTCGGCCTCTGTTGAAAATTCGAAGTTTTTACTTTTCAGTTCTTTCTGAATCTCTCTAATATCTGTAAACGATTCCATAGGTTGTGCATCTTGTGTCCAACCAGGATTAAAGGTTAAAATATTATCTTCAAACATTCCTTGAAAAAGTCCAATGACAATTTGCTCATTTTTCATAATCAACCAATTCTGATTGATATCTCCATGGAACGTTGAAAAACCAAGATTTTCATAAAAAGCTTTAGAAGTATGAATGTCTTTTACAGCAAGACTCACCGAAAATGCACCTAATTTCATATTATTATTATTTTGATTGATTTATGTTCAAGACTGATTTAAATGTACGATTTTTTGTTAAAATCATCATTATAAAAAAACTCCTTCTGTTTTTGCAAAAGGAGTTTAAATTTTCCTAATAGGAAAACGAAACACAAATGATAATAATTTAAATTATATCAGAAACGACTGAGAAACTAATCTATTTTCAAAAGTGTTAAATCAGTTTTTTCTTTATTAAGTAATTCATTTTGTATGGCCATGTCATATGGACTTTCATTAAAGTTCGTGCGTATATTTTTATCAGCACCATAGGCTAATAGTATTGATATCAACTTGGTGTCTTTGGCTTTCATGGCTGCTAAATGTAATGGACTCAAATTGATATCATTTTTTTGATTCAAATCAACTCCAAGGTCAATGGCTTTTTTCAAAAGAAAAGAATCATTTTCCTCAATGGCTATATGTGCTAATGTGTTACCATCTTTATAAGTTTTAGAATTATATACGCCTTTAGTTTTTAATATCTCTATAATATGTTTTGAAGCTTCTTCTTTGCGAGAATTGTACGATTTAAAGGCATAATGCATCAAATCGTTTCCTTGATTATCTTTTATATTATAGTCAGCACCATTTGCTATTAAAAAGTCAAAATTATCTTTGGCGTTTCTTTTAACAGCCATTGTCAATGCTGATTCCCCTTTATGATTACGATGGTTTATTTGATTTGTTCTGGATATTATTTTTTCTAAATTATTTTTAGATCCAACAGCTGCATTTATAAGGGCAGTATTACCATTTTCATCAATTTGGTTTACAGATACACCATTTGCCAAAAAAAAATCTAATAATTCAGGCTTAGCTCTTCTAACTGCAAGATGTAATGGTGTTTTTCCTTCCCAATTTACAACATCAATTTCTAGTTTTAACTCTTCTGATAAGTATTTAAAAGTTTCAAGCTGTAAAGTTCTACGTCTCATTCCATATGTTGCAAACAATAATGCATTTTCTCCTTTAGTATTTACATAATCATGTGCTACACCTTTTTCTTTCCAAAATTTCATAGCATTAATATCTCCTCCACGCGCTGCATAGAAAAAGAGATTATTTCCGTTTGTATCTTTCACATCTAGAGGAACATTTTTATTGATGAAATATTTAAAAATAGTATGATCTTTTAATGTAGAACCAGATAACAACAATAGCGCATTTGCTCCAGATTCATTGGTATAATCAATTGGAATTCCTTGCGCTAGAATTAATTCGTACACTTCAGGGTTTTCTACACCACCAACAGCGGCCATCAAAAGCATATTTGTTCCTCTTGAAGTTGTAAAGCTTGAATCTGCTCCTAAACTCAATAAGTGACGCATGATATCTTGATTCCCTTTATACGAAGCCCATAATAAATAAGTTATACCACCATGCGTAGGTTTAGAAACTGAATTTCCTTCTATAGTCAACAAATACTTTATGCTTTCTACAGGAGCATTATCCATAATAGCATAGGATACCGCATCAAAAGAAAAACGATCTTTTTCTGTAGGATCATTTCCTTTTTTAATGTTTTGTTTGATTTCTGAAACACTTGGTTTGGATTTCCAGAATTCACGTTTCAAAAAGATATTTTCTTCTTGTGCATTCACAAACAAAATAGAAAAAAGAAAAAAGAGTGATAGTATAAGTCTCATGGTTGGTTGGTTTTTATTTTTTGTCAAAAATTGTCTTTAAATAGCATTGATTCCTGTAATGTCTCTTCCTGTAATTAGTAAATGCATTTCATGGGTTCCTTGATAGGTAATTAGTGTTTCCAGATTCATCAGATGTCGCATGATGGGATAATCATTTGTAATTCCCATTCCACCTAAAATTTGTCTAGCTTCTTTAGCAACAAACTGCGCCATTTCTACATTGCTACGTTTCGCCATGGAAATCTGTTGATAATTTACTTTATTATTATCCATCAATGTACCCAATTGATAACAAAGCAATTGCGCTTTTGTAATTTCGGTAATCATTTCTGCTAGTTTCTTTTGAATAAGTTGTTTACTAGCAATAGGATTTCCAAATTGAATGCGTTGTTGCGAATAAAGCAACGCTGTTTCATAACAGTCAATGGCAATGCCAATACTTCCCCAAGCTACAGCATATCTACCAATATTTAAACACTCATAGGCATCGCTAATACTGTTGTTTTTTGGTAAAATTTGTGATTTAGAAATTTCAGATTCGGAAAAAATAAGCTCTCCTGTTTTTGATGCTCGGAATGACCATTTATCTTCAATTAGAGAAGAATTAAAATTTGATATTTTATCAGTTTCAACAATAATTCCACGTACGTTAGATTTTTCATCTTTCGCCGATACAATGGCTATATCACAGGCAGTAGAATTCCCGATCCACATTTTACTTCCATTCAAAATTATTTTATCGTCTACTTCTCGAAAATGGCAATGCATCCCTGCTGTATTTGAACCAAAATTAGGCTCAGTAAGTCCGAAAGCTCCTAAATATTCTCCTGTTGCTAATTTGGGAAGATATTTTTCCTTTTGCTCTTCAGAACCAAAAGTCATAATAGCATACATGACTAATGAAGTTTGTATGGAACTCATTACTCTTACCGAAGTATCTCCACGTTCTAATTCTTGCATCATTAATCCATAAGAAACATAATCTGCTCCCATACCTCCATATTTTTCTGGAATGATTAAACCGAAAGCTCCAATTCTGGAAAGTTCATCTACTATATTAGGTATGGGCTTAGATTTTTGAAAGCATTTTTGAATTTGTGGAGTTACATAACGGTTAACCCATTCTCTTGTAGACTCCTGAATTAATTTTTGCTCTTCAGTGTATTGGAATGCAATATTATAGTAATCAGTAGTCATAATCTCTAATTAATAGTTAATGGTAAGACATTTAAATTAATTTGTTTCAATGACACAAAAGTAGTTATTTAAAATAAATCTAAATAAAAATAATGATTTAAAAATTATTTTATTTACAATTACCAGTGTTTAACATACTTTATCAATCATTGTTAATAACAGTGTTAAAAATTAGTCTTACGCCTTTCAAAAATTTATAATAAAAAGTATCAAATTTGCCTATTTAGAATTAATCTAAATAAATCACATCATGAGCGTCAAATATATTATAAAACGAGATTTTAGTAAAAAACCATTCAATTTAGAAAAGATTACCCAAGCAATAGAAAAAGCAATGAGAGCTGTAGATCAAGGCACTACAGATGATGCTCAAAATATTTCCATGATTGTATTCAAAGAGTTAGTTGACTTAGATGATCATGACTCTGATTATATCCCTACTGTAGAAAAAGTACAGGATATTGTAGAATCCAAATTAATGGAGAGTAAGTTTACAGAAGTCGCAAAGGCATACATTCTTTACAGAAATAAAAGAGCCCAAGAGCGAAAAGGTAATATTTTTGAAAAGCGTATCAATTTAAAACCTTATGAATATCCTCAATTGTATGAATATGTGCCTGCTATTCGCCACTCATACTGGATTCATACAGAATTTAATTTTACAAGTGATATTCAAGACTTCAAATCTCGTCTCACAGCTATTGAAAGAAATACCATAAAAAATACAATGCTTGCTATTTCACAGATAGAAGTAGCTGTAAAAACATTTTGGGGCGATTTGTACCATAGAATGCCCAAACCCGAAATTGGTGCAGTAGGAGCTACTTTTGCAGAAAGTGAAGTACGTCATGCAGATGCATACTCTCATTTATTGGAAATTTTAGGACTCAATTCTGAATTTAAAGTACTAAAAAAGAAACCTGTGATTATGAAACGGGTACAGTATTTAGAAGCAGCTTTACGTAATTCCAAAAATGAAGATGACAAAAAATATGCAGAATCAATTTTATTATTTTCCCTATTTATAGAACATGTATCCCTATTTTCTCAGTTCCTAATCATTATGGCTTTTAATAAGCATAAAAATATGCTAAAAGGAATTTCTAATGTAGTTGAAGCAACTTCGAAAGAAGAACAAATACATGGAGATTTCGGAATTGATTTAATTAAAATTTTACAAGAAGAACATCCAGAATGGTTCACCACTGAATACCATGCAAAAATCCAAGAAATGTGCATAAATGCATACGAATCTGAATACCAACTCCTCAATTGGATATTTGAAGATGGTGAACTAGACTTTTTACCTAAAACTGTCATTGCAGAATTTTTAAAACATCGTTTTAACAAATCATTAGAAAGCATAGGTATTAAGAAAGTTTTTAATATCGACAATGAATTAGTAGCTCAAACAGAATGGTTTGATGATGAAATTATCGGTACTAAACATGGTGACTTTTTTGTAAAGCGCTCTATTAATTACAGTAAAAGAACACAAAGTATCACAAGCGACGATCTTTTTTAAACTATGCAGAAAAACAAACTTAAAAACCTAGAACAAGTAACAGAAAACTCGTATGAAGACACATTAGTCAATGCGCGCAAAAAAGCTTTAACTAAAGCAAATTCATCAGATAACACTGATTTTTATTGGCTCAATGAAAATAGTCATAAATTTTTAGAAGCAGGTTATTTAACAGAAGGCGTAACCCCAAAAATACGTATCAAAGAAATTGCACAAACAGCTGAAAATATTTTACAAATCTCAGGATATGCTGATAAGTTTTATAAGTATATGTCCGAAGGATATTTTTCTTTGGCTTCACCAGTTTGGTCCAACTTTGGAAAAAAACGAGGGTTGCCAGTGAGCTGTTTTGGGTCGCATATAGATGATGATATTGGAAATATACTTTATACACAATCTGAAGTTGGAATGATGTCAAAACTTGGAGGTGGAACTTCAGGCTATTTTGGAAAAATTCGTCATAGAGGAGCGCCTATAAAAAATAATGGAGAAGCTTCGGGAGCTGTACATATTATGCGCCTTTTTGAATCTATGGTTGATGTCGTAAGTCAAGGCTCAGTTCGTAGAGGTAGATTTTCTCCGTATTTACCTATTGATCATCCAGATATTATGGAGTTTTTAAAAATTGGAACTGAAGGAAACCCTATTCAAGAACTCACCCATGGAGTTACTGTTTCCAACCAATGGATGCAAGAAATGATTGATGGTGATGTAAGTAAACGAACTGTTTGGGCAAAAGTATTGCAAAGTAGAGGCGAAATGGGATATCCGTATGTATTCTTCTCAGACAATGCCAATAATAATGCAGCAGATGTGTACAAGGATAAAAATCATCCTATTTATGCAAGTAATCTTTGTACAGAAATTATGTTGCCTTCTAATGATGATTGGTCATTTGTATGTGTATTATCAAGCATTAATGTTTTGCACTATGATAAGTGGAAAAATACAGATGCAGTAGAAACTATGATTTATTTTTTAGATGCAGTAATTACAGAATTTATAGAAAAACTGGAAAGCTACAGAGACTCTGTAAACCGAGATGATCGTCAGACATTCTTATTCATGGAACGTGCTTATAATTTTGCAAAAGAAAATAGAGCTCTTGGATTAGGCGTGTTAGGTTGGCATTCATTGCTACAATCAAAAATGCTTTCTTTTGATAGTCAAGAAGCATATAATTTGAATACTGAAATTTTTAAGACCATACAAGATCGCTCATACAAAGCTTCAGAGGAATTGGCTGTACGTTTTGGAGAACCTAAAGTGTTAAAAGGATATGGAAGAAGAAATACAACACTAAATGCGGTAGCGCCTACAACTTCTTCTGCCTTTATCTTAGGGCAGGTTTCTCAAGGTATTGAACCAATTTGGTCTAATATTTACGTAAAAGATATTGCTAAAATAAAGACGACTATCAAGAATCCATTTCTTCAAAAATTGCTAGAAGAAAAAGACATGGATACTCCAGAAGTTTGGCGCAATATAAGAGATCATGATGGATCTGTTCAACATCTAGATTTCTTATCATATCAAGAGAAAGAAGTATTTAAAACATATTCAGAAATTAACCAAATGGATATTATTTATCAAGCGGCTAACAGACAATATCATATTGATCAAGGACAATCTGTAAACATTATCATTCATCCTGATATGCCAACCAAAGAGATTAATAAAATACACATTACTGCCTGGAAATTAGGCTTAAAATCATTGTATTATCAACATAGTATGAATGCAGCACAAAAATTCAGACAAAAGAAAGAATGTACTAGTTGTGAAGCATAAAACAATCTAAAAAATATGGATAATTTAACTTTTATATTAATATTCGGACTAATATTTTTAATATTATTTATCTTATTCTTATCGATTTTTATTGCTTACATAAAGATGAATAAAAAAGACTAGATTAATTTTATGATATAGAGATTATTACTTGTTTTAATATTATTCTTTGCACACTACATTGTTAGTGTTGCTATAGAAACGGATATTAAAACAAGTAGTTTTTTTAAGGGTCGAAGCATGTCCACATTTCGACTCCGCTCAATGTGTCAATTTTCTTAAAATCTAAAGATAAAGAGTGTCTAAAATTATCTAACTAATATAATTCCAAATATTCTTATGCTTTACCAATTGAGCAAAGGTATAACGAACAGCTTTATGTTCTGGAAGTGCTAAATTTGGATCGGCTTTTAAAACTTGTAAGGCAAAATAACGAGCCGTTTTTAAAATGTCATTGTCTTTAACGATATCGGCAATTTTTAAATTTAACACACCACTTTGCTGAGTTCCCATAATATTTCCCGGACCGCGAAGTTTTAAATCAACTTCTGCAATTTCAAAACCATCGCTAGTTTGTACCATAGTTTCCAAACGTGTTTTTCCATCAGCACTTAATTTGTGACTTGTCATTAAAATACAAAAACTCTGTTCGGCACCACGACCTACACGACCGCGTAGCTGATGCAATTGTGATAAACCAAAACGTTCGGCACTTTCAATAATCATCACAGAAGCATTGGGCACATTTACACCAACTTCAATTACCGTTGTAGCTACCATAATTTGGGTTTCACCTTTAATAAAACGATTCATTTCAAAATCTTTATCCGCAGGTTTCATTTTTCCATGAACAATCGAAATTTGATAATCTGGCATTGGAAATTCTCTTGCAACACTTTCGTAACCGTCCATTAAATCTTTATAATCCAATTGTTCCGATTCTTGAATTAATGGATATACAATATAAATCTGTCGTCCTTTGGCAATTTCATCACGAATAAATCGAAACACTTTTAAACGATTGCTATCATAGCGATGTACAGTTTTAATAGCTTTTCTGCCAGGCGGCAATTCATCAATCACAGAAACATCCAAATCACCATACAAACTCATGGCAAGCGTTCTTGGGATTGGAGTAGCTGTCATTACTAAAATATGTGGTGGCACTGTGTTTTTTCTCCATAATTTGGCACGTTGTGCTACACCAAAACGATGCTGCTCATCAATAATGGCTAAACCAAGATTTTTAAATAGAACTTTATCTTCTAAAATGGCATGTGTTCCTATCAGAATGTCTAATGAACCATCTTCTAGCATTTCGTGAATCACACGTCGCTCTTTAGCTTTTGTAGAACCTGTCAATAGCTTTATGTTTAATCCTAAAGGTTCTACTAATTCCACGATACCATTATAATGTTGAATCGCTAAAATCTCGGTAGGCGCCATAATGCAGGCTTGAAACTCGTTATCAATTGCTAATAACATAGACATTAATGCAACAATCGTTTTTCCAGAACCTACATCACCTTGTAACAAACGATTCATTTGTGCATTACTTCCTAAATCGTTTCGAATTTCTTTAATTACGCGTTTTTGCGCATTGGTTAAATCGAAAGGCAAATGGTTTTTGTAAAACTCATTAAACTTTTCACCAACTTGATTAAATGGAAAACCTTTAATTTTACTTTTATGGATGAGGTTTTTGGTGATGAGTTGTATTTGAATGTAAAATAACTCTTCAAACTTTAAACGATATTGTGCTTTTGCTAGTAATTCTTGATTTTTTGGAAAGTGAATATTGAATAAAGCTTCACTTTTAGAAATCAATTTCAGTTCGTTTAAGATGGTAGGAGGTAAGGTTTCATAAAATTGTGTACGCGATTCTATAAACAGTTGCTGCATCAACTTATTGACGACTCTATTGGTAATGCCTATATTGTTTAACTTTTCTGTAGAAGGATACACAGGTTGCATGGCTGTTCGTAAGCTTTGTTCATGCTCTTTTAACAGTTCCATTTCTGGATGTGGCATGGAGAATGTACCGTTGTACCAATTGGTTTTTCCAAAAATTACATACGGTGTATTTAGTTTTAAGCTATCCTTAATCCATCTATGACCGCGAAACCAAACCAATTCCATTTCGGCGGTTCCGTCCGTAAAAGTTGCTACCAAACGTTTTCCACGTTTTTGTTGTACCATTTTGATATGGACAATCTTCCCGACAACTTGTACTTCCGAAGAATTTCGTTGCAACTCATTGATCTTAAAATAACGTGTTTTATCGATGTATCTATTTGGAAAGAGGTTGATAAAATCCTGATAAGTGTGTATTCCTAACTCTTTACGGAGCAAATCGGCACGGTTGGGCCCAACGCCTTTTAGGTAATCGATAGGAGTTTGTAATACATTCGGATTCATTAACTCAAAAATAGGTCTTTTGATTGAAGAATTAAAAAATTATACGATTGAAAGAGTAAACTGCTGAATTTTTGAAAGTTAGCAAGGTATTCATAGTTTTTTTTAGTAACACGTACTAATACCTATGCACTATACAATTCTAACGATTTTGCTAAACAGGGTAATTCTTACCTTAATAAATACTGTGATTGGTGAGACATTTGTAATGTAATCAAAAACAAATAATTCAATAGAGTAGCTACCAAATATTTGATTACAAAGGCGTAACCCGAAAAGCCATTTTTTAATAGAGTAGGAATTATAAAATTTAGATATCATGTCAACATTAATCATTAGAGGTACTATGGGAAGTACTGTAAACTTAAATTCGCCAATCGTTAATTTCAATTTAACTGCTGATCCAGAAACACGTAAAGTTCACGGAAGTGTCGAAATTACCTTAGGAAATCCTGAAGATAAGCCATATAGAGGAAACATAACAGGAACTTTATATGCTACAGGTTTTAAGCAGTTTGTGAAAGTGATTTCTTTACAAGGTTATATTCCATCAAACAATCCTTTTACACCTATTGAGTTTGGTTTCAATGCAAATATGGGTTTAGAAGCAGATGGTCAAGGAGTTGGAGGATTTAACTTTAAAGGACAACATTATGAAGAACTACCAATAACTTATAAAGTAGAAAATTAGTGCGTATTAATTATCAAAAAACCAATATCATGTTTTACTTTACAACATGATATTGGTTTTTTATTTTTATATATTTTAGTTATTCATCTTTTACTTTTCCAAACCAAACAACGGCATAGTTTTTATACATGCCAACTCCTATAGCATTCCATGAGTTTTTCCATTTTCCTATGTTGAGAATTACTTTGTTATGCGCACTGCTTTTTTTCCATCCTTCTAAAGTATCTTCTGCGTTCACCATATACCGTTTACTAGTACTACCATACGCAATTTCAAAGCCATGACCTTGATAGGAAGTTAATTCGCGTGGTTTGTTCCACATACAAGCTGCTTTTTTATGATCGCGCGTGTAGCAACAAGCTGTCCAATTTCCTTTATCTGACCAACTGTGCATGTTGCATGTTTTTCCTTTGTTAGGATTGTTGTTATGTAAATCTTTTACATGGGTTTGTGCCACAAAGGTCAAAGATTTAGATAATGGAATAGGAGGTAAATTGTTTTCCTTTCGATATTCCATTAGTAAATCGTACAGTTTTTGTTCTTCTTGAGTTAATTTTTGGGCAGATACGCCAAATGTAATAAAACAAACAATTAATGCTAACATGCTATTTTTCATAAGTTTCACGATTTAAATGGATCCTACAAAAACAAACAGCATATCAAAAATAATATTGTTTCTAGTGGATTATTTCTTAAAAAGACTCGCTACAAATAATACAACAGAAGCTCCAATGGCACCTTTTAAAATATCTGCAAGAATACTATTAATGCTATTAAACCAATCAATATTTAGTTCTTTGAATAACCAACCAGCAACAACGCCACCAATAATACCTAATATAATATTCAATAAAACTCCAAATCCGCCACCTCTCATTAATTTTCCTGCAAGCCAACCTGCAACTGCACCGACTAATAAAGAATAGAGTAATCCCATAATTAAAAATTATTAAGTTGATTTTAAAGATTGAAAAATCATACTTAAGTATGTATGTGTTAAATGATTTTAATCTTTAAATAAGTTGTCTAAATTTTAATAACTGCCGTTCCTTTATAGTAACATCGGTCATAGAAATTGATAAATATTGTAGAGCAGTCCGATTGTTTTCTTCTTCACCTGAAAAACCGATAGAGAGAATAGACTCGATAATAAAATATTTCCAAAATCATTATACGCTTTTTGAAATGTATAAATTTTATTCAACGCTTGAATTTTTTCCACAGTATACTCATTGACCAATCCAGTTTGTGCTACAGTTTCAAAAGCGCTTCTTGATAGTATTAAAACATTGATGCCTCTAAACATTTTTGGGAGTTTATGACGTTTAACTTTTAGATAATAACGCGAGCCATCTCTAAGTAATTCATGATATTCAATAACTTTTGCAATTCTATCATGGTTATTTTGAATCTCTGTACGTATGTTTTCACTGAGCGTATCGGTTTTTTGTTTTTGTTGTTTGCTTTCGGACCAAGAGGTATTTTCTACTTTAAGGTGATTTGCCAAATTGGAGGTATACTTTATTTTTTAATCGCAATGGTTTTAAAGCTATTTTCTTCATGATATATTGTAGTTTTAATGTTTATGATCATGACGAAAATAGAGAATCAAAAGAGTGGAGGTGTAAGGGAAAGCCGTAATTGAAATATTTGAAAGCAGTCTTCAACAGAAGTAATGAAGCTTTGTAGTTACTTTTCTTATTTTAAATCAACAGTTATACGTTGTATATTACTAAAAGGTTCATAGTCTTCCATATACTGTAAAATATCGAAGGCAATTGCAGATTTTCCCTTTTTAATTTCTGTATTCACAACATTTTCTATGAATTTGATTCCCAGTGCACCAATAGCATAATAATCAAATAGAATAACATCGTATTTAAGAAAATTTGCTTTTATAATTAAAGCTCTTTTCTTTATGTGGTCCAAGTAGTGAAATCTATCCTCAAAATTGACTTCTATTTCTTCAATAGCCTGAATAGCTAAATATTTATCCAGTTTCATCACTCGTAATAAATAGCGCTCAACGGTTAATGGATAAAGCTTTTCTATTAAACTATTTGAACTAAAATTTTTTGCCCAAGGTACATGATCTTTGTTTTGAAAATGATTGATAATTCTCAGTTTTAAATCTTTATGAACGTCTTTTTTTATCAAATTTGGAATATATAAACGTACTAGTTTTCCTTTTGTAAGTACAATTTCAGGAATTTGAATTCCTTCTATTTTAAAGGGTTTAGAGTGAAAAGTGATTTCTGACATTTACATTTTTAAGTTTAGTTCTGGGGGATCTAATAATCTAAGTTAGTCTAAAATCTAATTAAACCAAACGGCATAGCCTTTTCTACGCAATTCTAAAGCAAGAATTCGTTCCATTTGCTCTGCTTGATGTCGCGTTGGTAATGGATCAATATGATTGTATAAACTCGGACGTAAATAGGAACCGTATTTTTGAACAATGCTAGAAGAAAGTTTGTGTCCCTTTTTATTACGATATCCTGTTTTGTGTTGTATAAAGCGTTCTTTCGGAGTCTTACTCGTCATTCCTACATACAAACATTCCAACACACCGTTAAACTGCGGATTTGCCAAGCGAAATTTGGTATTCTCAGTAAATATTTTTTTAGAAAGTTCTATGACATATACACGGTATTCTATCCTTGGCATATTTTTTTAGTTATGAGTTATGAGTTAATAGTATTTAGAATATTTGTAAGTGCATTGAGCGGAGCGGAAATGCAAGCTATAATTCCATAGATAATATCGCTAAACAAATTTTAATTCCTTGTGTAATATTTCCAATGCGAATGTTCTCGTTTGGATTGTGTTGATTGTTGTCCATATTTACCATCGGAACAATAATTGCAGGAATGTTTAATACTTGTATAGCAGGTGTAATAGGAACAGTTCCACCCATTGTACGAATCATGATAGGATCGTTCCCAAATTCACTAGAAATGGTTTTCCGCAATTTTGTACCAATAAACGAATTGATATCAGTTCGGAAAGCATTGACACCAGCATTTGATGTGAAGGTTGCGATTTTGCCATGTTTCAAACGTTCTGCATCTGTTGGTTTGCGATCTAGTATCAAATACCCTTGATTTTCTATGTGTTTTTTAATTTTGACTAATTGTGCTTGTCCATCGGTTTCTTTCACCAAACGTACATCCAAATAAGCAGTGACAACTTCCGGAATAATCGTTTTTAAACCAGGACCTTTCCAAGAAGTTTCTATATGACGGATATTTAACGAAGGATATTGCAAGGCTTCTTGATAGGTTTTGCCCACATTATCTGCAATATGAATACCTAAATTTTCTTGAATTTTACGATTGTCATCTGGAACTTGCGCTAACAATTTTTGTGTTTCAGCATCTAAGGTAATTCCATCATAAAAACCATCAATGATCACTTTTCCAGTATGATCTTTCATGCTTGCTAGTAGATGCGATATTTTAAATACTGGATTTGGTGCATAATTTCCAAAATGTCCACTATGTTGCGGTAATTTTGCTCCGTAAATGCTAATATTGCAGGTAGCGATGCCACGACAGCCAAAAGTCAATGTTGGTTTGTTGGTAGGATGTGCAGGTCCATCCATAATAATCATATAATCGGCAGCATAACGATCCTTATATTTTTTAAGTGTACTCAAAAAACCTCTTGAACGGGGTTCTTCTTGTAAATCCAGAATGATTTTTACATTGTATTTTAGCTTTTGTTGTTGCTTTTGCATAAAATCTAATGCAGTCAACATCATAATAATTGGCGCTTTATCATCCGCTGCGGCACGACCAAATATTCGCCAATCAGGATTGATTTTTCCATCTATATATGACCAATCAATAATTTCCCAATTGCCATCAGAATTTTGTTTTTTTAAGACAGGTTGAAACGGATCTTTTTGTTGCCATTTCTCTGGATTCACAGCTTGACCATCCAAATGCAAATAGAATAATATTGTTTTTGCTTTTGGATTGACTTGCTTCTCTGCAAAGAAAACAGGCAATGTTGAGGTTTGTAAGATGGAAACTTTAAAGTCTAGTTTTTCAAACGCACTGGTAACCCAATCAACATTTTTCATCATATTAGGTTCATCGGAAGCCACATTCGGAATACTAACAAGTTCACGATGTTTTTTAAGAATGGAAGGAAGTTTTTGCTGAATTTTAGCATCCCAATTGGTTTGGGAAAATACATTGCTTACTAGCAAGAAGCTAAATAGTAAAATTGAAGTTTTGAGTCGGTTTTTCATAATTATCCATAAAGATAATCTTAATTTGCGATTTGTGATCTCAGATAGATAATTTTCTAAAAACAAGATTTACAGCACATACTTCTCAAAAATATGCTCCAATTCCTGTTGTGGATTATCAGTCAAACCTGCATGTGTAGACGAACATAAAATCATGGTACTTTTGGATGCTGCTAACCAACGGAAACGATCTGCCATTTCAAAGGTTCCTATTTTCCCACCATGTGGCGCACCTTTACAAATATTGTTCCAAGCATTTAAGTATTCGTTAAGCTCATCCTGCGTGATTTCGCATGAAAATGCTGCCAATTTTTTAGCATCTACATGATATTTTAATGCCAGAAACTTTTTTCGTTTTGAGAATACAATTACGCCAATATTAAAGAATTCTTCACGCTCCACTTTGGGCATAAATCGTATCATAGCATATTCAAAGGTCACTTTATCTTGCATTTTCCGCTTCTTTTATGAGTGAATCAATCATGGCTAATTTCGCTTTTAAATACGTTTTGTAGGCTTGTCGCATTTCATCAGGAGACAAGTCATCAGCTTCGTGCTGCAACCAGTCTTCAGGAATTGTATGAATGATTTCTGCTAGTTTTTCATCCGTAATTAGTTTCTGAAACTCAACAGCAACTTCTTTGAGTTTCGTAGCTTGTGGCAGTAACACATGATCTTTAATTAACGGAAATGTTCGTGTCAAATGATTTTCCCAAGTTGCCCAATTGTGATGAAAGTAGAAGCTTGCGCCATTATCAATTACCCATAATTCATTATTCCAATGTAGTAAATTGGTGTTTTTCACGGTTCTATCAATATTACTAATAATACTGTCTAATAAAACCACTTTCGAAGCAGTGACGGCATCTACCGAAGTTACTAAAGGATCAAACGTAATGGCACTTGATAAAAAATGTAAGCCCAAATTGAGTCCGACACTAAATTTGAGCAAATCCTGAATTTCCTCGTCTGGTTCTGTTTTACTAAAAGAATCATCTAAATTCATAAAAACGAGTTCAGGAATCTTTAAGCCAAAAGCACGCGCTAATTCGCCACCAATCAATTCAGCAATCAGTGCTTTTTTTCCTTGTCCTGCGCCTCTAAATTTAAGCACATACAAAAAATCATCATCCGCTTTTACAATAGCTGGAAGCGATCCGCCTTCACGTAACGGTTTTATGTATTGAACCACATTTACGGTTCTAATATCAAGTGTATTCATTGTCGCGAAGATATAGAAAGTTCAGCATTCATAACAAATACATGGCAACAGTTTTATCTTAGGTATATTGTAAATTCAGTTGCATTTACAATTCTGTCTGTTTGTAGAATTCTACTCTGTTATTAGTAAAAATATATACATCTCCTTTTATTGCTTCTTTTTTTAAGCGCAAAGAGTCAAAAGAAGAACCGCGGAGATTTACGGTATGTCTCTTTCCATTGGGTGAAATTTTTAACACTTCACAACTTTCAGTAGATAACATATAGTCAACGGAGAAATTTTCTAGAATTGTATATGCTCTTTTCATGGAGGTGAATTTTTCCAATGTCATATTGTTGAAATCTCCATCGTCATTTGTTAAAACAGTCATTTTTGGTTTTGGAAATGGAATCACTCTAAAAGAAAGTTCTTTTACTACATTTTACTTTCAAGCTTAATAGTTGTTTTATATTCGAAATCGATCAATACGGTAAGAACAGATTTTTTAACCTCCAGAATTTCGCCATTTGAAATTGATATTTTATACTTTTCTAAATCAATATCTTTAAAGTAAATCATATTGGGAACATCGTGGTATAACAAATTCTACATTTTTGTAGTTCCAATTATCTGTTGCGCTTTCAAGGAATTCACAAGTGAAAAAACAATAAACATTGAAGAGAAAAGTTTCATTTGAAAAGGAAGTTTAGTTGTTAGTGACAAAGGCATAAACATTTTGGGACTAGAATATTCTTTTCAACTTAGTGTAATTATTTATCTTTGAACATTATGAAGAAAATTCTTGGTTTTTTATTGCTAATCATCGGAGCATATATTGCTGTAACGCTTTTTATAAAAGTACCTTCAACTATTGAAAAGCTTAAAGATACATCGAAGATAGAAGCCGAAGATCCTAATGGTTATTTACTAGGAATCTTCATTGGCGGCGTATTGCTATTAATTATTGGGATGATGGCTATTTATTTTGGAGTTCAGTTGATAAAAAAAGCAAAAATAGAAGCTGCTCAAGCAAAGGCGAATAAAGTTGTAAATACTGATAAAAAAACTACAAATTTGACCGAAAAGAAATAGCTTATTCTTTCGTTTTTGAAAGACGAATAATTTCTTTCATGTAGGTTTCGATACTAATCTCATTTTGTATGGCGCTGAAATGTCATTATTAAAATATTGCTGACGTACAAGCATATTGATAAAAATACGATCTTCTACCAACTTAAAGTTTTCTTTACTTTTTAAATTTAAAAGATTACCGTGATTTATGATGTATGGTTCAATTGTATTTGAACAAAGTGTGATGTCAATATTTACACGTTCAGAATAATTTGTTAAAACATCTTTCCAAGAAACCAAATATTTACGGAGTGTATTGTTTTGAATTAAATTAATATCTCCTGAACTTATCAACGATTCTACAACTCCATTAGATGGATAATACGCATAAACGTCAGAAACACCTTGTACATAACGATATACAGAATCTCTTCACGCAGGAATGTGCATTTTATCCAGATTTTTGAAAACAACTTGTCCAGCATTAAAGGTATTTAACTGTGCTTTTTTTATGGGAGGAAACATGGCTAAGTTCTTTGAAAACTCACTGTTTAGTTGGTTTAAAATGACTTTTTATTTGCTTCGATTTTTGCGATTTTAATTCCAAGTATTTACTTGTAAAGCCAATAATATTCCGACCATTACCAGAATAATTTCGCCAAGTGCATATTATAAGATACTTACGAATATTATTTTCCCGTAAGCTTTTATGGCGTTTATTTCTGAATAAGTTGATGATTGCGTTTGTTTTACTAGCTTTATAATAGCATTAGTAGAAAAAAAGAAAAACGTTACTCTGTTTCGTTTAAGAATTCTAAAGCATTTTCAAAATAATCTTCCAAATTGTCAAAAGGTTCTTCTCCCGGAAACCAAGAAGCAAATTTCCAATAACGCCAATGTTTATTCTCTTCACTTGGCGGAATAATCAGAAACTGTTGTTCTTCTTCAAATCCAGCAATTAAAATACTTTGCGTCAATACATGTGCAATATCTTCGTTTCCCGTTTCTTTCCAAATTTGTATGAGTTCAGCATCCTTATTTTTTAAATAATCAATATATGCCACCGTATGAAAAGTAGGTTCAATATCACTAAAGGCATGAAAACCATTTGCGATAGCTAAGAATTCTTTATAATCTTCTGGTAAAGTAACTTGCAATCGTTCTTCTGCTTGTTGAATAGCATCCGTTGTTGCAGGTTCGTTTCCAAACCATTTGGATTGTAATTGTTCTTCAGGATAGTGGAATTCATCCAATCGAATCATTTCTAATGAAATAGCTTCTAAAATTGTTTTCATATTGTTGTCAGATAACAAGACTTTCAATATACTAATTAAAAGGGAATTTTAAAAAACGGAAGTTATCACAATCAGCACAAGAAATGTTAACTTTAATAAAAGAAACGACAAATGAAGAATAATCTGTTTATTTTTATGCCTTAAAAATTAAATCCGTGCTTAAAACAATCTCACACAACCACATTTTTACTCTTCTCATTTTTTGTTTTACAATACCAATGCTTGCTCAATATCAGGTAGAAGGAACCGTTATTGATGCTTCGACAAATATTCCATTAGCCAATGCTGTTGTGACTGATGTTGGCACCAAAACAGAAGTTAAAACGAATTCTAAAGGAAAGTTTATAATAGAAGGAGTTTCACTGGTACCGCGAATTCGTATTTCATTAGAAGGTTATTATGCAAAACTCGTTTTTGATATTAAAGAAAATCCTATTGTTGCGTTACATCCTAAAACGAATGAGTTAGATCAAGTTGTTATAAACGGAATTACCATTCAACAAAAACTACAACAAACTGCTGAAGCCGTGAGTATTGTTCCTAAAAGTGAAATTTACAGTGAAAACACAGTACAATTAGCACCAATACTAAATAGAGTTCCTGGTGTTTTTATGCAAAGTGGTTCGCTCAATACCAATAGAATTACCATAAGAGGAATTGGCGCACGAAGTCCATTTTCTACAGCAAACATTCGTGCGTATTATGCAGATATTCCGCTAACAGATGGAAATGGTGAATCAGCCATTGAAGATCTGGAACTCGCTGCCATTTCACGTATGGAAATACACAAAGGACCTTCTTCTAGTAGTTATGGCGTTGGTTTGGGAGGAACAATTTTATTATATCCTGAATATGCAAAGTTTAATGAAACCAATGCTAATTTGTTTACAACTGTAGGAAGTTATGGTTTGTTCAGAACTGTTGCTAAAGTGGCACACGGCGGCAAAAAAGCAAATGTAAATGTAATTTATAGCAATACACATTCCGATGGATATCGTGATAATAACTCTTTAGACAAAGCTACGGCAACGATTACCTCTAATTGGTTGGTTGATGATAAGAATGAATTGACATTTATTGGAAACTACACAAGCCTCAAAGCATTTATTCCGAGTTCATTGAACAGAGAAGATTTTGAAAATTCACCAAGAAACGCTGCAACTTTTTGGCAACGTGCGCGTGGATTTGAAGATTTTAAGAAAACACTTTTTGGTGTAAATTGGAGTCATGATTTTAATGAAACGTACACACAAAAAACAAGTGTATTTACTAGTTTTAATAACAATTACGAACCAAGACCTTTCAATATTTTAGAAGAAGAAGCCATGACATTTGGAGTTCGTACGCGTTTACTTGCTACTAAAAACTTTGAAAACAGTTCCTTAAAATGGTCTGTTGGAGGCGAATTGTTCTTTGATGATTACAATGCAAAACAATTTGACAATCTATACCAAGATTTCCCTGAAGGAACAGGAAGTATAGCTGGAGATATTTTGTCAAATCTTGATGAGAATCGAAACTATTTCAACCTTTTTGCAGAAGCAATTTATACAGTAAAGAAATTATCTTTTAGTGTTGGATTACACATAAATCAAACCAAATATAAAGTACAAGATCAATTGAATACTTCAAGTAATGAAGAAGATTTTACTTTTGATGCAATTGTGTCTCCTAAGTTTGGTGTTAACTATGAAATTTCTAACAATTTCAATCTATTTGCAAGTGCGGCACATGGTTTTTCAACACCAACTACAGAAGAAACCTTATTGCCAGATGGTGTATTCAATCCAGAGATAAAGGCAGAACGTGGTTGGAATTTTGAAATTGGTTCTCGCTTTCACACCAAAAATAGAAAATTATCAGGATCTGTTTCTATTTACACGATGGCAGTCAGCGATTTATTAGTCAATAGAAGAACAGCAACGGATCAAAATATCACGCTCAATGCAGGAAAGACAACACATAATGGAATAGAAGCAGCATTGCAGTATCAACTATTTAAAAGTAATACATTTTACATCAACTCGTATGCAAATGCAAGCATCAACGATTTTAGTTTCAAAGAATTTACGGAAACAAATGCAAACTTTTCTGGGAATGACCTTACGGGAGTTCCAAAATCTGTTGTAAATTTGGGTGTTGAAGCCACAAGTAATACTGGGTTTTATGGACGACTCGATTTTCAGGCAGTAGGAGAAATGCCTGCCAATGACGAAAACACTCTATACAGCGATGCTTTTGAATTGTTAAATGGTAAAATTGGCTATTCCAATACTATTGGAAGCCGATTTAGCTATGATCTATCCATAGGAGCCAACAATATATTTGATACAGCATACGCTTCACAATTACAAGTAAATGCGTTTGGAAACGACACCAATGCACGTTATTTTTATCCTGGATTGCCGTTCAATATGTACGGCGTCGTTCAACTCAACTATAAATTATAAAATCGCAAACCAACTGTACTATGATTATAAGACAATCTTTATACTTCCTAATTTTGGCCAGCTTTCTTTTGAGTTCTTGTGGACAAAAACAGAAAGAAGTAGCGAAAGTAAAAGTTCCTGTAGAAACTCCATTAACCGCAATTAAAACCACAGAAGACATTACAAAAGATCAACAAGATTACAAGGCCGAATTAGTCGTAGACGGCATTGAAGTTCCTTGGGGAATGACTTGGTTGCCAGATGGTAGTATGTTGGTGACAGATCGTTCTGGAGAATTATATCATGTAAAAGATGGACAGAAAACTGAAATAAAAAATGTACCAGAAGTATTTGCACGTAACCAAGGTGGATTACTAGATGTAATGATTCATCCAAATTATGAAAGCAATGGTTGGATATATATTACATATTCCATCGTAGACAAAAAAGAAAAAGGGAGTCATACGGCTTTGATTAGAGCAAAATTGGAAAACAACGCATTGACCTCAACTGAAAAATTATATCAAGGAAGTCCAAATGTAAAAACAGCACATCACTTTGGTTCGCGTATAGCTTTTGACAAATATGGATATGTATATTTTACGATTGGCGATCGTGGACAACGCGATATAAATCCGCAAGATATTACCAAAGATGGAGGAAAAGTATATCGTTTACATGATGATGGACGTATTCCGTCCGATAATCCTTTTGTAGGACAAAAAGATGCGAAAGAAGCTATTTACTCTTATGGACATCGTAATCCGCAAGGAATGGCAGTAAATCCACGAACAGGACAAGTTTGGGTACACGAACACGGACCGCGTGGTGGAGACGAAATCAATCCTGTAACAAAAGCTGTAAACTATGGTTGGCCAGTGATTACCTATGGAATCAACTATAGCGGAACAAAAATAACAGATGAAACAGCACGTGATGGAATGCAGCAACCTTTATACTATTTGGTTCCATCAATTGCACCAAGTGGAATGGCATTTGTAACCAGCGATGTATATCCTGAACTAAAAGGACATTTAGTTGTTGGTTCTTTAAAATTTCAATATTTAGAATTCTTAACTCTTACGAATGATGAAAAAGTAGCCAAGCGCGAAAAGTTATTAGAAGGAATCGGTCGTGTACGTTCGGTACGTCAAGGTCCGGATGGTCATATTTATGTAGGTGTTGATGGTGAAGGTGTGTTTAAAATGGTTCCAAATGCAGCTGGAAAGAAAACTTCTTCAGCATCAAATACTACAGTGAAAACGGAAGCTTCATCAGAAGAAATTAAAGAAGTACCAGTAGTAAAACCAACTTTTGTAAAACTCGCAAACGCTTCTAAAAAAGATGTAGAAGAAAGTTTAAAAAGAGGAAAAGCTATTTATACGAATGTTTGTGTGCAATGCCACTTAGCGAATGGAGAAGGAGTACCAAAAGCATTTCCTCCATTAAAGGGATCAGATTGGTTGACAGATAAAGTGGTGGAAAGCATCCGATCAGTAAAATATGGATTAAAGGGACAAATTACTGTAAATGGTGTAAAATATCAAGGTATTATGTCGCCACTTGGACTAAGTGATAAGCAAGTTGCAGACGTGATGAATTATACGTCAACTTCTTGGGGAAATACAACAGAAAACTTTTACACTCCTGAAGAAGTAGCAAAAGTAGAGAAAGAATAGCTATTTAAACATAAAAGTATATCTTATAAAACCTTAACAGAAAAATGTTAAGGTTTTTTGTTAAAAGAAAGTTTCATCTTTTTTACTTACTTTTAGCTACCAAACCAACAAATATGAAATGAGCCATCACAATACAATAATTATAAATTGACATGTGTATTGGCGAATTCCATCTGAGAATTAAAAAAATAAAATAACAGATGAAAAGAAAACCAACCATTCACACCATTTTTTATGCGCTTTTAGCATTTACGTTTATATTTTATGCCTGTAGTTCTGATGACAGTTCTGGAACTGCTAATCCTACGCTAAGTATAAATAACTCAAGCGTTAGTTTCAGTCCAATTCAAGCGGGAACTACTTCTTCTCCGAAATCAATTTCTGTGACAGGAGCACGTTTAACAAGCACTGTTTCCATGAGTGTTTCAGGAGCTTTTGAAATTTCTAAAGACAATACAAATTATAGTTCAAGTATTAGCTTTACAGCAGATCAAGCAAACCAAAGTAATACTATTTACATACGATTCTCACCTTCAGAAACGGATCTTGGTGATTTGACAGGAACAATTTTAATTACTTCAAGCGATTTTGATAACAAACAAGTAGCACTTACAGGAACTGCACTTGAAATTGTTAGAGAAATTCAAATAACAGGAGTTATAAATCCGTTTGGAAATATTACCATCGGAACAAATTCGACAGCACAAATTGTACAAGTAAGAGGTGTGAATTTAGAAAATGATGTCGTTGTAACTGTTGGAAGTCCATTTGAAATCTCTAAAGATAATCTCTCTTATGGAGGTTCAGTTACGTATGATCATACAGCAATCAATACAGCATCCGAGAGTTTATATGTACGTTTCAGTCCAACAGCAGCTGATTTAGGAACGCAAACAGGAACAGTTACCTTAGCAGCTACAGGAGTTACAGATCAAACTATAAGTGTATCAGGAGTTGGAGCTGCTGTACGTCATAATTACCAAACATTCAGTGATCAACGCATTGCTTTTGGTGGCGGATTCTCTCAAACGGTAACAAACACATATGATTTACATACAGATATGTCTAATATCGAACAAATCATGATGTATATAGAATTGCGTTGTCCAACGGGCGGTTGTAATGCATGGGATGTATACGCTAACATCAAAGTAAAAGATGATGTTTCTGGAGAATTCTATGAAATCGGTCGTTATATTACACCGTATGGAGTAGATAATTCACAATTGACAAGAGGTTTTGAAATTGATGTAACAGATTTTAAATCTCTATTGCAAGGAAACACAGAATTATTTGCACGTATCGAAACTTGGGGATCCGACGGATGGGAACTATCTGTAGAGTTTGACTATGTAGAAGGTACGCCAGATTACGAATATTACGCAATTGCTGATGTAATTACCTATGATGATTGGTCAACTTCAGGAGTTCCTTATGGAGTAGCGATTGATCCAATGACGTGGGATTTAACAAAAACAGTTAGCATTCCTGCAAATGCAGAAGCAACACATTTACGTACTATTATTTCAGGTTGGGGACACGCAACACCTGTAGACTCTGATAACAGACCATGTGCAGAATGGTGTTTTAGAACACACGATGTAAAAATTGATGGAACTACTACCTTTCAGCACAACATGGGACCTATTGGCTGTGCCTCTAATCCTGTGCAACCACAATCAGGAAATTGGGTTCCAGATAGAGCAGGTTGGTGTCCAGGAATGGCAGTTCCAGTTCGTGTAGATCAATTTGGTACGCCAATGAATGGAAGTATGTTTACTTTTGAATATGACTATCAAGATTGGACAAGTGATGGCGGAACAACCTCTGGACAAGGCGGAGCGTTTTATGCAACTTCTACATTTGTGGTTGTAAAAAGTTCGACACCAATTGTAAAACCTACAGTAACGGATTAATTATTTTTTAAAATATTAACTCAATAAATAATACACTGAAATATACTATTTTGGTGTATTATTTGTTTATAGCGTACTATGAAATACATTTTTTACATTTTTATGTATTGTTGTATAAGTCTTGGATTTGCACAACAAACTGAAGTTGTTGACTTTAAAAAAGCAGCTGTCGATATTGTAATTCGTCCCACATTAAAAGAAATTGGTATTGATGTACAATACGAATTTGAAATTTTAAAAGATACAGATTCAATATATTTAGATTACCGAGAAGTATATCATTATGAAGTTCATAAAAAGACTTTTAAGGGTAAATTTGAAGAAGTAGGAAACAAATTAGTATTCAAAAGTAATTTTAAAAAAGGAGAGAAGCATACGCTTGGTTTAGTATGGTTTACACGTCCCAAAAAAGCGATATATTTTATTGATTGGAATGAAAAAAAAGGTCGAAAACAAGTCTGGACGCAAGGTCAAGGAAAATATACAAGTAATTGGCTTCCGAGTTTTGATGATGTAAACGAAAAAGTAGAGTTTGACTTTAGTATTACGTTTGACAAGCGTTATGAAGTTATTGCTAATGGGAAACTCATCAAAAAAGAATCACCAAATGATTCGTTGACAAAGTGGTATTACGGCATGAAACAGCCGATGAGCAGTTATTTGGCTGCGATTGCGATCGGAAAGTATAACAAGAAAGTGATTAGTTCAGAAAGTGGCGTTCCAATAGAATTGTACTATTATCCAGAAGATGAAGCAAAATTTGAACCAACATATCGACATACGAAGCGTATTTTTGACTTTTTAGAAAAAGAAATTGGTGTTGCTTATCCTTGGCAAAACTACAAACAAATTCCTGTAAAGGACTTTTTGTATTCAGGAATGGAAAATACAGGAACTACCATTTTTTCAGATAGTTTTGTAATAGACAGTATTGGTTTTATCGATAGAAATTATGTCAACGTAAACGCACACGAATTGGCACATCAATGGTTTGGTGATTTAGTCACAGCAAAAAGTGGAAAACACCATTGGTTACAAGAAGGATTTGCAACGTATTATGCATTATTGGCTGAAAAAGAAATCTTTGGAGACGATTACTTTTATTGGAAACTCTTTAAATCAGCGATGGATTTAAGAGCTTTGAATGAAGGGAAAGGAGAAGCTGTGTTAAATCCGAAAGCCAGTAGTTTAACGTTTTATCAAAAAGGTGCATGGGTGTTGCATGTATTACGAAGTAAAGTAGGAGATAAACCTTTTAAAGCTGCTGTAAAGCGTTATTTAAATACGTATCAGTTTAGTAGTGCGGAAACTAATGACTTTATCAAAATTGTAGAAGAAGAAAGCGGACAAAATCTAGATCAATTTGTGCAGACTTGGTTGGTAAATCCACAGTTGCCTAATGATTTTTATGATTTTGATAAATTATTGACACATAATTCTGGCATCAATGAAAATATGTATTCACTTTTAGGTGGAATGCAAGGTGCGCCAGCACAAGTAGCTTCTTTTAGAAAGTTTAAAACTTCTGATGAGAGCGTTAAAATTTGTTTAAATATTTCTAAAGTTTTTGAGTTATCACAGAATGAATTAGTGCAAAAAGAAGTTCCTATCTCAGAAGAATTATTGGTTAATCTTACTAAAAATATACCTAAAGATAGTCCAATGGTAAGCAATAATGTTTACAAAGCTGCTTTTGCAACGAATAACCTAAAAGTCCGTCAAACCATAGCACAAACACTCACAAAGATTCCTTTTGGATTAAAAGCAGAATACGAAACTTTGCTAAATGATGCCTCTTACGAAACAAAAGAAGCCGCTTTGTATAATTTGTGGGTAAACTTTCCTGCGGATCAAAAAAAGTATTTAGATCTCACCAAAGATGTGATTGGTTTTAACGACAAAAGCTTTCGAGTATTATGGTTAACGCTCGCTATTGTAACTAAAAACTATAGCGGACGAAATATGCCAGTATATTACCAAGAACTTTCAAACTATACACGCGCTTATAATCATTTTGAAGTACGACGAAATGCATTTGTATTTATCAATGAATTGCAAGCATTTTCAGACCAAAATCTAGCGGATTTAATCAACGGAGCAAGACATCCAAATTGGCGTTTTGCTAAGTTTTGTAGAGATTTATTAGATAGTATTATTAAAAACCCTAAATATCAAGAGAATTTAGAACGCACAAAAAAACTCCTTACGGAAAAGGGGTTGGTATTTTTAGAAAAGCGAATGAAAATTTAAGGATTTAAAATATCACCAACTTCTTTTTTGATAAACGCTAAAGCAGCACTACTTGGCGATTCTTGTTCCATCATTTCCGTAAGAATGACTTCACGTAATTTATCGGCAGAAGTAACTTTTTCAGACAATCCTGCTTTACGAATCAATTGTATTGTGGTATTTTTTGCGGCAATGATGATATTCCAACATTGATCGCTCATATAAATTTGCTGTGATAAATTATGATCAAACTCTTGTTCGATGCTCTTAATCAACAAACTTTCATAAATTTCTTTATCGGAAGAACTTGGCGAAATACGAATTAATAATTTTGCTGGAGTAATGCGCTCTAAAAACAATGAAAGTCGCTCGTATGCTTGTAAACGTAAAGGTAAAGCCTCTTTTTGAGAATCTTTATGCAGTAAATAGCGTCTTCTTCGATCTTCATTTTGCATATGATCTCTAAAGAAAAAATAAGCAATTCCTCCCGTAATGATGGCAGGAATAGTATACATTAACAAGTCAAAAATTTTGTCTTCCATAAATTAGCATTTTTAGCAAACATAATACGTTTTAACTAACTAGACAAATAAAGATTTATTGTACGAAAGATCATATTTGAAGTGATGTACTGTGAGAGTGAATTAGAGTAGCTTCAAGTTCTATAAAATATTTAGGAATAGTATGTTTATCAGTGTATTTTCTTAGCAACTCTACCAGTCTCTTTCTGAAAATAAGTTTGATATTTCTTTTTAGGATTAGACAATGGTGCATGTGCTTCCATGTCTAATGTTCCATCCTCTTTGATCCTATACAATTTTTCTTGTGAGAAGAATAATTTTTTCGTTGGTTTCACACGATACTGACCACCACTAGAAATTAATTATACAAGGTATTCATTGAATCCAATCCGATCTACATTTTTATCCTGTGAAAGCACTAAAGTATCTTTTAGAATTTTACTTCTTGTAACTGGAATTCTTAGAGTATCGAGTACTAGTTTTGTAGAAAGATATATAGTGT
The DNA here is from genome assembly GCF_022447245.1 of Kordia sp. Lineage (GTDB taxonomy): Bacteria > Bacteroidota > Bacteroidia > Flavobacteriales > Flavobacteriaceae > Kordia. The sequence goes on along the minus strand of NZ_JAKVBC010000003.1, from coordinate 224,818 downwards.
CATTTTGTATGCTCCAAGTCCCATCAGTCCAGCTTGAAGCTAGATCGAAACGATAGGTATGACTAAATGTTGAATCAGCTCTTAATTCAATTTTCTCAGAAAAATAATCAAAATAAACGCCTATAACTTTTGGATGTGAACAAGCCACAACTCCTGATAGAATTGAAAAAATGATCCAAGTAGTTTTAATAGATTTCATATTTTTTGTGATTGGTATGTATGAAATTAAGTATGCGTGGAAAGATGTGAAACTAGAATTTAGTAAACATGTTATTTCATTTAGTAAACTTGATACAATTTATTAAATTACGCCAAAATAATTAGTAAGCATGAAAGCAGTTAATGTTTCCGTCCTCAAAAAAGAATTGGCAGCACATTCGCATCAAGAATTGATGGAAATTTGTTTGAAATTAGCAAAGTTTAAAAAGGAAAATAAAGAGTTACTTACGTATCTTTTGTTCGATTCTCAAGATGAAGATGCATACATTCGTTCAGTCAATGAAAAAGTGAATGAAGAGTTTACCAAACTGAATCATTCAAGTCTTTATTATGTTAAAAAAAGCATACGTAAAATTCTTCGAATGATTAAAAAATACATTCGATATTCTAAAAACAAAGAAACGGAAGCTTCATTATTACTACATTTTTGTGGGAAGCTAAAAGAATTGACACCTAGACATCAAAAGAGTTTGCAAATCCACAATATATATGAACGTCAATTAAATATGGCGAAAAAAGCCATTAGTACATTACATGAAGATTTACAATATGATTTTATTCTTGAATTAGAAGAATTAGGCGAGAAATTATAAAAAAATATAACTTCTATGCATAAAGCATAGTAAAGCAGAATCAATTAGCCAAAAAAACTATTTTCCTCCCAAATGTGTACATTGCTGCAATGATTGCATACCTTCAAATGGAACAGGTGTTTTTTGATAATTATAGGTAATATCTAAATCTTTAGACAAATGATGATCGTCCACATTCATCACTACATCTTTCATGGTAAACTGACACGGATGTTCATAACCCGCAGCATGTGTAATTTCGATAAATTCTTTTCGAAAAGTTTTAAAATACTGCGCTAATCGCACTGATTTCAACGTTGGATCAATTCCGTTTTGCAACCATTTACTTTGTGTAGCTACACCGGCAGGACATTTATTGGTATGACATATTTGTGCCTGAATACAACCAATACTCATCATGGCTTCACGGGCAACATTGATACAATCAACGCCCATAGCAAAGGCCATTGCTGCTTTGGCAGGAAATCCTAATTTTCCACTTCCAATCCATACAATGCGCTCTGACAATCCTTTGTCTTTAAACAACTTATACAAATCGGCAAACCCGTATACCCAAGGTAAGGAAACGTGATCTGCAAAGCTGGGCGGTGCGGCACCAGTTCCTCCTTCACCACCGTCAACTGTAATAAAATCAGGTCCTTTTCCAGTGGTTTTCATGATATCGGCCAATTCTTCCCATTGTTCTAATTTTCCAATAGCAGCTTTAATGCCTACAGGCAAGCCAGTAGCTTCAGCAATAGCTTCTACAAAATCTACCAATTCTGGTACTGTTGAAAATGCTTTATGATTTGGAGGAGATAACACATCTTTTCCAACTTCAACACCTCTAATTTTTGCAATTTCAGGTGTGATTTTTTTCCCAGGTAATACACCACCTTTTCCAGGTTTTGCTCCTTGCGATAACTTTACTTCAATGGCTCTGATAAAAGGGTTGTCTTCTACCAATTTGATCATTTTTTCCATAGAAAAACCACCATCATCGGCACGAACTCCAAAATATCCTGTTCCAAAATGAAAAACGACATCGCCTCCATAACTGTGATAAGGAGATAAACCACCTTCACCTGTATTGTGATAAGCATTTGCCATTTTTACACCTTTGTTCATGGATTCTACTGCTTTTGCAGACAACGAACCAAAACTCATAGCAGAAATATTGATGATAGAAGCAGGACGATAGGGACGTTTCCTTTTGTTGAATTCACCCATGACTTTTGCACATGGCAAAAATGACTTTTCTAAAGCGTTTGGATGGTCTTCAGTAACTTTGTACGGTATCATTGCATTATTGATAAACGTATGATGATGTGCATAAATATCTCTATCAGTACCAAAACCTTCGTAATTGTTTTGCTTTTTGGCAGAAGCATAAATCCAACCGCGTTCAATACGATTAAATGGTAATTCTTCACGATTGTTTGCCACAAAATATTGGCGGATTTCTGGACCAATACTTTCAAACATATATCGAATATGTCCAACGATAGGGAAGTTATGACTAATGGTATGTTTTCTTTGTAAAATGTCTCTGATAGCGATAATAAGTAGTGCAATCAAAATCCACATCCACCAAGTGATGTTTCCTAAAAAGTCTAAAACTGCATCCATAAGGTATTAATTATTGAGATAATCTAAAGTAAGTTGAACAAATGTTTTTACACCGAGTTTCATTCCGCTTTCGTCAATATAAAAATCTGGTGTATGATGTGAAGTTGCTACTTTTCCAACAGGTTTTCCTCCTAAGAAGAAATATAAACCTGGTACTTCTTTTTGAAAAAATGAAAAATCTTCGGCTCCAGTAATTGCTTTAATTTCCTTAACATTATTAGTACCAGCAGCTTTTTGTAAGGATGGAAGCATTTGTGCTGTTAATTTTGGATCGTTGTATGTAATTGGATATCCTTTAGCAATGTCGATGGTTGCTTCCGCTCTGTAGGCTTTGGCAATGGCAGGCACCATTTCTTTCATACGTTTATTGATAAAAGCTTGCATGTCATAATCTAATGTACGGATAGTTCCAATAAGTTGTGCTTTTTCAGGAATGATGTTACTGCGAACTCCACTGGTAATTTTTCCGACAGTAATAACAGCGCCTTCTTTTGTTAATTCAGATTCTCTACTGATGATAGTTTGTAAGCCATCAATAATCTTTGCACTTGTCACGATAGGGTCAATACTTGTCCAAGGTCTTGAACCATGACTTTGTTTCCCTTTGATATTAATTTCGAAACTCTGTGAAGCTGCCATAATTCCTCCAGGTTTATAGCTAATTGTTCCTACATCAAATCCTGCACTAATGTGCAATCCGAAAATTGCATCCACATCTGGGTTTTTAAGAACACCTTCTTTCACCATCATTTCTGCGCCGCCTTCTTCACCTTTGGGAGCACCTTCTTCTGCTGGTTGAAAAATAAATACTACAGTTCCTTTTATTTTATTTTTATGTTTAGAAAAGATTTCTGCAACGCCCATTAAAATTGCGGTATGTGTATCGTGTCCACAGGCATGCATTACACCAGTATCAACTCCATTGAAAGTCGTTCGAACCATAGATTTAAAAGGAACGTCCGTACGTTCTGTTACTGGCAGCGCATCAATGTCAGCACGTAAAGCAACTACTTTTCCGGGTAAATCTCCTTTTAAAATACCTACAACGCCAGTATGTGCTACACCAGTTTGTACTTCTAAACCAAGTGATTTTAGATGTTTTGCTATTTTTTCAGCAGTTTTAAACTCTCTATTCGATAATTCTGGATTTTCATGGAAATCGCGTCGCCATTCAATTACTTTTGATTCAATCGCGTCTATATCTTTTTCTAGCCCATGTTGTGCATTCGCTAAGCAACAAGCAAGAAAAAAACTGGCAAGAAATAATTTCTTCATAGTGTTGAGTGATTGGGAATAATTATAAAACCAAAGATATTCAATTTTTTGGTTACTTGAAGAATTCAAATTGTGCCAATTATTTAGAATGAAAAAAGCTTCCAGTTTCTTGAAAGCTCTTTTCATATTTTGTTATTAGGATTTCTTATTTACGAATTGGTTCAGGAAATAAAGCTTCAAAAGTATTCAATACTTCATACGCATTTTCACAAATTCCTTGTGTTGGATGATTGTTTATAGATTTATTCCAGCGTAAGCAAATAATACTTTTATAAATATCTAAAAAAGAAATGTTTGTGTGAGTATAAAACTTGTAATATAAAAATAAAGCTGCCACAGTTACAGAGCGACTTCCTCCTTCATGACTGTGAATTACTAAGTTTCCTTGTGCATAAAAATTTGATGCGCCATTTGCTTTTTGTTGAGCTGTTGAAGGCGTATTGAGTAATTGTTCCGCTTCTAATACCGCTGCTACTAACGTCATCATATCATTTTTATTCGTATCTGTCAAACCAACTTTACTTAGTTGATTGAGATAATATTTTTCATGTTTCGCCAAGTCAAAAGGCAACGCTGCACGTTTATCAACTTGTGGATCAGAGAATGGAATTTGTAAGTCTTCGGCATCATTTACTTCAGTAGCAACATTTAAAACACTTGCAATTTGATTATTTATAATAGCAGTTTCAGACAATAAAAAGCTTGCACCTACAAAAATGAATTGTTGCGTCAATCCTTCTGGAACATTGGCTTTTGGTACTTGAAAAATACAAGTCATGGCTTGGTTAGGGAAATTTCCAGCTGGCGTTGGGATATTTCCACTAAACAATTCACGTGGATCAATGGTTTGTAGTTCTTGACAGAAAGTTTTGGTAACAGGATCTACAATAATATCATCTGTGTCTCCATACATTAATAATTGCGGAATTTGTTCTAAAGAATAGGTTTGATCTCCGTTATACGTAAGTTTCCAAACCAAATCATAACAATCACCAGACCATGGAGATGTTGGTACATCTTTAGTTCCAAATGCGTTAGTTATGCTTTCAATATCGGTGTGTTGCCAAGCAATTGCAATGACACTATTTGTATATTTATCATCACCAAAAATATGAGTTACCATATCTTGATATTGATACTTTAAGAATTCATCATGGATTTTCTTATCTAAACGAGTAGCTAAAGGTGTTACCGTTTCTACGGGACGTTTGCTAGGGCTTTTAACACCAATACCAGCAGCAAAAATATGATCAATTGCACCAAAAGTATCTGGCAAATAGTAAGCGAGTGCAGCGGCACGTTCATATCCTTTTGTAGATAAGTTTTCATTTGTAGTCGTATCTGCAGGTTTTTCTGCATGTCGTAAGATCAAAATTTCTTTTGGATATCCCATCTAATAATTTTTGCTTAAAAGTAGCAAAATATCCGAAAAACTTTGCACCGTAGTTTTACGTAATTTTGATCTAACTAAAAAAGTGGTTCAGGAAATAAAACAGCAATTCATGTAATAGAGGTTGATAGAATGCTTACTTTTTTCCTACATTTATTATTATGTAAATTAAATTCTCTACCATGAAAAAAGCGATTTTAATGATATGTCTGTTAATACTGTTCACGAGTTTTGGACAGACTACTGGTACAAATGACACTGAAAATACCAATGATGCGTCTGATTCCAATGCTTTCAATGACTATTATCCAATAGCAGAGAAACCAACTTTCAGTTATATGTCAAACATGAATGCCACAGAAAGTATTCTTTTTGATGCAAAACCAGTAGTGTATTACAGCATTATCAACAATATTCGTAAGAATATGCAAGAATATGAAGATAGACCTGGAAATGCTTTGTATGTCACGTTTCAACCGCATATTCGAATGTATTCTGAAACATCAAAACCTGTAAAAACACCTTCCTATCGTATACTTTTTGGTTGGCAACAGATGATTAAAACGAGCAGTAATAACTTTTTTACATGGGCAATTGAGAGTGGGCATTATTCCAACGGGCAATCTGGTTGTGCCTTTTTAACTGGTGAAGAAGATGAGACCATGCCATGTACTGATTTTCATGCTACAATTACAGATGACACAAATTTATCTGATTTACTCAATAGAACCAATGGAAACTTTTCTACAAACACCTCTAAACTCTGTGTAAATTTTCGATTTAATGAATTGAATAAGCGTGACGAACCTTTTAAAATCCATTCGTTTACAGCTTCTTGGGAATTGTATCACAATCGTTTTTTCTGGTTGTTTGATTTTGGAGGTTATTCAGATTTTGATATTGATATTTATGGTCGAAATCGTTTTGGATTTGCCTATGAATACGAACATCAATGGAAACCCAAACTACGCTATGCTATTGAGCAAAAAGTAGAACTCATTCAAGGCGCGCATCCTTTTGTAGAACCGTTGCGAAGTGAAACATCGTTTACCTTATATCCTTTTAATCGCGATATCGGATTCTTTGTGAGTTATATCTATGGACATGATAATTACAATTATCGCTTTGTAGATTCTGGAAATCAGATTGCTATAGGTGTAAGTTGGGATTGGTTTCAACCGTTTCAAATTAGTCGTGTAAAAACTACCGATCAATAATTTTCTTACCCTAAAACCCAATATCCAACATCATATACCCAAACCTCAGAAAACTAACAACAAAAAGTGTATAACTTTCACAAATTCTTATTGTAATAGCGGCTAGAGTGTTTTATTTTTGAGGCTAATTATGGAGCAAGACATTCAACACTATATTGCACAGCTAAATGATGCACAGAGAGCGCCTACTATCCACAAAGATGGCGCATTAATGGTGATCGCTGGTGCAGGTTCTGGAAAAACAAGAGTACTGACGTATAGAATTGCGTATTTGATGAGTGAAGGCGTAGATTCTTTCAATATTTTAGCACTAACATTTACCAACAAAGCAGCACGTGAAATGAAGGAGCGTATTGCTAAAATTGTAGGTGGAAGTGAAGCTAAAAATTTGTGGATGGGAACATTCCATTCTATCTTTGCAAAAATTTTACGCTTTGAAGCCGATAAATTAGGCTATCCAAGTAACTTTACGATCTATGATACACAAGATTCTGAACGTTTGATTCGTTCCATCATTAAGGAAATGCAGCTTGATAAAGATGTCTACAAATACAAGCAGGTACGTTCGCGAATTTCGTCTTTTAAGAATAATTTGATAACGGTTCGTGCGTATTTTAATAATGCCGATTTAGTAGAAGCAGATGCAATGGCTAAACGCCCACGTATGGGAGAAATCTACAAAGAATACGTAGATCGTTGTTTTAAAGCTGGAGCGATGGATTTTGACGATTTATTATTACGAACGAATGAATTGTTAAACCGTTTTCCAGATGTGTTAGCCAAATACCAAGATCGTTTCCGTTATATTTTGGTAGATGAGTACCAAGATACCAATCATTCGCAATATTTGATTGTAAAAGCCTTGGCAGATCGTTTTCAGAATATATGCGTCGTAGGAGATGATTCGCAGAGTATTTATGCATTCCGTGGCGCTAATATTAACAACATTCTGAACTTTCAAAAAGACTATGATGGAGCAGTAATGTATCGTTTGGAACAAAATTATCGTTCTACTAAAAACATTGTAGAAGCTGCGAATTCAGTTATCGAGCATAATAAAACACGTCTTGATAAAGTCGTTTGGACTGCCAATGATCCAGGACCAAAAATCAAAGTCAATCGTAGTATTACCGATGGAGAAGAAGGACGTTTTGTTGCAAGTTCTATTTTTGAAACAAAGATGCACGAACAATTACCCAATGGTGATTTTGCCATCTTATACCGTACCAATGCACAGTCTAGAGCAATGGAAGATGCCTTACGTAAACGAGATATTCCATATCGAATTTACGGAGGTTTATCATTCTATCAACGTAAAGAAATCAAAGATGTATTGGCATATTTACGCTTAATTGTCAATCCAAAAGATGAAGAAAGCTTAAAGCGTGTTATCAATTATCCCGCTCGTGGAATTGGACAAACGACAGTCGATAAATTAGTCGTTGCTGCCAAGCATTATGGACGTTCGATATTTGAAGTAATGGAAAACATTTCAAAAATTGATCTGCGGATAAATGGTGGAACCAAAACAAAACTAGAAAACTTTGTGACGATGATTCGAAGTTTTCAAGTGATGAATGAAAGTGCCAATGCTTTTGAATTGACTTCACACATTACCAAGAAGACAGGTTTGGTTCAAGAATTGAAAAAAGACGGTACGCCAGAAGGAATTGCTCGTATAGAAAATATTGAAGAATTACTGAATGGTATCAAAGATTTTGTGGAAGGACAAGTTGAAGTTGCAGATGCCACAGGAGCTTTGGCTGAATTCTTAGAAGATGTAGCACTTGCAACCGATATGGATAATGATAAAGGTGATGACGATCGTGTAGCACTGATGACGATTCACTTGGCAAAAGGACTGGAATTCCCGCATGTGTACATCGTAGGAATGGAAGAAGATCTTTTCCCTTCAGGAATGAGTATGAATACACGAAGCGAACTCGAAGAAGAACGTCGTTTGTTTTATGTAGCATTAACCAGAGCCGAACAACAAGCATATTTAACATATACGCAAAGTCGTTATCGTTGGGGAAAATTGGTCGATGCTGAACCAAGTCGTTTCATTGAAGAAATTGACGATAAATTCCTAGATTATATCACACCAGTTGAAAGTTATCGTTTCAAACCCTTGATTGATAATGATATTTTTGGAGAAGTTGATAAGAGCAAATTACGTTTACAGAAACCAAAATCTGGTCGTCCTCCAGTTGTGGGAAGTCCAACACCAGAACAAATACGAAAACTACGAAAACTCAAACCACAATCTTCACAAAGTAGTCCGCCAAGCGGAAGTCTGTTAGATGAAAGACTTGTGCCAGGAACGCTAGTTGAGCATTCACGTTTTGGTCGTGGAGAAATTTTACGTTTGGAAGGAGTAGGAGGCGATAAGAAAGCAGAAATTAAATTTAAAGTTGGCGGAATTAAAAAGCTATTACTACGTTTCGCAAAACTTGAAATTGTTAAATAACATTCAATATATAAGCCGTTTCAATTCATGTTGAAACGGCTTTTTCATTTTCTCTAAACTAAGAGAATGCTGCTGTTTCTAGTTGTAGTTACATCTAGGATCTCTCACAGTACGCTGTGGACAAGGATATTCTCTAGTCACACCTTGACAATTAGAACAAGTGTCCTGTAATCCTGAACAAATCATTGTTCCAGCTCCTTTTACTTGCTCAGATTTTAAATTAGATACAGAATTCTTTCCTAAATCTAGCTTTGCTTTTAAATTTCTTTTTTTCATGGTTAATTAAATTTTAATTGTTTATCATGAAAATACATTCAATTTGATAATTGTCATAACAATTATAGTCGATATTTATGAATATCGAGAAGTTTGGAATAGACTAATTTATTGTCAATAATATTCTTAAATTAAGCTTTTACTAGTTTCTGTAGATGATTAGTTAATTCTGTAAAACTAAGATTGTATCTGTCTGCACATCGAATCACATATTTAGTGTTATTTTGATCATAAATAATAAGAGCTGGATAGTATTTAGCCAATCTTTGGATCTTACAATTTTTAATCTTTTCAATCAGAATTTTCCTTTCATCATCAATTATGATCGCATGCTTATTGAGGCTTATAATTGCTTGTTTAGTAAGCTTATTTTCGATTCGACTTGTAATGAATAATCCAAGAAAGATTTCACTAATTATAATAAAATAAATAATGATGTCTGATTTTTCTATTTTAAAAAGATAAACAACCCAAGAAGCTATAATAATAATTGATATTATTGAAATACCTACAGAAAGTAAGGTGTAAAAATATAATTTTCTTAGTGAAATAACCGGAAAACGATATGTCATAAATTACTACATTATTAAACAGTGAGTTCTTCAATCATTCGTTTAAAGTATGGAAAGTAGATCATTCCCCACATAGGTTTTTTATCAAAAAAGAATATTTCTTTCTTAGAAGCATCAATCACTACCGGAATGGCAAATCCTGCCCATTTTTTACCAGATTTCAGCTTTTTACAATACACTTTAGCTTCTTCCGATACATTTTCTGAAATTAAAATATTTACAACACCAATGGCAGATTGAAAACCTCTTGGCCAGCCTTTATAATTTTTTTTGCCGTAATTGAAAGATTCTTTCAAATTGGATTCAATCGTTTCCACAGTAATTGTAGTAGCTTTTAAATCACTCACTACATAAAATGTGTTTAACTGTGTTAGCATCCAACTCCAACGAAATTGTTTGTCGTAACCAATTACCGAGGGTTGATCTAGAATGCGATCTTCAGAAAAAAAGATACTTTTTGAATGCAATTGTTTTTTTATTCTATCAAGACTCATAAAACTAAAATTATTCTTTTAAAAATTTATCTAAAAGCTTCACCATTTCTTCAAACTCAGCATTTGAAAAACCTTTGGAAGCATATACTATTTTGCCATTTTTAATAATATAATTTCTTGGAATGTATTTCGTAGCAAAGTTGTTGTAAATAGCTTTTGAAGCATCTGGATGCGTCGGAAATGTAGTTTTAAAGTCCTTTTGAAACTTTTGTACTTTGGCCAAATCATCACCGCGACCAAAAGCAAACAATGCAAAGTTTTTATGGTTCTTATACTTCTGCCACACATCTTTTTCTAAGTAAGGCATTTCTAGTTTGCATGGTGGACACCAATTGGCAAAAAAGTTAATAAATACCACTTTGTCTTTATAATAGGACATCTTAATTTTCTTGCCGTTTTCCACCGTAAATACTAAGTTAGAAACGTCCTGTCCCTTTTGAGCAACATCGCCATCTTGCGCATATCCTACAAGAAAAAATAGACTCAAAGCAATGGTAGTAATGAATTGTAATCGCATTGTAAAGTTTGTTTTAATGTTCTTTACACAAGATATAGAATTATATTAAATAGCTGGAAGTTTTTTTTACTGGAATTTAATAAATAAAAAAGTCGAAAAAAACTTTCCGACTTTAATTGAAGTAATATTCGATTTTAATGTTCTATTGTTGTGGTGGACACCAACCTCTTTCAGATCTTCTTGGACAGTTACAGTCGGTTACAGTAACATCGCACCAGCATGATCCAAATAAACCTGTACATAATACAGAGTTTCCTCCTTTTAATGTTTCTTCATTAAGATTTGAAACTGACTTTTTGTTTAGAATTAAACTTTTTACACTCTTTTTTTTCATGATATAAAATTTTAAATTATTTGTTTTTTTAATATTACATATAAAAAAATAGTTCTCATAAAAAAGAATATCGTGATTTATAAATTTAGATATATAACTACTATATAATATTTATGTCTTTTATTGCTCCAAAAAACTTTCTAAACGATCAAAAGCGCTTCCCCAACCGTTGTAAATCCCCATTTTTTCTTGCTGACGACAATATTCTTCTGTTGCATGAATTACATGAAATGTAAAATTAGTTTTATCTCCATCAGCTTTAAAAAGTGCATGAATTTCCACATTCTCTGTCATGGGTTTAAAATCGGTTGTAAATACAATTTTTTCTTGCTGAATGATTTCCTTGTTAATTCCTTGTGAAATAAACTCGTTTCCATCTGGCATTGTCATGCTGAATTTCCATTTGCCACCAACAGTAAAATTATGTTCAACAATATCTAATTTCATTCCATTTGGAGCCCACCAAGAAGCGATATGTTCTGGTTGTGTCCAAGCTTCCCAAACAAGCGCTAATGGAGCATTTAAAAGTTCTTTCAATAGTGATGGTGCGGTTTTCTAGATTACTAATGTTTGTCGTTTTTAGATTGTAATTGGTGTAAATAGTTTTCAAAATTATCAAGTCTGTCTTCCCATAATTGCTTGTATTGATCGATCCACAGAAAAGCAGGAATCAATTTTTTAGGTTGAATCATGCAAAAGCGTTGTCTGCCTTGTTGCTCCATCGTAATGATTTCGCATTCTTTTAAAATTTTTAAATGCTTAGATATCGCAGGGCGACTTACCTCAAACTTTTTTGCAATCGAATTTACTGTCAAGGTTTCTTTGGATAACAGTTCAATAATATCTCTTCGAACTGGATCGGTAATGGCTTAAAAAACATCTCTTCTCATAATTTAGGTAACTGATCGGTTATTTTCTTCCGATAAGCAGTTGGCGTCACACCTTTTATCTCTTTAAACTTCCGATTAAAGTTAGATACATTAAAGAAACCGCAATTGTAGGCTATGTCAGCAATGGACAATTGTGTAGCATTGGTCAAAAATTTACATGCGTTTTCAATTCGTACTTCGGTTAAAAATTTAAAGAAAGTCTTGTTGGTATGTTGTTTAAAATACTTGCAAAATGCATTTGGCGTCATATTGGCAATGGTTGCTACATCTTCCAAAATAATCTTTTGATCAAAATGATTCATCACAAATTCAAAAACAGCGCTCATACGTTTTCCTTCATCATCCGTATAGTTTTTGGTATTGATAAAAGAAGAAATAGTTTCGTAATTGGATTGTGTTAAAATGGAAAGTATTTCAAAAAAACTAGCAAATTGTTGCATAGAATTCTGCTGAATGATATTCTTAAACAACAATTCAACATAAGTTTGGTTTTCTGTAAACTTTACACCAAAATTTGCATCACGCAATAGTTGTTGTGTTTTTTGAAGCTTGGGCAAGTTAAAAAAACCTTCTCCAAAACTAGTATTCGTGAAAAATAAAGAAATCATATACGAATCTTCATCATTTTCTAAATCGTTTCTAAATACATGTGGTACATTGCTACCAAACAATATAATATCATTCGGTTGAAAATCACGAATGGTATCTCCCACAATAAAAGTACCTCTGCCTGAAATAATATAGGAAAGCTGAATCTCTTGATGTTGATGCAATTGCTCATAAAACATGCGTCCACGATCTTCTTGAACGATTAAAATATCGCTTTCTGCTTTTGGTATTTTAAATGGTAGAATTTTCATCTTATGAATACAAATGTGCAAAAATTATTCTAAAAATACATATTTGTGTAAAAAATAGGATAAAATAGTATTGAAATTGGATAATATCGAACATTGTCAACTTGTAGAAGAAAAGTACTTTTACACTAACCAAAATTAGAATTATTATAACCAAAAACAAAACTTATGACAATTAATTGGAAAGGTGTAATGCCTGCCGTGACTACCAAGTTTGCAGACAATGACAAACTCGATCTAAATATGTTTGCTGTAAACATTCATGCACAATTACAAGCTGGCGTACACGGAATCATCCTTGGAGGAACTTTAGGGGAAGCAAGTACACTCACACATGACGAAAAAAGAACGCTAGTTAGAGAAACTGTAAAGATTGTAAAAGGAAAAGTTCCTGTAATTATAAATATTGCAGAGCAAGCTACAATTGCAGCAAAAGAAGTAGCAAAACATGCAAAAGAAGAAGGTGCTAGTGGTTTAATGGTACTTCCTCCAATGCGTTACAAAGCAGATGATAGAGAAACAGTTGCCTATTTTAAAGCGATTGCCAATAGTACAGATTTGCCAATTATGATTTACAACAATCCTGTAGATTATGGTATTGAAGTTACACTAGATATGTTTGAAGAATTACTCAATGAATGCCCAAATATTCAGGCAGTAAAAGAATCTACACGCGATGTTTCAAATATTACTCGCATTAAAATGCGTTTTGGTGATCGATTGGCCATCTTATCGGGAGTAGATACCTTGGCTTTAGAAAGTTTATTAATGGGAGCCGATGGATGGGTTGCAGGTTTAGTATGTGCATTTCCAGCGGAAACAGTGGCCATTTATGCCTTAGCAAAAGCGGGTAAAATTGATGAAGCTATTGAATTGTATCGCTGGTTTTTACCATTGTTAGAGCTAGACATTAATACAAAACTGGTACAAAATATAAAACTAGCTGAAGTTGCAACAGGAATTGGAACTGAACTAGTACGAGAACCGAGATTGCCTTTAGTTGGCGAAGAAAGAGCGCGTGTATTAAGGATTATAAAAAATGGAATAAAAAAGCGTCCAGAATTACCAGATTACAAGCAATATTTATAAAAGAAATAAAAATGAGTGCTAAATTTTAACAGGTAAACAAATATCATAAAAAGTTGAATGGTTAACTGTTATTCCAAGGTTAATTTTTAGCGAAGTGCTGAGTCAAATCCGTTAATATGTTTCTAATCCCTTGGTAGAAATTTAGGATTTGAGTCACACTTTTAGTATTTTCAAACAGTACATTTTCTTTTCAATTAAGAAAAACAAAAAGACAGATGATAACAGGAAAAAACTATATTGGAAATTCACTTTCCGCCAAAGGAACAATAACCTACAAAACCTTTAACCCGAAGCTTAATACTGAAAATGACACTATTTTTACTGAAGCAACTTCGGAAGAAATCAATGAAGCAGTTGCCTTAGCTTCAGAAGCATTTAAAATATTTCAAACCATTTCTGGTGCAAGAAAAGCAGCATTTTTAAATGCTATTGCAGACGAAATTTTGGTTTTGGATGACAAATTGATTACTACCTATATGTCTGAAACAGGACTGCCAGAAGGAAGAGCCAAAGGTGAACGCGGTAGAACTATTGGACAATTACGCACATTTGCAGGACTGATTGAAGAAGGTTCTTGGGTAGAAGCACGTATAGATCCTGCACAGCCAGATCGTAAACCAATGCCACGTGTAGATTTAAGAAAAATGCTAGTCCCAATCGGACCTATTGTTGTTTTTGGTGCAAGTAACTTTCCGTTAGCATATTCTACAGCAGGAGGCGATACAGCTTCAGCATTTGCTTCTGGATGTCCAGTCATTGTAAAATCGCATCCAATGCATGCAGGAACAGGAGAGTTAATTGCTTCTGCCATTCAAAAAGCAGCACAAGACACAGGAATGCCAAATGGTGTATTTTCTAACTTAAATAGTAGTGGAATCGAAGTTGGACAGCAATTAGTTGCACATCCAAAAGTAAAAGGAGTTGGGTTTACAGGAAGTATTCGTGGTGGACGCGCATTGTTAGACTTAGCCGCAAAACGTCCAGAACCAATTCCTGTATTTGCAGAAATGGGAAGCATTAATCCAGTAGTGTTTTTACCAAAAGCTTTGGAAACAAAATCGTCAAATTGGGCAAAAACCTATGCAAGTTCTATTACTTTAGGAACAGGACAGTTTTGTACAAACCCTGGTTTGATTTTAGCAGAAAAAAGCGAAGGTTTGACCAATTTTGTAGATACTTTAGCAAAAGAAATTGTAACGATTGCGCCGCAATGTATGTTACATCCAAATATTCATAGTGCATATAGTACTAATAAAGCCAGAGCACAATCACAAAAAAATGTGGAAACAAAAGCAAATGTTGATACAGTCGTAGCTGATAACTATGCACAACAAGCCGTAGCAGTTGTTTCTGGAAAAACATTTTTAGAAAATAAAACCTTGCATGAAGAAGTTTTTGGACCTTTTTCATTAGTAGTAGAATGTGAAAACGCTACAGAATTAGAAGAAATTATAGCCAATTTGGAAGGACAATTAACAGGAACAATAATCTCAGAAGAAAATGAAGTTGCTGGGCATACTCATATAGTAAATGCATTGTCTAACAGAGTAGGACGTATTATTTTTAATGGTGTTCCTACAGGTGTAGAAGTAGTACCTGCAATGTTGCATGGTGGTCCATATCCTGCATCGACAGACAGTCGTTTTACTGCGGTTGGAAGAGATGCTATAAAACGTTGGGTACGACCATTTAGCTATCAAGATTGGCCAAATGAATTATTGCCAGACGAATTAAAGAATGAAAATCCTTTAGGAATTCTTCGCTTAGTGAACGATCAAGAAACAAAAGAAGCGCTATAAAGAAATTGCTATGAGAAAGACTTTTTTTTGTATTGATGCACACACTTGTGGAAATCCGGTACGTGTAGTAGCTGGTGGTGGACCAAATTTGGTTGGTGCCAATATGAGTGAAAAACGGCAGCATTTTCTAAAAGAATTCGATTGGATTCGAAAAGGATTGATGTTTGAACCACGTGGACACGATATGATGAGTGGTAGTATTTTGTTTCCGCCAAGCAATCCTGAAAATGATTTTGGAATTCTGTTTATCGAAACTTCAGGATGTTTGCCTATGTGTGGACATGGAACTATTGGAACGATAACAATTGCCATTGAAGAAAGCTTAATTACGCCAAAAACAGCAGGGAAAATTAAAATGGAAGCACCTGCAGGTTTGGTTGAAATTGAATACCAACAAACAAACAAAAAGGTTGATTGGGTTCGATTGACGAATGTAAAAAGTTATCTAGCGGCTGAAAATCTTATTGTAGAATGTCCGGAGTTAGGAGAAATTACTTTTGATGTAGCCTATGGAGGAAATTACTATGCCATTGTAGATCCGCAAGAAAACTTTTCAGGAATTCACGATTTCACAGCAAGTAAGATTATTCAATATTCACAAGTTGTTCGTGAGCGAATTAATCAAAAGTATCCAAATCAATTTGTGCATCCAGAAAATGATACCATTCGTGATGTTTCGCATATGTTATGGACAGGAAATCCATTAGATCCGACTTCTTCTGGGAGAAATGCTGTTTTTTATGGCGACAAAGCAATAGACAGAAGTCCTTGTGGAACGGGAACATCGGCACGTATAGCACAATTACATGCAAAAGGAAAATTAAGACTTGGAAAAGAGTATATTCATGAAAGTTATATAGGTTCAAAATTTGTAGGGCGCATCGTTGAAGAGACAAACTTAGACGGAAAACCTGCCATTGTTCCAAGTATTCAAGGTTGGGCAAAAGTATACGGTTATAATACCATCATCATTGATGATGAAGACGATCCGTATGCACACGGTTTTCAGGTGATTTGATCTATTTCAGTAGTCAGATATTAGCATTGAGATTAATCACTTGAAAAAACTTCAGAAGTACATAAACGTAAAGCTGTTTTAATTCAGCAACTATAATAGGCTAAAGTCTAAAAAAAGGAATAAAATTGAAAAAAGAAGTAGTAATTATTGGTGGAGGAATTATTGGATTGTGTTGTGCGTATTATTTACAACAAGATGGACACCAAGTTACAATTGTGGACAAAAGTGATATTTCTAGTGGAGCTTCTTTTGTGAATGCGGGATATATTACACCAAGTCATATAATTCCCTTAGCAGCTCCAGGAATGATTAGTAAAGGCTTGAAATGGATGTTTAGTACATCAAGTCCATTTTATGTAAAACCACGCTTAGAAGCTGATTTTTTGCGTTGGTCTTGGTTGTTCAAAAAATCTGCCACAGCAACACATGTAGAACGCTCCATTCCTATAATCAAAGATATCAATTTGTTAAGTAGAGCATTATACACAGATATGAAAAATGCGGGAGATTTTGATTTTCATTATCAACGCAAAGGTTTGTTGATGTGCTACCAAACTGAAAAAGAAGGTGAAGCAGAATGGAAAATGGGACAACTTGCCATCGCAGAAGGATTAAACGTTCAAAATTTAACTAAAGAAGAGGCAAAGAAACTAGAGCCTAATGTTGATTTTAATATCAAAGGCGCTGTATACTTTGATTCAGATGCGCATATGACACCGACGGATTTTATGCCGCAAATGATTGCATTGTTACGACAAAAAGGAGTTCAATTTTGTACAAATGCCGAAATAACCGATCTAGAGATTGCTAATGATAAAATAGTATCTGTTCAGACTTCGAAACGTACACTAAAAGCCGACGAATTTATACTTGCAGCAGGTTCATGGAGTTCCATATTGGCAAAAAAAATAAGCATACGACTTCCGCTTCAAGCGGGAAAAGGTTATCGAATAGATGTGAAAGAACATACTGGAATAACTATGCCAGCAATTTTAGCAGAAGCAAAAGTAGCTGTAACACCTATGCAAGGATTTACACGATTTGCTGGAACGATGGAAATAGGAGGCATTAATCACAAGATAAATCAAGTACGTGTAAACGCTATTGCTAAAGCAGCAGAAACTTTTTATAACGGATTAAAAATTCCGAGAGAAGCTATTGAGAGTGCTGCTTGTGGATTGCGTCCGTGCTCACCAGATGGTTTGCCATATATTGGAAAAACCAAAAATTATAAAAACTTGATCGTTGCTACAGGGCACGCTATGATGGGTTGGAGTTTAGGACCTGCTACAGGAAAGCTTGTTAGTGAATTAGTAGGAGAGAAGCCAACTTCAATGTCATTAGATGGTTTTGAGGTGGAGCGGTTTGGGTAAAATTACACTCTCTAATTTTTAAGAGAGTTTCAGTCTAAACAAATAAAAGCAAATTCTACAAACAAGTATATAACGTCCAAGATAACTATTTCTGAATGTAATTAATTTTTATTTCTAAAATCGACGTTTTCAATTTATAGAGTATCTTTTTTTCTTTTTGATTAAAAGCACTCTATCGTCTGGTAAATATTTTGATACTTGTTGGCATTCCCAAATAAAACTTTCAGATTGAGAATTTAGATACAAAATTGCAAAATCCATTATCTGAAGTTGATAAACAACTACTTTTTTCCAATTTTTATTTTTGCAATAGAATTCTTCAACCTAAGTATAAAGTAAAAGAAAGAATGTTATATTTGGTATTGGTATTATAAATGGTAAACTATCTAATTTTAAAAACGTTCCTCTTTGTCGTATGTAATATGCAATGTATCCTAGGGCTTCTCTATATTCAGCTTCTAAATCTGGTCGTTCTTCAAAACGATTGCCTGCATATAAATCTTTGTATATTGAGCTTATCAAAATAATGTTTTTACCGACGGTTCCAAAAATTGGTAATATACATCGTTCAAATAGTAATTCTGATTCTACAGAACTTCCTCTAAAAAATGGTTTTCAACTTTATATACGGAAGAAAACCTTTTAAGGTTTTTAGAACTTTTAAATTAATATTAGAGTGCTGATATGTAGTGTTTTAAATGTTTTTAAACTATTTAGAACGCTTTTTTAGATCGTTTACAATCCAAGATAATTCTGTTTCAATGTTCTGGTTTAAATCGTTCCATGTTGGATAGATGAGTACATCAGGTTGTATGCCTTCAGTAATAGTTTCAGCGGCAGCTTTTTGTGAATTTTCTTGGTATTCTTTCTCAAAGGTATACTGAAGTTCTAATTCTTGAAGTTTTTTTGTTGCTTCAATATTAAAAAGTGAATCTGTGTATTTTTTGTATTGGCGATGCTATAAATAGGCCGATTTACAATTTTCTAATCGATACCATAATCGACTCTTTTTGCAATAGGCAGAAGCTAACTTTTGCTTAAATCCTTCTTTTTTTGGAAAGTACAATCGCTGAATCTACATATTTTCCGCTTTTCTAAAATTATAATCCAACTCGTATTCGCCTATGTTGAGTAAGGCTATAATTTTTTCTGTATTGGAAACACCGTTGTTCTGGTGTTCTTCTAATTGAAGAAGTGTACGATTTGTTTCTTGTGAAAAACAAATTGTTGTTATGAAAATTAGTAAGGGGAAAAGAAAACGTTTCATTGCTATCAAATTTTCGAATTAGAAAGTAATTCTTCTGTATGTTTACTTCCCTATACAGAAGTTTGCAAAGATGTTTCCAAGCAGATCATCAGTCGTGATTTCTCCTGTAATTTCACCAAAATGGAACAATGCTTGACGAATATCAATTGCCATTAAATCACCGGATAAACCAGATTCCAATCCGTAATGAACTTTATCAATTTCTTCCAAGGCTTTTAATAACGCATCATAATGGCGTGTATTGGTGATAATAGTTTCATTGTTACGTAAAGCACCAGTATTGACAAAAGAAACGAGTTTTTCTTTTAATGAATCCACACCAATGTTTTCTTTAGCAGAAAGAATATGAATCTGTTCAATTTCTGCCTTCAATTCTTCGATTTGCTCATCTTGAAGCATATCAATTTTATTAGCAACAATAATCAAAGGCTTTTGCGGATATTTATTCTTGATTTTTCCAATTTCTGTTTTTAAAATCTCTAAGCTATCAACTGTCAACTGTGAACTATCAATTAAGTAAATAACAACTTGTGCTTGCTCAATTTTTTCAAACGTCTTTTGTATGCCGATACTTTCTACCACATCTTTGGTTTCTCTAATTCCAGCAGTATCTATAAATCGGAACGAAATTCCATCGATTACCAATTCGTCTTCAATCGTATCACGTGTTGTTCCAGCAATGTCAGAAACAATAGCACGTTCTTCATTCAATAAAGCATTTAATAAGGTAGATTTCCCAACATTTGGTTCACCTACAATCGCAACAGGAATTCCATTCTTTATCACATTTCCAACAGCAAACGAATCAATCAAGCGTTTCAGAACAAATTGAATTCGTTCTACTAAAGTTTTAAATTGTGTACGATCGGCAAATTCAACATCTTCTTCCGCAAAATCAAGTTCTAATTCAATTAAAGAAGCAAAATTTAAGAGTTCTTCGCGTAAATTTTTAATCTCGTTGCTAAATCCACCACGCATTTGTTGCATTGCCAATTGATGCGATGCTTCAGAGTCACTAGCAATCAAATCTGCTACAGCTTCTGCTTGCGATAAATCTAATTTTCCATTTAAGAATGCTCTCAATGTAAATTCTCCTGCATTGGCATTTCTACAACCATTACGTAATAAAAGCTGAATAATTTGCTGCTGAATGTACACCGAACCATGGCAGGAAATCTCAATGGTATTTTCTCCCGTGTAGGAGTGAGGTCCTTTAAACAAAGAGACCAATACTTCATCCAAATAGCGATTCTCATCTACAATATGCCCTAAATGAATGGTATGCGATTTCTGTTTCGATAATTGCTTATTACGAATCGATTTAAAAAGTGGTTCACAAATCGTAATGGCATCTTTTCCAGAAACTCGAATCACAGAAATTGCGCCCGCACCAGAAGGTGTTGCTAAAGCGACAATTGTATCATTTGGAATCATAGTGTAAAATTTGTGCAAAAGTAAGGAATATGTTTGGTATTATTTGAGTGTTCAATATTTAGTATAAGGTTTTATTGCAATTTACTTTGACAGACTTAGTATGAGCGCTTTTGGGCATTCGTACTGAGAATTGAGTTACACATAGATAAATATTTTTAAATGCACTTCATAGAATCTAGTCTTCTCTAAATAATTTGATTAAATTACGCATCCTTACTTATAAATAGGATACAATATTGAACACAACATCAAAAAAATTGAAACGATGGTATGAACATATTCCTCATGCCGTTGTGATCATATTCTTTATTATCGTTTTTGTAACATTATTAACGTATTTGATTCCTGCAGGAGAATTTAAACGCATGTTAATTGACGGTCGCAACCGTGTGATACCAAATTCGTATAAAACTATTCCAAATACACCTATTGGCTTTTTAGACATGTTTAAAGCGATTCCTTTAGGTTTTAAAGCTGCTGCAGAAGTCATATTCGTAGTACTTTCTGGAGGAATTATGTTTGGTATCATGGAACGTACAAAAGCTATTGAAAATGCTGTAGGTACATTTGTCAAAACACTTGGACATGAAAAAAAATACCTAGCAGTTGTCATTATTACCTTTATTTATGGAGCTTTGGGTATTTTTGTGGGCTATGAACATAATATTGCAATGGTTCCTATTGCAGCTGTAGTTGCCTTGGCACTTGGTGGCGATTTACTGTTAGCCTCAGGTATCTCAGTTGGAGCAATTACAGTTGGGTTTGGACTGTCGCCAATAAATCCATATACGGTTGGTATTGGACATAAAATTGCAGAGTTGCCATTATTTTCAGGTGCTTTGTTACGCAGTATACTGTGTTTGAGTGCGCTTAGTTTTTTAGCATATTATAATGTGCGGTATTTAAAAAAGATTACCAAAAACCCTGAAAAGAGCCTTGGAAAAGGATTAAATATAGATGGTATTTCGCTATCAAAACCTATTAAAGAGTATAAAATATCTGCCAATAACTGGTTAGTGATTTCTGGATTTCTCATGGGATTGGCAGCGATTTTATATGGTGTTTTCAATCTTTCATGGTATTTGAATGAAATTTCAGCTGTATTTTTAATGGTAGCTATTGCTGTGGGAATTATTGGAAAAATGAATACAACTAATTTTAGTGAAACATTACTAAAATCAGTTGCTTATGTCGCACCAGGAGCTTTTATGGTAGGTTTTGCCACAACTATAAAAGTATTATTAGAAATGGGACATATAAGTGATACAATTTCATTTCATTTGGCAGAATTACTAAAAGATTTACCATTGCATGTTTCTGCGGTTGGTATGTCTATATCACAAAGTTTTATAAACTTTTTTATTCCATCAGGAAGTGGACAAGCATTAGCCACTTTACCTGTAATGATTCCTACAGGAGAAGTGATTGGTTTAACGAATCAAACAACGATTTTTGCATTTCAAATAGGTGATGGAGTTTCTAATTTAATCAATCCGACACTTGGCGGATTAATCGCAATGTTAAGTATGTGTCGTGTCTCTATAGATCGTTGGTTTCGATTTATACTTCCCGTCACCATAACCATATTTATTTTTTCAGCAATAACACTAGTAATAGCAGTATTAATAGGCTATAATTAATTATGAATGTAACTACAATATTAAGTCATTTAGTAAGCTTTCCTGTTTTAGGAGGCGAAAGTAATTTAGAAATTATTCATTGGATTAAAGAATATGTTGAATCACATGGAATCACCACAACATTGGTTCCAAATGAAGAAAATACAAAAGCTTCTTTACACTGTAGAATTGGTCCGGCAGTAGATGGCGGAGTAATCCTTTCGGGGCATACCGATGTAGTTCCTGTAAAAGGACAAGTTTGGGATACTGATCCATTTGTTTTAACTGAAAAAGAAGGAAAGCTATACGCTCGTGGAAGTTGTGATATGAAAGGTTTTGTAGCTTGTTGTTTGGCAGTTTTGCCTACTATGATAAAGGCTGATTTAAAAAAACCGATCTATTTTGCGTTTAGTTATGATGAAGAAATTGGCTGTTTGGCTGCGCCTGATTTGATTAAGGATATTCAAAAAACATATACAGAAACTCCTAAATATGCCATTATAGGTGAACCATCAATGTTAGAACCTGTCATTGGTAAAAAAGGGATTTGTTATGTAAAAACAGAAGTCAATGGTTCTGCAGGACATAGTAGTGGAATTCATAAAGAAGTGAGTGCCATTCATGAAAGTACACGATTGATACTTTGGCTAGAGAATAAAATGAAAGCAATGGCAGCAACTTCCAATGACGATCGTTTCAATCCACCGCATTCTACCATACATGTAGGGCAACTGCAAGGAGGTGTAGCTACCAATATAGTGGCAGATTATTGTGGTTTTGAATGGGATATTCGTGTCATTCCAAAAGATAATATTCACCAAGTATTTGAAGATTATTTTGCCTTCTGTGAAGTAACAGAAGCGGAAGTAAGAAAAAAATTCTCAGATTTTAAGATTACAAATACTTTAATACATCCGCCAGTTCCAGCTTTAGATACCAAAGAAACTGATAGTATTGTGGGATTAGTCCAAAAACTAACCGGAAATTATATGTGGAAAACAGTTGCGTATGCCGCCGAAGCTGGACAGTTTCATGAAGGCGGATATGAAAGTATAATCTGCGGCCCAGGAAGTATAGAACAAGCACATAGAGCCAATGAATTTGTAACTCAAGAACAATTGGATAGTTGTGTTGAAATACTTGAAAAGTTGGTGCAGGAGATGAGTTAAAGCACTTTTTTAGGAATTAGATCGCTCCGCTTTTTGGTATTAGGGATTAATGTTGGAAGCAACATTGAATCTTCTAACTTTAGAAAATAAAAAATCCGCTACACATACTGTATAGCGGATTTTCAATATATTTTATAAAAGATTTTTCAGGTAAGAACTAATACCTAATCCCCAATACATAATGCCTAAAATTAATTATTCAACATCACTGGCATCACCAACATAGTAATATGTTCTCCTTCTTCCAATCCATCGATTGGTGTTAAGATTCCAGCTCTGTTTGGTAGAGACATTTCTAAAGAAACATCATCCGAACCTAAGTTGTTGATCATTTCTGTTAAGAAACGCGAGTTGAAGCCAATTTGCATATCATCACCTTGGTAATCACATGTCAAACGCTCTTCTGCTTTGTTTGAGTAATCAATATCTTCTGCAGAAATATTCAATTCAGCACCTGCAATCTTTAAACGAATTTGGTGTGTCGTTTTGTTTGAGAAGATACTCACACGACGTACAGAGTTTAAGAATTGATTTCTGTTGATCTCTAATTTATTTGGATTCTCTTTCGGAATTACCGCTTCGTAGTTTGGATACTTTCCATCAATTAAACGACAAACCAATACAGTATTGTGAAAGCTAAATTTAGCATTACTGTCATTGTATTCGATTAGTACTTCTTCTTCGCTTCCTCCTAAGATTCCTTTTAAAAGATTCAAAGGTTTCTTTGGCATGATGAATTCTGCTACTTGAGAAGCATTCAAATCCGTACGTTGGTATTTTACCAATTTGTGAGCATCTGTTGCAACAAAGGTTAAATTTTCTGGTGAAAACTGGAAAAATACACCACTCATTACAGGACGTAAGTCATCATTACCTGAAGCAAAAATAGTTTTGCTAATTGCCGTAGATAACACATTTCCTTCAATAGTAGTAGAACTAGGTTCTTTTAACTCTACAGAAGCAGGAAACTCATCTCCATCAGCATACGCTAGTGCATACTTACCGTGATTTGAGCTAATTTCGACAGTATTATTATCTTCCACAATAAACGTTAATGGTTGTTCTGGAAATGTTTTTAAAGTATCTAATAATAACTTTGCAGGAACTGCAATATTTCCTGTGCTATCTGATTCTACCGTTAAAACCGACGACATCGTGGTTTCTAAATCAGAAGCAGATACTTTCAATTCGTTTTCATTCAATTGAAACAGAAAGTTATCTAAAATAGGTAAGGTGTTACTGTTATTAATTACGCCTCCTAAAACTTGAAGTTGTTTTAATAGATATGTACTTGATACAATAAATTTCATGTGCTTATGTTCTATTTAATGTTCAAAAATAATTCTTCTCAATCAATTTGCATAGCTTTTAAGCGCTAAATTCATGCGAAAAGAATTACATTGTTATATTCCTACAAATATATCTTAAATGTTGTTGTAAAGAAAGGAAACTTATTAACAACTATTTGGCAAATTTACGTTTACGAATATAGGTAAATACCACCCCGAAAATTGCAAGGATTGCAAGTGGAAACCCAATGTTTATCCATTGCCAGTACGATTTTTCGTCCGTTACTTTTTGACTATCTAAGAAGGCTAACTTTAATTCTTTCGATCGAATGTTTATAAGTCCGTTGTTGTCCAAAAGGTAATTTACAGAATTTAACAGGAATTCTTTGTTTCCATATTGACGTTTTGTGATGATATCATAACCCAATTCCTGAGGTTTTCCACGAGAAACTTGATTCTTTACCACATCGCCATCTGCGATAATCAACATCTTAGATTCGCCTTTATTTTTTGCATTTGGTAAATCAAAAGGTTTGACACGATTTGCATAGACAGACTCAAACGTTCCTTCTAATAAAACTGCTAAATTTTGATCACCTTTTCCTTGATAAGTTTCTGGTTTTGGTTCGTTTTCTATAATACTAAGTGAAATTTCTTTTGGAATTCCTTCCAATTTAGATTGCGGCGAACTTTTTAGTAGAACTGTTTTTTTAGGACCTTTCTTTAAAAGATCAATTTGATTAGCAAATTCAAAACGCACCAAGTTGGTATTTGTTGTGATTGGATGGTTTGTCGCCGCTTGTACCAACGGATTGTAACGCCATTGTACAGGCAAATACTGTGCGTTGCTACCTTCACCAAATTCCATACCGATGGCAGCACATTGCATATCATTTACTAATTTAGGATTGATGCGAATTCCGTAGTTAAAAAAGAAATCTTGCAGACCTAAATCTCTTGGAAATGCCAATGTTTTTCCTTTTTGACGAATGCTATCCATTTCAGCTTGAGCAGTTTCTATCATCCATAATGATTTTCCACCACGCATCGTATATTGATCGAGAATGTATTTTTCTTTATCGGAAAACTTTTTCGTGGGTTTTGGAACAACTAAAAGATCAAAACGTTCTAAGTTTTCTAATGTTTTTTCAGGATCATCTGGAAATGCCGTGATATCAAAAGATCCAAGATTGTAATACTCTACCAATGCTTTTTGAAAGCCATAAATATAAATATCATCTAATTCGTCATGCCCTCTTAAAATGGCAACACGCTGCCTTTTAACAATAGTTAATTTACTAAAGGCATCTGCAAAAGCATATTCTAAATGTTGTACCGAACTGGCAATTTTTTCATGATCAGAATTGGCTAAATTATTTTTGTAAAGCGAAATCTTCACATTTTTATTTTCATATTGTGCTATTGCCCATGGATACACGACCTCTTGCGAAACCTTATTGGCAGCTTCTTCAGTAACATATCGAGGTTTCATCTCGTTATTATTCAAAAAATCAACTGCATTTTCTTTGACAGGATCTACAAAAGTGTATTCAACATTATCATTGTAGGCTGAAAATTCTTCTAGTAATTGTTCCGTTTCATCTGCCAAACGCTTGTATTCTGTAGGCAAATCACCTTTTAAAAAGACGGTAATAGTTACAGGAGATGTTACCGTTGTCAATGTGTTTTTAGAAGCTTCGGATAAGGTATAACGTTTGTCTTGAGTTAAGTCAAAACGTGTAAATACGCTACTAGCGATAACATTCAAAATAATCAATCCAACTACAACTAACAGTATTTTAAGACTGATATGAATTTCTTTTTTAGTGTTATTATTCTCGGTTTGATTTTTCAAGCTTATCGTTTTTTTAGTTGTAATACAGTTAAGAATAAAAAGAAGATAGTGACACTTACAAAGTATATCACATCTCTAGTATCAATGACACCACGTGCAATGCTATCAAAATGACGTTTCATTCCTATTTTTTCAATCGTAGGATTAAAATCTCCAAACATATCTGCGTTGGCAATACCTTCAAATCCAAAATACATAATAAAACAGATAAATACAGCAGCAATAAATGCCACAATTTGATTCTGCGAAAGCGTAGAGGTAAAGATGCCAATACTCGTATACGCTGCAATAAAAAATAACAAACCAAAGTAAGATCCTAGCGTACTTCCTACATCTAAGTTTCCTGTAGGATTTCCTAAATTCCAAACAGTAAATACGTATAAGAGTGTTGGAATGAGCGCTAGTAAAATCAACACAAAAGCACCAAAATATTTACCTAGTACAATTTGCCAACCCGAAATTGGTTTGGTCAATAGCAATTCAAGCGTTCCCAGGCGTTTTTCTTCCGAAAAGCTTCTCATAGTAATAGCAGGAATTAAAAAGATAAGAATCCAAGGTGCTAAAACGAAAAACGGTGTTAAATCGGCAAATCCGTAATTCAAAATATTGAATTCTCCTTTAAAAAACCATAAAAACAATCCGTTGAGAATTAAAAATATGGCAATCACCAAATATCCTATCGATGAGGAGAAAAAGGAATTGATTTCTTTTCTAAGTATGGCTAACATTTAGTTCTTTTTTAATACAATTATATCTTGATATGATAAGGTATTTTCAGTTCTTCCAGACCATGTGCCTGGGAAATAGTTGACAATTTGAAAACCTTTTGCTTCAAACTGTGCAAAAATATAGTCTTTATCAAACGCTACATTGGCTTCTTTTACTTTTTCATCCATCAACGCATAGGTTTGTCGATCGACTTTAAAATTCATTTTACTTGACGACATGTGTTTGCGAGAGGTTTCATCCAAAATAAAAAACGTTGCCAAACATATTTTTTTAGTATCTAAAACTCGATAAATTTCTCCTAAATAATGCAATACATCCGCAGGCATCATGTGTGTAAATACAGATGTTAAAAAAGCAAAATCGAAACTTGAATTGTCATACGGAAATGTAAAATCTTTTGCTTCAGCATTGGTATTTAAATTATACAAATCGTTCTTTAACGGCGTAAACTTAAATGTGAAATTTGGATATTTTGATGTAATATTTGCAGTACACCAATCCACACCTTGTGCAACAACATCAAAACCTTTGTACGTTCCATTTTCGTTTAAAAATTCTGTAAACGGAATTGCCATACGACCAATTCCTGAACCTATATCCAAAATGCGGCTGTCTGGTTGGATGTTTCCGTATGCTTTAAAATAGCCAAAGAAAATTTCGCCAATCTCTATATAATTTCCAGGACCTGTATACACATATCCTTTTGGCGGTTCCAATTCGTGACGTTTTCTAAAAAGATCAATAGGTGCGTATACTACTTTTCTCAGTAATAATCGTTGTTTGGGCGATAAGCGGTAGTATAATGATCTTAACATATATGCTGTAATTATTGCTTCTTTTTACAGAAGCTATGAATGTGTAACGTTTGGTTCTGGGTTCTAGTATTTTTCTTAGGACAAACTCACTAATTTATCAACGCTCCATGCATAGGGTTTGTCGTTAAACATGGCTTTGGTTTGCGTCCATACATTTTTAAATAACTCTGAGTTTCGGTACGCTTCTAATTCGTCTACATGCTTCCAATGACTGTACGTAAAGAATATTTCAGGATTATTTTTATCCTGATACAACTCTAAAAACTCACAACCTTCACGATCTTTAATGGATTGTTTCTTTTCTTCAAACAATGCCAAAAAATCAGGAATATATTTTGAGTGAAAACTCATCTTTACTATACGTACAAACATAAATTATATAAAATTAATCGTTATGGTATCTCTAAATCGTAAACCGAAAAGGGTAGAAGCGCTTCCAACCGTTTGCGGATTACTTTTATAAATAGCCAATTCTAAAAAGTTAGCTGAATTAAACAATGCTAATTTTTTACCATCTTCTTCACGTTTGTGTTTTTCCAAATTGAAATTAATAGCATCGCTATAACACTCGTGAATGGTTTTAAACTTGTAATTTCGTGCTGAAATCTCAAAATTGCGACCTTTTCCAACATCTTTAAATAGCTTTCGCGTGATATTGGACACTACATTTCCGTAATTGTCAATATAAATTACATTTCCAATAATTTGATTTTCATCGGTATTGACTACAGGTTTGAGTCCCGTTAAATGTTTGATGTTTTGGATGGTTTTTCCAATAACTTCCAAAGTTCCGCCACGTGCAATATGGCAAGCCACTTGTACAAAAACGTCCAACACAGGGAAATTTGTCTCGATACGATCGTGAATATTAATTTCTACAATCTTTTCAGGAACAATCTCTGCAGCAATCAAACTCATAATTCCGTTATCGGCACAAACGAAAAAATGACCGTCTAATTTAAGTGCGATATGTTTATTTTCTGGATTCAACTCAGAGTCAATTCCGATAATATGAATACTGCCTTTAGGAAAACTATTAAACGCATTTTGAATAATATACGCAGCTTCTGTAATGCTAAAAGGATTTATGCTGTGTGAGATATCAACAATACGAACGTCAGGTAACTCACTATATATAGCTCCTTTAACTGCGCCTACAAAATGGTCTTTTTCCCCAAAATCAGTTGTCAGTGTAATAATTGCCATTGGCGAATTGTTGATATTTTTTTAAATTTAATCTATTAAAAAATGGTAAGTTTGCTCTGCAAATCTAAAAAAACAAAACGGAAATCTAATCTTTAATACGAGTCGCTTTTGAACGAAATTATTTTTGAACTTTCTGAGATCAGTCCAAGAGAGTTTTTTGGTCACCAAAATACCAATATAGAATTGCTTAAAAAATACTTCCCAAAACTTAAAATCGTTGCCAGGGGAAACAAAATCAAGGCCTATGGAGATGAAGCATTATTGGAAGAATTTGACAAGCGCTTAACGATGCTTATGGTGCACTTTAGTAAGTACAATAAAATTGATGAAAATGTTATTGAACGAGTACTTACAAGTGATAGCACAAAAGATTATGATACTTCTGAAGCAAGTGGAGAAACCTTAGTACACGGTGCTAATGGAAAACTCATCAAAGCCATTACAGCAAATCAACGGAAGTTGGTTGAGATGATGAATAAAAATGATATGGTGTTTGCTATTGGTCCAGCAGGAACTGGAAAAACCTATACAGGAGTTGCTTTGGCAGTAAGAGCTTTAAAAAATAAAGAAGTAAAACGTATCATTTTAACGCGTCCTGCGGTAGAAGCTGGTGAGAGTTTAGGATTTTTACCTGGAGATTTAAAAGAAAAACTTGATCCGTATATGCAACCGTTGTATGATGCATTACGTGATATGATTCCGCCGGAAAAATTAGCCAAATATATAGAGGATGGTACCATACAAATTGCGCCAATGGCCTTTATGCGTGGACGTACCTTAGATAATGCCTTTGTGATTTTGGATGAAGCGCAAAACACAACACATGCGCAAATGAAGATGTTTTTAACGCGCATGGGAAAAAATGCAAAATTCATGCTAACAGGTGATCCAGGACAAATTGATTTGCCAAGAAGAGTCATTTCTGGACTAAAAGAAGCATTATTAGTGCTAAAAGACATCAAAGGAATTGGAATGATTTATTTGGATGATAAAGATGTCGTTCGTCATAGATTGGTGAAGAAAGTGATTGAAGCCTACAAAAGTATAGAACATCAGAACTAAACTTTGACTCCTCTCACTTTGCAATTGAATATTGAATCATATGAAAAATTATTTTAGTTAACAGCTAACAGCCAAAACCAGCAACAACACACAACACAACAATAATGAGTAATACAATTACGGCTACGAATTTTAATTTTCCGAATCAAACAGCAAAATACACAGGAAAAGTACGTGAGGTATATACAATCAATGATGATCTATTGGTCATGATTGCCACTGATCGTTTGTCAGCTTTTGATGTAGTGATGCCTAAAGGAATTCCTTTCAAAGGGCAAATTTTAAATCAAATTGCAACCAAAATGATGAAAGCTACGGAGCATTTAGTACCAAATTGGTTGATTGCAACACCAGATCCAAATGTAGCTATCGGACACAATTGTGAACCTTTTAAAGTAGAAATGGTCATTCGTGGCTATTTATCAGGTCATGCAGCACGTGAATACAAAGCAGGAAAACGAATGCTTTGTGGAGTGGAAATGCCAGAAGGAATGATTGAAAATGATAAATTTCCATCACCAATCATCACGCCAGCAACGAAAGCCGAAATGGGCGAACATGATGAAGATATTTCTCGTGAAGATATTCTTGCTCGTGGAATTGTTTCAGAAGAAGATTATATTCAATTAGAAAAATATACACGTTTATTGTTTGAAGAAGGGACAAAAATTGCCCAAGAACGTGGATTGATCTTAGTAGATACCAAATATGAATTTGGAAAAACAAAAGACGGTAAAATTGTTTTAATCGATGAAATTCATACACCAGATTCTTCTCGTTATTTTTACGCAGATACTTACGAGGAATTACAAGCGAAGCAAGAACCGCAAAAACAATTGTCCAAGGAATTTGTACGTCAATGGCTAATTAGTAATGGTTTTCAAGGAAAAGAAGGACAAGAAGTGCCTTTTATGAGTGATGAATATATCAATTCTGTTTCTGATCGTTATACTGAATTATACGAAAATATTACAGGTGATACTTTTGAAAAAGGAGATGTGAATGATATTAACAAGAGAATTGAGGAGAATGTAGTTTCGTTTTTAGCGAAGTAAATTTTATAAATACTCAATACAAAAAGTAAAGCGGCATTAAAAAATGCCGCTTTACTTTTTTAGTTACTAGCTGAAATATCTAAGCCATCAGCACTATTTATGGTAATGATACTATGCGTATTCAATTGCCAATCAAAAGTTGGAGCTGTTCCTGTGGCTATGACTTCTTCCCGTGCATTGGTTAAAGATTGCCTTTCTTCATCTTTATATTCAAATACCAATCCGTTTAGGAAAATGTTAGTAGAATTTCCATAGGTTACTTCTTTTCCTTATTTTCTTGGGTTTAAAGAGAATTTTTCTTCCAAAGATGGTTTTTGAATGTCATTTCTTTGGCGTACTAAAAAAATTACATTAATATAATTCTTAGAATTGTTGTTGAATGTTTTTCTTCCAGACATGATTAAAAAATTTACAGGTTAATGATTAATTATATCAAATTCACGCCTAAAAAAAGAAAGAAATAACGTGCATTTTCGCTATTTGATAAAGAAGTGTAGTTTTTAACTAACTGTAATTTAAGTAAGTATAATTTATGATGCACATAAAAAAAGGCTTCAATACTGAAGAAGCCTCTTTATGTTTTTTATAAAAATCTGTAACTATTTGATTTCTTTCAGTGCATTGTCAATCATAGTTTTTAAGTGTGACTTGTGAGCTTTCGTAGCTAAATCACCTAAACCATTAGCTGCAAATCTTCGGATGGTCTTTAAGTTATAAATTGCCATGGATTGTGCAATATTATTAAAACGTCCTTTAGATCTTCCAGTTAACATTTGAACTAACATATTTGTATATTCTAACTGTAAATTTTGTCTGAATGAATTCACAGAAGTATTGATATCTGCATTAAAAATTGCTTTATTCAATTCTCTCATGTATTCTTGAATCTTATACTTATTTCCGTATAACTCAGAATCTACAATACGTTGTAAAGTATTTGGATGTAATAAATGTGCTAAAACGCCCATTTGTCTGCGTAAGGCAGTATTATGAATTTTTGGATCTTCTGTGCCACGCCCTAAATTAAATCCTCTACGTTGTCTTGCCAAGTGCGAATACAAATCTGCAGGAATATCATTTGCATTTGGAGCAAATAAATAGTCTTTTAAGGCTTTCATAGCTCTTTTTTGATCTTCATAACTTACTGGCGTATACGGTTGTGTTCCGCCAGCTTGTCCTTGCATTGCTCTATCTACATAGACACCACCAATGAAACGTGATATTACATTTACCGCGCTAGATTTTTGACTTTGTAAAATACTATGTGCAACTACTAAATTTTGGTATGACTTTCCATAATCGTTGTACTTAGAGCGTAGATTCTTTGTCATATCATTTACCAACTTAATTCTGTTGATAGAATAAGTAATTTGATCGTTAGATAAATCACCAACCATGACTCTTGGATCAATTGCTTTTCCGGGACTTCTCATGTCGTCAGCATCATTACCAAAAATCAATTCTGGCTCTGTTGATCTTTTTAAGATATCATCGAGTTCTTTTAACGTCTTTACGGGTTTATACCCAAACTCAATTGCCCAAATATCGTATGGACCTAATGTTGTTGTAAAATAGTGCCCTTGTTGTTCTCTATCATTAGTAACATTAATGGCTTCATAGTCCATTACAGAACCTGTTAAGGCTTTTCCTTTGATATATTCTTTATCAGCTAATTGTGCTGGAGAATGCAATTGACTTGATTTCATGTTATGATTTAATCCTAAGGTATGACCAACTTCGTGCATAATTAAGTGTGTTAATCCTTCATTACGTAATACTTCTTTTTCTTCTTCGGAAGCATTCATAATCGTCAAAGCTGTAGCCCCAAAAACACTGTTTTCGTGCATTAAATCTCCTATTGAACATTGTTTGTAATAGTTTTTGAAATTTTGCAATTCTTTTTCTGCGTCTTCTAAATTATCTATAGAATATTCACTCATAGTTTCAAATAACCTTTCATAACGAACTCTATTGGTTTGGTGAGTATATTCTAACATTACATCAGCACCTAAAATTTGTCCAGTTCTTGGGTTTACAAAACTAGGTCCATATCCACCAAATGGAGGTCTTGGCGAAGATGTCCATCGTAATACATTGTAACGAATATCTCCTGCGTCCCAATCAGCATCATCTGGTTGAACTTTTACCACCATTGCATTTTTGAACCCTGCTTTTTCAAATGCGATGTTCCAACGCAATACAGCTTCTTTGATTGTTTCTCTGTATTCATGAGGTGTTGTATTCTCAATCCACCAGGTAATTGGCTCCACAGGTTCAGAAATTGCAGCATTAGGATCTTTTTTCTCTAAATGCCATCTATGCACATAATCTCTATATGGCGTATTGCTTGGCGTAGTCATATCGGTAACCTGCGTAGTGAAATATCCAACTCTAGGATCATCAAATCGAGGAACATACGTATTATCAGGAATCTGAATCAAACTATGATTTACCTTAATGGTCACGTTTCTTCCATCTGTCACTGCATTAGATCCGCCATTTAAAACAGCTGGCTTAGAGTATACATATTCTATTACTAAATCTGTATTTTCTGGATAATTTTTAATAGCATTTACTTTTGATTTTCCTTTATTTAGATTTCCTAATGTAAATGCAAATGGACCTTGCCCAGGAAAACGAGGTGGCTTTATTTGTGAAAATGTTTCTTTTAAAAAGATGTCATCGGCTTTGATTAAATACAAGCCTTTTTCATCATCTGTCGCTTCAATTTTGATACTAGCCATCACACCTTCACTGATATTAGCACCTGCTGATTTTGCCAAAGCACTTTCAGGGTTATAATAGTATGAATTGTTTTTAGTAACAAATTCTATTTTGTTGAAGTATTTCTTAACGGTGAAAATTTTAGAACCTCTGTAAGAGCCTCTAAATGCTCCAATATCCATAACACCATCATTAATTTGACTAAAATAAATAAACTCTTTCTCTAATTGATCTTTAGAAATAACCATTTGAAGCGCACCAGTAATTGTATCTTGATAGATAGTAAAAAGACCTTCCATCTTTTTACTTTTTTTTGTTAAATCTGCAATAGATTTTTTGCTCGATTTCTTCTTTGGTTCAACGTTCTCTGTATCGCCTTTTTTGCCCTTTTTTCTTTTTTTACGTTATGCATTAGCGTCAGGGGAAGCTAAAAATGCAAACAGTAAAATCAAGACCAAAAATATCCTGTTTTTTGATTGAGATTTCAATGTCATAATTACTTTTTAATTTTTGGGATTGCTAATTAATTTCAAAAGTAACTTTTTCATGAAGTTTTATTTCTTAAAATCAAGTTAAAAAGCTTATTTTGAGATTGCTTTGATATCGACTTTTATAGATAATATCCCTAATTTTTGATGTTTCTAAAAAAAGTAAAGAGAATGCTTTGTCATATTTTTAAAAAAACTTTATTTTCCCAAAAGGATATAAATATTCGTTATGAACCGCTTTTTTTACTATTGTTTAGTATGTATCTTAATTTATGCTTGCGCATATTCTACACAGTCATCAAGCACAAATGATAATGTGAAAACAATATTAGAAGAAGCTGAGGAAATGCTACTTAATTATCAAGGAATAGAAACTGATACGATGATGGAACTTCGTATGGAGTATTTTCATAAAGCAACGACTTTCAATGATTCTATACATACATATCGAGCACATTTTTATTTAGGAGCCTTTTACCAAAGCAGAGGCATTTACAAAGAAGCCATGACCGAATATGATAAAGCCCTGCAAAGTATTTCTGATGATGCTGATAGTGCACGTTATGTGCAAACGAAAATTGCTATTGCAACCACAGAAATTGAATTAGGAAATAAATACAAAGCAGGTGAAATATTATTAGATGCTTATGAAGTTGCAGAACGGAATAAACGTACCTTGCAATTGATTAATATTAATGGGAATATGGGAATTTTGAGCTTGGATTTGAATAATTTTCAAGAAGCAAAGGAAAGTTTTGCAGAAGCCATTAATACGATAGAAGAGAAGGATTTAATCACAAAAGATTCTATTAATTATGTAGAGGATTATATCAATTACCACATGTTTTTGGCAAAAGCTTATCAAGCAGAGAAAGAGTTAGACTCTGCAATGTTGTTCATTGACAAAGGAATTATTATTGCTGATTATTATAATGATATTGAAGGAAAAGCATATTTGTTTGAACTAAAAGGCAAGACTAATATTGCACAAAAAAAATTTCCAGAAGCATATTCAAATCTAATTGCATCTAAAGAAATATTTACAGATGCAAGAAATGAAAAACAAGTCTCTAAAGTCATGTATTTGTTGGCAGACTATCATTTTCAAAAAGGAGAAACGGAACTAGCGTTGAATTTGTTAAAAGAATTGGAACTTAGATACGCGGAAGATCAGCTTTTAGAAACAGGTTATTATGATGCTTTGGTGTTGGAAGCCAATGTGCATAAGGAAAGTAAAAACTTTGAGCAAGAATCTATATATCGACAAAAAGCAACAGAGATTAATGCAAACATTTTAGCAAAGGAAAACAAGGCAACAGTATTTCAAACAGCTACACAATACAAAATAGAAAAAATTAAAAATAAATTTGAAGCACAACATCAAAAGGATGAGAAGCGTTTTTATACCTTCTTGAGCATTGCTATTGGTGTAATTGTTGTGTTTGGGTTTTTATTGTATAGACAATTTAGAAAGAAAAAAATCCCAGTAGTACTTCAAAACGAAACTCCAAAAGAACTGGAAGTCGTTACAGAAAAAAAGGAAAAAACACCATCGCAAACCACAATTAAAAGTGATAAAACGGTGGATGAAATTTTGCAAAAACTGAAAAACTTAGAAGCGCAAGAATTTTATCTAAATCCCAAATATAATCTCTATGCTACAGCTAAAAAAATAGACACGAATACAACTTATTTGTCTACCATTTTGAATACGCACAAAAAGATGACATTTACAGAGTATTTAAATAATCTTCGCATTCAGTATACGCTCAATAGACTAGAAGAAGATAAGAAATTTCGTATGTATACTATCAAGGCTATCGCCAAAGAAGTGGGTTATAAAAGTCATGGATCTTTTTCACGCGCATTCAAATCCAAAACAGGAGAAAACCCATCTACTTACTTAAAAAAAATCCGTTAAATAAGTCTGTTCAATTTATAAAATGGCAAGCCTTTTTTTAGCAATTATTGATGGCTGTTGTGTATATTTAGGTAAACTTAACAAACATATTTACAATGAAAACTGAACGAAAAATATTAAGATTTACCAAAATAAAGATTGCCAGAGTCGATTCACTCAACATTATTGGAAAAGGAACAAATCCTAATACGCTGATTCCCAATTGTGCCTCGGAAGAATCAAGGACACCTAAAGGAGGACGCACACAATCGACTTCACACAATACACAATGTGATACAACCAATTAATTTGATACAACAATAAGTGTTAAAGGCTTCTTGCAACCAAACAAGTAGCCTTTTTTAACTTTTAGTAACCTAATAACTACTAAAATTATGATGTTTGTGCATCATCACAAGTGTATACTTGTAAACAACCAATTAAATTGTGGCAATAAAAAGGTCCTGTTACGCGTCCTGCGCAATCACATCCGCATTTTGATAAGTCTAAATCGCCAATGTTCCAACCAGCTCCACCGTTAATTTGGCTTTGCTCAGTTTTAGAAATTTTTGAGGCACCTTTAATATTTAATATATTTTTCATGATTAAAAAAGTTTAGTTAGTTCTTACTCTATGAAAGGTTTTTCAGGGATCACCTTCTTTGGGTTAAGAATTGTAGCTCTTAGTTTTTTTAATAGCAATATCTTCAAAAGGAGACTTTAGCTCAAAAAGGCTCCGTGATGTTTATCAGAAGCCTTTCTTTCCCCTAAATGGTAGTCTGCTTATGTATGACTACATTTACTTTTGTTCGCTTTTAAAAATTGTATGTTATATATCGTCATCACAAGTATATATTTGAGGACAAGCAATTAAATCCTCACAATACTTTGGTCCAGTTACGCGCCCTGCACAATCGCATCCGCAACCGAAGAAACCACCAGCTCCGCCATTAATTTGGCTTTGATCTTGCTTTGAAATAGCCGAAACTCCTTTAATGTTTAAAATGTTTTTCTTCATAATTTCAAGTTTTTAAGTTAATAATTTGAGTTATAAATTGCAATTATATTAAGCCACTCTGCAATTCATGAGTACAAATTTAGGAGGTGTGTAAGCCGAAAGAAAGGAGTAGTATTTCTGTTTTAAAAAACAAGCTGTTCAATTTATAAAATGGAAAGGATAAATTCACCCGAAAGTATGAGTGTTTACCATAAAAGTGGACTATATTTGCCTCGTTAAAAACATAGCAGTGATCTTACAAAATTACACTAAAGAATTTCGATATAATCTAAAGATAGCATCACCTATTATTTTAGGAATGCTAGGGCATACTTTTGTGGCTTTTGTAGACAATGCTATGGTTGGACAATTAGGTCCTGCAGAATTGGCTGCCGTATCACTTGGAAACAGTTTTTTATTCATTGCCATGTCACTTGGTATTGGATTTTCTACAGCAATTACAACTTTGGTTGCTGAAGCTGATGCCATGGGTGATACATTGAAAGTAAAAAGTGCCCTAAAACATGGTTTGATACTTTGTACAGGTATTGGAATTGCTGTTTTTTTAGGAGTTATGCTGGCCAAACCGCTTATGTATGAAATGGAACAACCTGATGAAGTAGTTGCGTTAGCAATGCCATACTTAAACTTGGTAGCAGCTTCGTTGATTCCGTTGATCATGTTTCAGGCATTCAAACAATTTGCAGATGGTTTATCGCAAACAAAATATTCCATGTGGGCAACACTCTTGGCGAATGTGGTGAATGTTGTAATTAATTATTTTCTGATTTTTGGGATCTGGATTTTTCCGAAATGGGGTATTATTGGTGCTGCTATAGGAACGTTGGCTTCTCGTGTGGTTATGCTAGTATTTATTTGGCTGCTATTGCGCTACAAACAGAAATTTAAAAGTTATGTAACCAATTTTAATTTTAGAGAGATTCAAAAATCAGTGCTTAAAAAGATTATTTCTTTAGGGTTTCCATCCTCGTTACAAATGTTATTTGAAGTAGCCATCTTTACAGCAGCTATTTGGTTGTCTGGTACTTTAGGAAAGAATCCACAAGCAGCCAATCAAATTGCATTGAATTTATCATCGATGACCTTTATGGTTGCTATGGGATTAAGTGTTGCAGCTACGGTTAGAGTAGGAAATCAGAAGGGTTTGAAACGTTTTTCGGAATTACGCCGTATTGCCCTTTCATTATTTTTACTCGTATTGATCATTGACATCATTTTTGTCATCATGTTTATGGTGTTCAACAATTGGTTTCCAACCTTATATGTAGATGAATTAGATGCTGCAAATTTTGTTGACAATCAAGAAGTAATCATGATTGCAGCCAAACTTTTATTGGTTTCAGCTTTTTTCCAACTTTCTGATGGAATACAAGTCGTTGGTTTAGGCGTATTACGCGGTTTACAAGATGTAAAAATTCCAACATTGATTACATTTATTGCCTATTGGGTTATCGGTTTTCCAATATCGTATTACCTTGGATTGTACACCGAATACAAAAGTATAGGCATCTGGATTGGACTCTTGGCAGGATTGACGACTTCTGCAATATTATTGTATATTAGATTTAATTATTTATCAAAAAAACTTATTAATAAGCAAACAACTCATGGAGCTTCCTAAATTTTTATTGGGCGATAATACAGATTATCCCAATGCAATTTTTATTGTACATACCGAATTTCCAAGATTCATCATCAACCTAGAAAATGATGAAGTAGAATGGTTGGAAGAATTCGCAAAAGAGGATGAGAAAGAATTGGCTTCAGAAGCGGAGAACTTATTCCAAGCAGCAAACGATTTTTACGATCGTGAACTAGAACGTTACGAAGACTAAACTCGATAATTGAGATTTAAAATTGGCGAACGTATGTTAATAGATAACACTGAATTTCTTTTGAATACTTTCTAAACGACCGCAAATTAATAGTATCTATTATGATTGATCAATTA
Organism: Kordia sp.; assembly: GCF_022447245.1. Classification (GTDB taxonomy): domain Bacteria; phylum Bacteroidota; class Bacteroidia; order Flavobacteriales; family Flavobacteriaceae; genus Kordia. Next base: position 185,247 of record NZ_JAKVBC010000003.1, on the reverse strand, counting down.
ATACAATTTGATAAAGAAGTATTTCTATTTCTCAACGGACTCGGAACGCCTACGTGGGACGGTTTCTGGATGTTTATCACAAATAAATATTACGCCATTCCGTTGTATGCTTTTTTGTTGATTCTAATCCTAAAAACAAATAAGAAGAAAGAAATTATTTTTACGTTGATATTGGTCGCTTTGTTGATTACGATTACTGATCAAACAGCAAATTTATTTAAAAAGACACTCTTTTTGCGTCAACGACCATGCTATACACCCGATTTAGTAGATCATCTGCGTTTAGTTAAAGATTCTTGTGGTGGCGCGTTTGGATATTTCTCTGGACATGCTTCTAATGCAATGGCGTTGGCTGTTTTTATTGGGTTGGTATTGCGTAAACATTTCAAGTACATTTTTCCATTCTTACTAGTTTGGGCAGCATTTGTAGGTTATAGCAGAATTTATATTGGAGTGCACTTTCCGGGAGATGTGCTAACAGGTGCTATTGTAGGCGTCATTTATGGAACTTTGATATACAAACTTAGGCAGTTTTTGATTCAGAAATATGCCTAAACCTCTTTCGTTTTTTAATGTTAAAGATGTAATACAACTTATATATAATTGGTCATTTTTAGTAATATTATGGTATTATCAAATTAAAATTTTCAAAGCATAAAAAAACAAAAAGTTACCTACTGAAACTAACAAAAAAATTATAGAGTAGACAGAGTGTTGCGGGCGATTGTTCTATGGATTGTTCATTTAATAGAGATTGTTAGCATAACAAACCATATTGAATTAAGTTATGTGCATTTAAAAGCGGACGCTAGTTCGCTTTTTTGTACAGTTTATGCCATAAATTATTATTGTTTTATCTTTAAATTATGTTTAAAACGCTAATAATCATTTCAGTAATTCTTTTAGGTTACTTAATTTTTAGGCTACCAGATATTTTTCCAAATACATTTACGCATCATAACCCATATGATGACGATTCTGATTTTCCAGATGATGACACTTTTTCATGAATTTAATAATGCTAACAACTGTTGTGCGGCATTAAATGGAGAAATACTACTATTTTCAGTAGCGTTTAAATATCCGTCTAAAACATTTTTTATTTTCTCGTTGGTGTAAAAGTTATGTTTTAAGCGTTCTTCGATAGTTTGCAATAGCCAAAAACGGTTTTGTTGTTTTCTGTGATTTTCAAAATGACCATTTTTTTTAGTGCTTTCACGGAATTCTTGAATCATTTGCCAAACGTCATCAATACCGTTTTGTTTTAACGCTGAAGCTGTCACTACTTTTGGTTTCCATTCAGAAGCTTTTTGTGGATACAAGTGTAATGCACGTTTAAATTCCGTTCGTGCCATTTGTGCACGTTTAATGTTATCGCCATCTGCTTTATTAATTACGATAGCATCTGCCATTTCAATAATTCCGCGTTTAATTCCTTGTAATTCGTCTCCAGCACCAGCCAATTTTAATAACAAAAAGAAATCTACCATACTATGTACAGCGGTTTCACTTTGCCCAACACCAACCGTTTCAATAATAATAGTATCAAAGCCACAAGCTTCACACAAAATAATAGTTTCACGAGTTTTTCGAGCTACACCACCAAGCGAATCACCAGAAGCAGAGGGACGAATGAAAGCGTTTTCATCTTTAACCAAATCTTCCATGCGGGTTTTATCTCCCAAAATACTTCCGCTAGAAATAGAACTACTCGGATCTACTGCTAAGACAGCTACTTTTTTGCCCAAACCTGTCAAATGCTTTCCGAACGCTTCTATAAATGTACTTTTTCCCACACCGGGGACACCTGTAATTCCCATACGAATAGAATTATTGGCATGTGGTAAACACTTTTCAATAATTTCCGTTGCTTTCGCCAGGTGTTTGGTGCTTTTACTTTCTATTAACGTAATGGCACGACTCAACGCGACTTTATCTTGATTCAAAATGCCTGTAACCAATTCATCCACAGAAGGTTGTTTTCTTCTGTTTTTTTTGATGGAAGCTACCGATGATTTACTGATATAATCAGGTTGCTCAATACCATCCTTTTCGTGTAGAGCAGATGTATGTTTGGGTTTTGAATTCAAGAAATAGTAATGTTTTTAAACGTTAAAACGAAATTACGATATATTTTTTTATAAATTCAGAATTGAGAAACGTCTTTGCGAAAGTTTTTTAAAAACTTATGGCAATCTATAGCTTTAGAAAGATGAGTTTTGATCAGAAACATATTGCTTTGTTATATATTCTTCGAAATGATGTTATAAAGCGATCTATTAGCTAAATTTAAAAAATCTAAAAAAATGAAACGCTTCAAAAATAGTGTCGTCTTTAGTATAGAACACAAATTAAAATAATGAACCAACAGCATTTAGGAATCTTAAAAAAATGTAAGCAAGGCAATCGGAAATCACAGATGAAACTTTATGATTTGTATGCGGATGCCATGTATAGTATTACGTGTCGCTACATCTCAAATAGGGAAGATGCTAAAGATGTCATGCAAGAAGCATTCTTAAAAGCATTTACACGATTAGCGCAATACAAAGGAGAAGTTGCCTTTGGAGCGTGGTTAAAGCGAATTGTCATCAATCAATGTATTGATACACTCAAAAAAAGGTCGTTGGTTTATGAAGAAATGAACGATCAAACAATGGTGATTATAGAGGATGAAACTTCTTGGGAAATAGATATTAATGTCACGAAGCAAGAAATTATTCACGCCATTGAAAGTTTACCAATCAAATATAAATATGTGTTGCAATTGTATCTAATAGAAGGCTACGATCATCAGGAAATATCAGAAATATTAGAAATTCCTGTACGAACATCACGCACACAATTGATGCGCGGAAAAACAAAATTGAAGAAAACGATACATGATCTTTTTAAACATAAAATATCATTATGAACAATATTAAAGACATTTTAAACGAAAACGATGCTCCTTTGGAGACACCAAAATTACCGAAAGGACATCGCGCTGAATTTTTAGAAAAATTATCAGCAACAGAAACGATTTCCACTACAAATAAACCTTTTAACTATTGGCGTGCTATTGCTGCAGCATGTGTATTGCTGATGGGAATTGGAGCTTTTATATATACCAATTCGGGCGGAGAAGAAACAGCGCAATCTTCACTATTTGCAGAAATGAAATCAATAGAAGATAAGTATCTTCAAGATATTGCTTCCGAATGGAAGTCGTTTCAGCTCACAGCAAACGATAGTTATTTAGTAGACAAGTACGAAGAACGCTTGAAAAATTTAGATGAATCGTATCAAGAATTGAAAGAAGTGTTTTTGGTAGAAAAAAATAGCTTGACGACGCTGGAAAAAATGATTAAGAATTTGCAAATGCGTTTGACACTTTTGCAAGAAATTCAACAACATTTAAAACGATTAAAAGATGAACAAAAAAATATATAAAACCTTCATTTTGTTTTTAATAGGTTCGTTTGGACTTATAGCTCAATCTGAGAAAAAGTATCAAAAAACTTTTTCAGTTGACAAAAATACCCAGTTGCTATTTCAAACTCAAAACATTGATGTAACGTTTAAAACATGGAATAAAAATGAAGTAAAAGTTGACTTTACAGTCGATTTTCAAAACTATTCTAAAGAAGAAATCAAGAAAATTTCTGAAGCTATTATCATATCAGCTCAAATGGAAACCTCAATGGGAAATAGGAATACATTGCAAATTCGAAATGCTTCTGCTACCTCTATTGGAAAACTTTCGTATCATTTAACGGCTGGTGAAATCCATGTAGAAAATCTTTCATGGATAAAAGATCAACTTAATAAATACAAATCTGTAGCTGACATTCATAACGAAATTGATACAAGCATTAGAGGCTTCCATGATTTAGATGGTTATATAGTATTTGAAGATGGGAAAGTACCTTTAAAAGACATAGGAAAGAGTACTCGGAAGGAAATTAAAAGTATTCAGTCTAAATATGAAATTTTTGTTCCTGCATATATGGCTATTGAGTTGGCAGCTGATAATGCGAATGTAAAATTTGACGGTAATTTTTACAATGTCATACGTGGAAGTTTTCAAGAAAGTGATTTATCTGCCGATGTGTTGAATAATAATGGGAATAGTATTCAGTTTATGAATGGAAACGTAAGAATCAAGAAAATAAAAGGAGGAAACTTTTCTTTTCGAAATGTTAGAGTCGGATTGTTTGGTACCATTGAGAATGCAACACTGCAAACAGAGTTTTCAAAAATAAATATTGGTGAACTTACTAAAAATGTGCAGCTTAAAGATTTTAAAAGCAAGTTTTTCTTTTACAATTTGCACAATGATTTTGAATCTATTTCAATGTTGTGTGAATATTCAGATATTAAAATGTATATAGATCAAGATCAAAAATATTACATGGAAGCTGTAGGACACAATGCAGTCCTAAAAGATGGAGAAACAAAAATCATTATGCAACCCAATAAAGAAGGTAAACGATTTAAGATGTTTACACGCGGAAAGGATAACGAAGCATATCGAAAAAACACGTTTAAACTCGATCTAATTCACGGTTTTGTAACCTTATTCTACAACAAATAATAATCTAAAATACAAATGAAAAAAATAGTAATATGGTTGATGCTTTTTGCATTGACAAGTATCACGTATGCGCAAACTAAACTAGAGATAGGAGATAAAGTATCTAGTGTGAAAATTTCTAATTTGTTAAATAGCAAAGATTCAGAAACTTCTTTGAAAAGTTTGAACGGTAAAATTGTTATTCTTGATTTTTGGGCAACTTGGTGTGGTCCTTGTATTCCTGCCATGAAAAATTTAATAAAATTACAGGACGAATTTTCAAATGATATTCAAGTCATTGGAATTTCGGAAGACAAACCTGAGCGTTTGCAACGATTCATAGCAAATACGCCTTCCAAAGTTTGGTTTGGACTTCAAACAGAAGCATTAAAAAGTTTGTTTCCGTATCGCATATTATCGCATGCAATTATCATTGATGCCAAAGGGAAAATTGTAGCAATCACGGCTACGGATAATATTACCAGAGAAATCATTCAACAAGTAAAATCGGGCAAATCAATTTCGTTGCCACACAAACAAGAAAATACCACATTTGATTATGAAGCTGATCCATTTCCTGTAAAAGATGTACATGCGCAACGTGTATTGATTAAAGGAGGATTTGAAGGCGTTTCGTCTTATTCAAGAGGTTATTTAAATGATAAAGTTTTTAACGGAAGAAGAATCTCCATCATCAATCAGACTATACCTAGTATGTATAGAAACTTATATCAAAAGTCTTATAACAGAACTGTTTTTGAGATTGATGAAGCTACGTACAGTTATAAAAATCCTAAAAACAAATACTGTTTGGATGTTATCACAAAAAAAGCTGATAATTCCATGTATGCTATTGGAATTGAAAAATTAGCAGAAACATTTTCGGTAAAGGCAAAACTTTCAACACAAACGATTCCTGTGTATGTATTAAGTGTTATGGACAGATCGAAATTAAAAAACCTAAAATCCAAAGCTTCAAAGCGAAGTCTAGAATTTAGAGGATATGAATTTCATGCTAAAAAGATTCAAATGAAAGATTTTGCAGATTATATAGAAAACGAAGCGCCAGTTCCTGTGGTTGATGAAACAAACTATTTTGGATTATTGGATATCGATTTTGTCTTTTATCCACAGAAAAAAGGATCGTTCAAAGAGGAATTGGCAAAGATAGGTTTGCAACTCAAAAAAGCAGAACGCGAAGTTGAATTGTTAGTGATTTATGAAGATAAATAGCTTTTACGAATAGAAAAACGCCAGATTGCATAATACTCAACCTGGCGTTTTTTTTATTTTAAAAGTTAAATGTTGATTTGAAAACTATTTTTATTAGCCAACAGCCAACAGCCAACAGCCAACAGCCAACCGACAAAAACTAAAACGTCATCTTTGCAACAATGATATTATCTTTTGATCTCGTTAATCGAATAATTTTGACTTCTTTGATTTGTTTTAATGTTCCGTAATACGCATACATAGTAACTTTCATAAACGTAGGATTTTCAATTTTTTGGTAGCGATCACCGTAATAATTCACTTTTATATAATAATCTCCTTTGATGGCATTTACTAAAGTAAACTCTTCAGGACCAAATCCTTGTGTCATATCTTTGGAAATGCTTCCACCAATTTTGGTTGTGGTATGCTTATACGAACATTCTTCACGATTTGGATCAATAACGTGCAAATCAATATCGGTATCATTATGATTCCAATCGACCACAATACGCACATCAAAGGTTTCAGGTTCAAACACGATAGAACTTTGTTTACTCGTGTCAATATAGCCTTTATACTTTTCTAGTAAATAGTTCATTTCATTCATAATCACTCCATTCAAACCTGCAAAATTGCGTCTATGCGTTTGTTCGTAAATCTTTCCAGAAAGAATATCATTCAAAATATTGAATGCTTCTTGACAATCACCTACATTTTCATACGCCAGCGCTAAGTCACGATACGATTGTACATCTTCTGTTCGCAATTCCAACACGCGTTTAAAAATGAACAACGCCAGTTTATGCTGATTTGTAGCTTGTAATTGATACCCATACACTTTTAACAATTCATAATTATCAAAATCAGTTTCAGCTATATTAGATAAAATTTGATTCGATACTTTTACAGCTTTTAATTCATCTTTAAAAAAGTTGGAAACATCTACATAATATGCTGGTGTGCCTTCATACTGAGCACGCTGTAACAAGTAAAAATCATAAGCTTCTGCAACTGTTTTAAATTGGCGTAATTCTACAATATATGGTGCTTTTGAACGAAGATCAGCTACTTGTAATGTTCCTTTATATTGGTATGGAATTACTGGAGTTTTTGGGCGTGTTTCAGTAACTATTGGAGTTGTTACAGTGGTATTAGTTGTATTTTGAACAGCATTTCCATTAGCGCCAACTCTAAAAACGATAGGTAATGTATATCGAACATTTACATTTCTTCCTCGTTGTCTGCCTGGAAGCATTCTAGGAAACAAACCTATCACACGACGCACTTCTTCTTCAATACGTTCATGAGGTGCTCTTACTCTGATATCTTCAACGATTCCATCTTGATTCACCGTAAACAATGCATAGGCGCGTTGTCTTCCTTCAGACAAACCTAATTGGTTGGCAATACTGACATTAAAATTTTCTGAAACAAGTTCTTGTATTTTTTGTGACATGCATTTTTTACGTTCGGAAGTTCTTTGGAGGCTTTCACAACCTGGAAATACAGGTGCTTCTTCAATAATGTTAAACGGAATTTCGTCAATTTCTTCTTCAGCGTCTTCAGCTTCTTCGATTTCTATTTCCTCAACAACTTCTACATCTTCTACAGGCATGATTTCAGATTCGTTACTTATGTCATCTCTGATCTGCATTGGTGTATTCGAAAGTTCATTGCCTCTAACACTTCGAATATTGCTCGTTTCCATAACTTGCTCAGTAATCACCATTTCTTCTTCATCCGTTTGCTCTTGCCTTACATCAATAAATATTTCTTTTTTACCTTTATCGCGTTCCATCTCTGCCAATAATCGATTGTATTCTTCTAGCAGTTCTGCTGGCGGTTCAATTTTATAACGCACATAATCACTTACATTTTCTAAGACAATAAGCGATGTATAATCGGTTACCAAACTATATTTTGTAGCAAGTTGTATAATCTCTTTTTTATTTGCTTTAGAATTTTGTTGAAGAAACGCCAATCGTTTTTGTGCCCACATACGAGGAACATTCGTAGCCGCTTTTTGTGCTTCTTTTAAATTGAGCGTAATGCTTTCTGTAATTTCAGAATCGTATCCGAAATACAAAACGACATCTTCATAATTATTTAAATTTTTCCCAGTGATAGAAAATGTATTGTCAATATTTACAGAAGCTCTAGGGTAAATGTCAATATTTTTTACATACGATTTATATCCTAAAAATTGATACTGTTGATGCTTTAAATGATCAAAAGCTTCTTGGGCAGATTTTACAGTCAAATTAATATATACACCTTTTGAAGATTCCGCCATTTGTTTCAATGCTGGATGATTTGACTTTTTATTGCTATTCACAACAATCAAAGGTGTTTCTGCATAATATTTAGCATTGCTCAAGGATTGAATTCCATCAGAAAACAACAATACTAAATCGTCATTTTCTGTTTTTGTATTGAGCATATCATACATTGTTCCACCATCGTATGTCGTATTTTTGAGTTCGTTTCGCAATGCATTCCAATCCCTGTTTTTAATGGTAAACCTTTTCTCTGTAATCAATTTATTACTAAATGATTTAAAGTGTACATTGATGTTTTTTACGTATGAAAAATAGCTGTCCAATAATTCAATTTCTTTCGCAATATCACGATCTTTCATAGAAAGCGAAGCATCCCAAAGTAATGTGATGTTTTTTGCTTTTTTTCGTAATCTTTTCTGTGGATTTAAAATCAAGTGTGAGTAAAAATAATCGTCAGAAACTACCAATTTTTTTGTATTCACTTGTGTTGGAATCTTAATCAGTAGACTATTATTTGGGACATATTTATACTTTTCAAGTTGTGTTCGGTAATTTCGTTTCCAATTTTTAAAATTCAATCCAGAGACTTTTCCTTTTTCAATAACAGGTGCATCATCCTGTTCAAAAACAGTAATGTCTAAAGAAAACTTCTTAAGCTGGTTTTTAAAATTCAGTGGCAAATCAAAATAATAACCACTTTTTTTATATAATAATTTTTGTTCATACGCGAGTACAACGCGTTTGTAACCTCTGGCAGGAATCGGGTAGATACGTGCTTTATAATTGTTTCCTGTGCCTTTTTCAAGCAATGCAGGATCAACTCTTCTACGTACTACTTCTTCAAAAGCAATTCTTCCAAGTTCTTTATCAACGACGACAGCTTCTCGGAGTTTACCATTTACATCTAGCGCAAAGCGAGATATATTAAAATTTTCTCCAAGTGGAAATGACAATTCACCTTCCAACACTTGATTTTTTGGGTTGTAATACAACATATCAAAGGTTGTAATGGCTTTATTGCCTACAATTTCTACGGAAATGTCTAAGGAATTGAGACCTATTTGTGAGTTGCCAACTTTTAATATTGGCGCATTTTGTGCGGTACTGATTGCGGCAACTAACAGTATCCACACAAATGAGATAATTGTTTTCATAAAATCGGTTTTTGAGACTAAAGTTTGGAGTCTACACAATCAACTTTCATACCACTTTAAGAAAACTTTAAGAATTCCATAGTATATAATAATTACATGCTTACAGATTTATAAGATAAAATAGAAGTAGTACAAATGTAAAATTGGATATCATACCAAACACCCAAATCAATGATGCTCTTCCACAAAAGTAGAAAGCTTATTCCAAGTATCAATTGCGTTTTGTCCGTCCCAACCGTGACCTTCTTCAGGATAAAAAGTAAATTCATGCGATACACCAAGTTGCGTTAAACGATCGCTCAAACTACTTCCTTGCGAATTTGGGATCAAAGGGTCTTGTCCGCCATAGAATAAAACTGTCGGAGGTGCTGTATTCGTTACTCTGTGAAGAGGACTGTAGGTTTCTAAAAACTGTGTTGATAATTCATTACCAAATATTGCAAATGCTGCTTGTACAGCAGGATTGGTACTATTTAGATATGCATCATCCGATAAATTTGTTGGTCCTACAATACTAGCGACCATATTTACATCGCCTTGCGTGTCATACGCATAACTCCATAAAAGTGATAAATGTCCTCCAGCACTTGTGCCTATAAAGGCATAATCTTTAGAAATAATATATTCTTCATTTCGGACTTTCAAATCATTGATAATACTTGTAATGTCGTCTAATTGCATTGGAAACGGCGGATTGTTTTGATCTGCCAAGCGATAATTAATGTTCACAATAGCATATTGAGGTAAGTTTGCCTGAATTAACTCTACATAATCATTCATATCTGACTTATCACCGGCAACCCAAGAACCACCATGCACTAAAACAATCACTTTGGTATTTAATGTCCTATTTTGTGGTAAATATAAATCATACTTCTGGTCTTCATCAGAACCATACGAAACATCAAGTGAAGTAACGGCTACAATTGTAGAAGGATCATTTGGAGAAGGAGTTATATTCAACTCTGAATCCTCAGAATTACACGAATAACTCAATAAAATAAACAGACTTAAAATACCAATGTAGAGCGACTTTTTCATGAACCAAATTTTAATGCAATAGCATAACGCAATATCTTAAAAAAAAGTATACACAAATCTTAATTTTGACTTAAAATTAAAGCTAGGTGAGTGATTTAAAATCAACAGTTTATGTAATATTATTTAAGCAAAAAAACTGCTGGTGTTACGTAGATATGACAACCAGCGGTTTTATAATTTTAATATGGCCAGTAATATGGTTGCCCGTTAAAATGTCCTCATAACCTAGGACAATGAGGTAGACCGCATGGCTATCCTTGTGTATTTTCAGTACATGCGTTTGAAATTAGAAGTCTTACTCTATGTGCTTTTTTTGCTATTCCTTATCTAATAAAGAAACACCCTTAAGATTTAAAATTGTTTTTAACATGATATAAAGTTTTGGTTTGTAAAAAAGTTAAAAAAATAAAACGGAAAGCATTTACGATTCTATCTTAATTAACATACTTAGAGTTTTTTATGGTGAAAAAATAGAGATTCAAAATGTACTAGGTATTATTGTCAAAAATCAATTACTTTTGTAAGACTAAATTTTATGTATTGTATGGCAGAATTTATCAAACTATATAACGAAAATCCGAATCCGAGGGAAATAAAAAAAGTCGTAGACATTCTTCGCAATGGCGGCTTAGTAATTTATCCAACGGATACCGTATATGGTTTGGGTTGTGACATTACCAATACCCGTGCGTTGGAACGTGTAGCTAAAATAAAAGGAGTAAAGCTAGAAAAGGCAAAGTTCTCCTTTATCTGTAATGATTTGAGCCACATTAGCGATTATATTCGTCAGATTGATACACCAACGTATAAAATTCTAAAAAAGGCATTACCAGGTCCGTATACATTTATTTTAGCGGGAAACAACAATCTTCCAAAAGTATTTAAAAAGAAAAAAACAGTCGGAATTCGTGTGCCAGATAATAATATCATACGCACTTTGGTACAAGAATTGGGGAATCCTATTGTATCTACTTCTATTCGTGATGACGATGATATTATAGAGTATACAACTGATCCAGAATTGATTTTAGAAAAATGGGACAATCTTGTAGATGCTGTAATTGATGGCGGTTATGGAGATAATGTAGCCTCTACTATTATTGATTTATCTGGGTATGAACCAGAAATTATTCGGGAAGGAAAAGGAGATATTGATATCATTCTTTAAAATAGATTTTACACATTTATGAAGAAATTTAAACTCATAGGACTTATACTGCTTCTTGCTGTTATTGCAGTTGGAATTTATGTATATCCAAAAGCTTCTATGTATTTCTACGGAAAAAAAATAGCTAGTATTCAAAAAGAAACAGCATTTTATGTACCAACAGGAGCAACGTTTGATGAAGTTTTAGATGGCTTGAAAACTAAAGGCATCATAGAAAATACAGAAAAGTTTCAAGAATATGCAGTGCTCCGAAATCTGAAAGAAGGCACCTTGGAAGCTGGAAAATATGTATTCCCAAAAAATGTAGCCTACAGTAAAATTGTAGAAGATTTGCGTCAGGGAAATGTTGAAAAGGAAGCAAAAGTAACCTTCAATAACGCACGTACGAAAGTTGAATTAGCTGAAAAAATTGCGGCTACTGTAGAATTATCAGCGGATGATATATTAAAACTCATTTTAGACGAAAAATTTACAAGTAAATACGGTTTTACACCAACAACTATCAATACCATGTTTATTCCAAATACGTATAATGTATATTGGGATATTTCTGCGGAAGATTTAATTGCAAAACTAGCTAAAGAATACAAACGTTTTTGGACACCTGAACGAAAAGCAAAAGCAAAAGCATTAAAGATGTCACAAACCGAAGTCTCTACGTTGGCTTCTATTGTTGTGTGTGAAACGATTAAAATGGACGAAGCTCCCAAAATTGCTGGAGTATATGTAAACAGATTGAGAAGAGGAATTCCATTGGATGCTGACCCAACGTTGGTGTGGGTTTTGGGCGATTTTACCATCAAAAGAGAGTTGAACAAGCATAAAGAATTAGAATCTCCATATAATACTTACAAAAACAGAGGTTTGCCGCCAGGGCCTATCTATATTCCTTCGGTACAATATATTGATGCTGTGTTGAATTATGAAAAGCACGATTATATCTTTTTCTGTGCGAAAGAAGACTTTTCAGGATATTCGAACTTTGCGAAAACGAATCGTCAGCATGAAATCAATGCACGTAAATACCACAGAGCCTTAAACGAACGTAAAATATTCCGCTAATGGCAAATTACAATAGAAGAGACTTTGCAAAATTGGTGGTTTTGGGCGGAATCGGTTATACGGTTTTTGCTTGTGCAGATGATCCTAAAAAGGATGCTTCTACCGCAACGAAAGAAGAAGAGAAAGTAACTCCAAAAATCCCGGAATTGCTTCCTGAAAATATAAAACTCTATCAAAAAGCAGATGCAGAATATCAAGATCTAGCTGACCGATTCAACAAACGTTTTCAACAATCGCCAACATATATAGCACAATGCTTTACAACACAAGGTGTAGCAGATGCAGTAGAATTTGCCAATTATAAAGACCTAAAAGTAGTCGTAAAAAGTGGAGGACATAGCTTTGAAGGATTTTCAAGTACCAACGACGGTTTGGTAGTAGATGTTTCTGCCATGAAAAAAATGGAGTGGAGGCCAGATCACAGTTTGTCGGTAGAAACAGGCTGTATTTTAAAAGAAATTTATAACGAAATGTTACCAAAACAACGTATTTTGCCATCAGGATCTTGTGCTACGGTTGGAATTGCAGGTCTAACTCTTGGCGGTGGTTATGGTTTTTTTAGCCGTAAATATGGTTTAACATGCGATAGTTTACAAGCGATTACAATCGTTGATGGACAAGGAAACATTCGTCACGAAAGTGGCAATTCAGCGATATTAAAAGCCTGTAAAGGTGGTGGAAATGGTAATTTTGGAATTGTTACTAAAATGAAGTTTAGAACCTATCAAGCACCGAGTTTCTTTCAAGCCTATCGTTGCAAAGCCTATAAATTAGATACTGCCAGAGCTAAAAACTTACTTGAAACTTGGTTCCGTTACACAAGAAGTCTTCCGAATACGGCGTTTTCCGCTTTTGTATTAAACGGAAAAACCTTGACAATTCTCATCACCAATTATTCGAACGATAACAAAGGTGTGATGGATATGTATAATGCACTCAAAGAAGTTTCAGATAAAGCCACCATTGGAAGCAAACGACCGTTACCAAAAGCTTTAAAAACATTTTACGGTGTACAACATCCAATCTATTTTAAAAACGCATGTGCAGGATTGTATAAAGATTTTGCTGAAATTGAAGGTTGCATTGATGATGTCATTTCCAAAGTAATTTCTTCCAGAGGATTAATTTATCAAGTGAATACGCTTGGTGGAAATATCAATTCCGCGGCTTCTGAGAAACGTTCGGTATATCCGCATAGAAGCTATCCGTATTTATCAGAATTACAATCATACTGGGATAAACCATCGCAAGAAGTGAGTAGATTAGTGGCGTTTAAAGAAGTGCAAGATCGTTTCTATAAACAAGGAATTCGTGCGCATTATCGCAATTATCCGGATATTAATTTCAAAGATTATGAAACGGCGTATTATGGAAAATACCTTCCAGAATTGAAAGCCATCAAAAAACAACTAGATCCAGACAATCGTATTCAGCATCCGCAGAGTATTTCTTTGTAGACTTCTTAGATTTTTAGATGATAAGACTTACTTAGCGCTGAGGTAATGGGGCAAGCCTACTTTTGTTAATTTTCCTTTTTGTGTCAAAAATCACTAATAAAATATTCGTTAATCCTAACACACTATTATCCCTTGTGGTTCGATACCTATCATTTTGTTTAGTACACAAGTATCTGCTTGGAAATAATAGGTTTTGTAGTTTTTGCTTTTAAAATAATTCCTTAAACTACTGTCCTAATTTCGGGGGAATAATCAAAAAACAGTAAAAAGTAAAGTAGCTAATTGCTGTTTTTCTTTTTTGAAAGTGATGTTTTCATTTCTTATATATACGATGCGGCAGTAATAAAGCAGCAAAAAACAGTATTTGATAGCAATAATGAAAGTAATACAAGAACCAACTATGCTGGAAATTACATTTACAAGAAATCAAATGCAGACACAGCATGACACCATGGTGAGAATACTGTCCCGAGAAAAAGGAAAACCAAAATTGACAGATCAAGAAAAAGAGGCTGTAAACTTCGAAAATCAATTACAAGAGCTTCAACTAGAAATGACATCTTAAAAAGGTGATCAGTATCTTCTCCTTAAGCGACAGGATAAATACCAATTTATAAAATGTCATACATTCAAGTTTCTGGTAGAGAAGATTTGTAAAGTCGCAGGAGTAAGTATAAGTTGTTATTATGACTGGATGCAATCAAGATTATTCAAACGTTGGTAAGAAGATGAAATTATCAACATTCTTATTAGTTATATTTTCAGTGCAATTCACCAGAACTATTGACCTATTGGAATTAAAGCTGAATTAAAAATTTGATATAATAGAAAAAGAAGACATTTACATCTTGGGCTTGTGTTTACATGGGAATTTGAACTTAATAAGGAACAACAAAATTAGCAGCTTATTAATCTTATCTTTTTGTCTAGTTTTTTGTTGTAAGTCCAAGTTTACTATGTATCAATGAAGCCAAGAAAAAAAGGGTTCAACACCATGTTGAACCCTTTTTTAAATTAGTTGCCTAAAACTATATTATTTTTCTTCCGCAGAAAGGTTTTTCATTTCTTTTTCTATCATTTCGTAGAACTGATCAATCTTTGGCAATACCACAATACGTGTACGTCTGTTGGTAGCTCTATTTTCAGCAGTATCATTTTCTACCAATGGGACATAATGACTTCTTCCTGCCGCGATTAACTGTCCGGGGTTTACACCTAATTCTTGCAGTACACGGATAATAGATGTAGAACGTTTTACACTTAAATCCCAGTTGTCAATCAACACACCTTTTTTGTACGGTACATTATCAGTATGACCTTCTACCATACATTCAAAATCAGGCTTGCTGTTTACTACTTTTGCTACTTTTCCTAGTACTTCTTTTGCTCTTGTAGTCACGTTATAACTTCCGCTCTTGAATAACAATTTATCAGCAATGGAAATAAATACAACTCCTTTTTCTACGTTGATTTCAATATCCGGATCACCAATTCCTACAGCTTTCTTCAAACTAGATACTACCGCTAAGGTAACACTGTCTTTTTTGTTGAGTGCATCTTGCAAACGAGTAATCTTCAAGTCTTTCTCCTTCATGCTCTCTAATGACTTTTCAAGATTTTCTGCACCTTTGGTACTTAAAACAGTGATTTCTTTAGTGCTTTGAATTAAATCTTCATTGGTTTTTTTCAAATCTGAAATACGATCTTCCAAAGCATCAGCTTTAGCAGTAACAGAGGCTTTTTCTTCTAAACAAGCATTTAATTTACAGTTGCGGAATTTAATAAATCTTTCGTCTCTTTGTGTCTAGCTTCTAAATCAGCAAATTCTTTTTTAGAAACACATGAGGATAATACAATGGAAGCTGTCGCTGCCAATAAGAGGATCTTCTTCATAAATCTTGTATTTTATATATAATTAAAACGGTTTTTTCAAAACTTTAACCAAAAGTATTAAAAATGATATGGAATTTACAAGGATTAACAAACTTTTAAAGATATGAATCCTCGTTTTTTTAACATTTCAAAAACAACTCCTTTTTATTGAAAATATTGTATTTGTTTTCAATTTTTCAAGTAATTTTCTTTGGAGTATTGATTCTTCAAATTGATAAATTTGAGTTGTCGCTTCTATTTTTATCCATAAAATACGATTACATTAAAAAACGAATCAAATCAATTTAAACTTTTTGAAAAAAAATCTTAAAACATTAGACCTTAACAAAAAGTCTATTTCGAAACTACAAGGCAATGTAGATGCTGTGAAAGGTGGATCTTGGGTAACACTTTGTGACTGTCCAGTATCTGTAGGACCACTTTGATGCGGAGCAACAAGTGTGTTTGTAAGATGTGCAGCTTGCTTGTCCAACAATACCTGAATAAATTTAAAATACTGTCTAAAAAGTGCAGTAGAAGTGACATAAACGCGCTACATAACTTTTTAAGTTTTACATAGCATTATAAAACCTTTTTCAGTTTCCATTTCTCAGCGCCAAGTTTGATTAATTTACTTTTTCTAAATCGATATTTTAATTGAAAATTTACATTGTCAAGCTGTACCCAATTTCCTTTAGAAAGTGTGCTATCTCTATCTTCTACATGTGTGATTTTTTTTGATGTTAAGATCAGTGTATCATTAGCATTCTCCCAAATACCTTCACAAAATTCTAGAGCGTTCTTTTTTTGAATTGTAAGTGTAAATGTTCTTTCGTGAGTCATTGTCAATTCAATTTTAGAACGATTTTCACCTTTTCCTTTGAATGTACCATAAAAAAGATGTGTGGTATAATCTGGACTTTTAATTTCCAATAATTGATACATTGTTGAATTGAAAATTTCAATAAATTCTTCATCGTAATGATTATCATTACATCCATAGCAGAAATTCAGACAAGTTATTTTTATAGTGTTTAAATAAATTGTTTCGATCTTATTTTCTTCGCGACAACCTTTATAACCACCAGTTTCACCGAGCAAAATATATTTTCCTTCTGCATGTAAAGCGGAGACTAGTTTCATAATTTTTTCTTTCATCCAATCAATTTCTTTTGGAGAAAATTTTGCAAAATGTTTTAATCAATGATGAAGTCTAGTATTTATAATTGAATTGAAAGCTATTCTTGAAATACGAATTTCAGGATTGTAAATAGTATCGTTTTCAAGACTTTTAGGAACATAATTGAAAAGCTTATTATATTCGTCTAAAATGACTTTAGAAGTTGGTTCTTGTGCACTCAGCAGTGAACTAAAGAGTAATAATATAAAAAAGCTTGTCTTTTGTAATGAATACATTTATTCTAAATCAGAATATTGCTTTTTCCCTTTGATAAAGTAGGAATACACAATAGATTTCTGATCAAAATACTTTTTTTGCTGAACCTTTTCACGTTTTTTAACGATCTTTAACAAACGTCCATAAAAGTGAAAATGTGCTTTGAGAATGGCGAAGAAATGATTGAACTTGAATTTGACTAAAAATTGAATTCCAGCAATGCCATCCAAAACTAAGCGTAAAAATATAACAGGAATTAATTTTCCTTTGGGAAGATTCTTCACCAGCAAAGACAATGAATTTCTAAAATTCAAATAGGTTTTTCGCGGATTTGTACTGTCCAAAGTTGCGCCACCAACATGATATACAACACTTTCTCCTATATACTTGGCTTTGTATCCTTTGTTATACGCACGCCAACATAAATCAATTTCTTCTTGATGTGCAAAGAAATCTTCGTCCAAACCATTTAGAACTGAAAAAACTTCTTTTCTAATAAACATGCATGCTCCAGAAGCCCAAAAGATTTCTTTGGTATCGTTGTATTGTCCATTGTCTTCTTCTAAAGTATGAAAAATGCGTCCACGGCAGTATGGATACCCGTATTTGTCAATAAATCCGCCCGCAGCGCCAGCATATTCAAAATGTGTTTTCTGTTTAAAATCTAAAATCTTTGGTTGAATAATCGCAGTTTCAGGATTTGCTTCAAATTCTGCTAGGATAGGAGCAAGCCAATTTTCGGTAACTTCAATATCAGAATTTAACAAACAAAAAATTTCTTCTTCTACAAATGGCAATGCATCATTATATCCTTTGGCATAACCACCATTTTCAGCATTTTGAATGATTTTCACGGTTGGATAATTTTCCTTTACATAGTCAATGGAATCATCTGCGGAAGCGTTATCAGCCACATATATAGAAGCATTATTGGAATATGACACTACTTTGGGTAAAAACTGTGCTAACAATTCTTTTCCATTCCAATTTAATATAACAATAGCAATTTTAGTTGGCTTCAAAAGTGATTCCCGTTTTAAGAATTAAGAGATTTCAAAAGTAGTACATTTTTATTCAATAATTAGTTTTTATAAAAATCAAATAAAAATACGGAAACATGCTTAATGTCATTTTTTGCTACAAATACACACGGTAATTTTGCCCTAAAATTTATTAATTAACTTTAAAAATATCAATAAAATATTATTTAGAATGATTTTAAATAGTTAAATTTGAAACATCAAAAAAATATAAAATGAAAGCATATACGACAACAGCAGAAGAAGCTGTTAAAGTAATCAAATCAGGAGACCGAGTTTTTATTCATACAGCCGCAGCGGCGCCACAATCTTTAATACAAGCGATGACAAATCGCCATCATGAATTGAGAAATGTAGAAATAGTTTCAGCACATACAGAAGGAGAAGTTCCGTATGCAGCAGAGATGTTTTCAGATAATTTTACAATCAATTGCTTTTTTGTAGGGCATAATATTAGACCTTATGTACAAAATGGACGAGCGCATTATATTCCAATTTTCTTAAGTGAAATACCAGCATTATTTAGAAGTGGACAAATGCCAATAGATATAGCTTTGGTAACTGTTTCTCCACCAAATGAAAAAGGATTTTGCTCTTTAGGTTGTTCGGTTGATATTTCGAATGCAGCTATTGACACTGCTAAATATGTTATTGCAGAAATTAATCCTAACATGCCATTTGTTCATGGAAATGGAATCATACATTTGAGTCAAATTCATGCCTGCGTAGAAGTAGATAGACCATTGCAAGAAATGAATATTAAACCAATTACGGAGACCGAAGATAAAATAGGAAGACATATAGCAAATCTAGTCGATGATGGTGCTACACTACAAATGGGAATCGGAGGAATACCAGATGCAGCACTGTCTCACTTAACCAATCATAAAAACTTAGGAATTCATACAGAAATGTGTTCTGACGGAATTATTGATTTGGTAAAAAAAGGTGTGATCAACGGAAGCAAAAAAGTAACAGAACCAGGCAAAATAGTTTCGGGATTTGCTTTTGGTACAAAACGTATTTACGATTTTATCAATCAAAATCCCATTGTCAATATGATGGATGTTGGTTATGTAAATGATACAAGAACTATTAGGCAAAACCCAAAAGTAACTGCGATTAATAGTGCTATCGAAATTGATTTATACGGTCAAGTTTGTGCAGATTCTATTGGAACAAAACATTATTCAGGAGTAGGAGGACAGATGGATTTTATTCGTGGAGCAACACTTTCTGAAGGCGGAAAAGCCATTTTAGCATTGCCATCAAGAACCAACAAAGGAATTCCTAGAATTGTGCCTACATTAAAGGAAGGCGCTTCTGTGGTAA
This sequence comes from Kordia sp., assembly GCF_022447245.1. Taxonomy (GTDB): domain Bacteria; phylum Bacteroidota; class Bacteroidia; order Flavobacteriales; family Flavobacteriaceae; genus Kordia. The sequence continues at coordinate 165,676 of NZ_JAKVBC010000003.1, read as the reverse complement.
CTACAAGGGCACACGTTCAATATATTGTAACAGAGTATGGTATAGCTTCTTTGTATGCTAAAAACTTAAAAGAACGCGCAAAAGAAATGGTGAAAATTGCGCATCCAGAGGATCACGAATTTTTGTGTAAAAAGGTATATGAAAATGCGAAAGTTTTAATCTAATAATCACTAAAACATTTATTTTGAGAGAAATACACCATTTATTTGATAATGATTATGGCATTGCTTTTCGTTGGAAGCATTGTGGACCTAAAGAGTTCAAAAAAATACAATTGGTATTTAATGATATTGGATTCAATCTGTCCATGAGAAATTTTAAGAAGTTTTTGAATAATATTAAAACTACCTTAGAATATCCTCCAATTTGTGATGCTTGTGATGATCACGGGAATTGCAAATCCTACTTGTTAGAAACACCTTCTTCTATGATAAGTTTGGCAGTTAGTTATACTGAATTGAAGAAATTAGAAGAATTACTAGAAGGCGCATTTTTTCAAATAGAAATGGATAATATGCTAGGAACAGACGCTATTGAGTAGACAAAATACAAAAGGATAGGATGAATTTTTCATTCTATCTTTTATATGTCAAATTCCAAAATTGCTGTTTTGAAAAAACCAACATTCACTTTGCCATGTAATTCCTGTTCTGTATGAAAGTTAATTGCAGTATTATTGGGAAGCATGACAACATTCATATAATGATTTCCTAGAAAAATACTTCTTGTTATTTTTGTTTTGATGGTATAATCCGCTGTTGAATCAATTGAAAAATCACGTATTCTAATCGCGTAGGTTTTATCTTTTGAAGTTTTAAAATTAAAGAAACTTAAATCTTCTTCAGAAAAAAGATGTATCGGATTGAATAATGCTGCTACATACTTAGTTTTTGGATGATTATACATAGTGTCTACTGAACCTTGTTGTACAATTTTACCATCTTTTAAAACAATAATAGTGTCTGCAATGGCTATGGCATCTTGGGTATCATGCGTTACAAAGATTGAGGTAACACCTTCTGTTTTTAAGATGGTAAAGATTTCGTTTCGCAATTGAAGTTTTAAAACTACGTCCAAATTACTAAAAGGTTCATCTAAAATGAGCAATTCAGGTTTTGGAGCCAATGCTCTTGCCAATGCCACACGTTGCTGTTGTCCACCAGATAACTGATGCGGATATCGATCTTCGAAACCTACTAAATCTACAAGTTGTAAGACTTCAAAAACACGTTGTTTTTTATCCTTTTTGTTTGCAATTCCATAACTCACATTCTGCGCAACTGTCAAGTGTGGAAATAAAGCATAATCTTGAAAAACCATGCCAACTTTTCTTTTTTCTACAGGAATGAACGTTGTTTCATCATTGACAACTTTTGAATTCAATTCAATACTTCCAGCATCAGGAGTTTCGAGACCAGAAATAAGTCGTGTCAAAGTAGTTTTTCCACTTCCGCTTTCGCCAATAATAGCAGTAATACTTCCCTTTTTCAAAGAAAAGTTCACATCATTTATTACAGGTTTTTTACTGTTTTTAAATGATTTTTTAAGAGATTTTATGGTGATGAATGCTTCCAAATTCTATTTTTTAGTGAGTATCCAAGCGCTAGAAATTGTTGATTGATGAAATTTTACAATACTCGTAAAACCTACTTTTTCTGATAAAAACTTCAATCGATCTTCACTGATTACGTTCAATACATTTAAAATACGTTCTTTACGCATTTCTTTTTCTTCTCGTGACCAATTATAAGGGAATGTGTGACTTAAAATATCATACTGTTGTTCCAATTCTTCTTGTGTTCCACAAATATCAAATAATACAAACGTTCCTCCAATTGTTAACTTATTATAAATGTCTTGTAATAGCTGTTCTTTTTCTCCATCATCAGATAAAAAATGCAGTACCAAAAACAGTGTAATGGCTGCATACGATTTGTTAGTCGGTAAATTTTCTACAGTACAAGTATGCAGACTAACATTTTGATAAGCAGCTAATTTTTCTTTTGCGATAGCTATCATTTCTTCAGAAGGATCACACGCATCAATTTTCCATTCGTCATTAAAAGCAGCTATTTTTTTCGTTTCATTTCCTGTTCCGCAACCTACCACAAGAATATTAGGAGTCGTTACAGATGAAAGTATGCCTTTTAATAATTGAGGAATACTATTCATTACAAACTCATAATTTGGAAAAAAATGACGAACAAAATTATCGTAATTGGTGGCTCTATCACCTTCAAAGATTTCTACTTTTTTATTTTTTATCATTATTCAAAATTAATTTGTTCAACAAAATGATTGGAATAATTCCAGTAAATATAATGCACAGCGAAGGTAAAGAGGCTTCCATAATTAATTCATCACTAGCGTATTCATACGATTTTACAGCCAATGTATTGATGTCATACGGTTTCAATATGAGTGTCAGTGGCAATTCTTTCATTACATCCACAAAAACAAGGATAAAGGCGCTTAGTAAACCTACTTTTAGCAATGGAAAATCTATTTTAAAAAAGGTATATAGATTTCCTTTACCGAGTAATTTAGAGGATTCTGAAAGTGATTTTCCAATTTTTAGCTGACTGGCTTCTATTGGATTGTAGGCTACGGCTAAAAAGCGAATGATATATGCATATAAAAGCACGATGATTGTTCCGTTGATAATTAAACCAACATTGGTGTCAAATAATTCTTTTATTGTAGAAATCAGCCATTTGTCAAGTTGCAATGTTGGAATCATAATACCAATCGCAATCACAGCTCCAGGAATGGCATAACCAATAATAGCAATACTTGAGCTGTTTTTTAACCATGAAATCCGATTCCATCTTGGTACATAAATCAGTATGATAGCAATGAACACTGTTAAAAATGCAGCCAGTAATGAAATGCCTAAACTTTGCAAAGCTATTGTAAAAAAAGAAGCAGAGGCAACTTCTGTGTACGTTAAAAAACTCCAATATACCAATTGTAAAAATGGTAAAATGAACCCAAAGAAAACAGGAATACAGACTATTGCAGATAATACAAATCGCGTACGTTTTCTAAGGTTTATTTTGGGTGTTTTAATATCGCTTTTGGTTGTAATTGCATAGTTTTTATTGCGTCGTTGTAATTTTTCAAAATAAATGATAGCAAAAACAATTACTAGTAAGATAGCGGCTAAATATACAGCAGTAGCAGGTTCTTCTAAAGAAAACCACGATCTAAAAATTCCTGTAGTAAAGGTATTTACTCCAAAATATTTAGCAGCTCCATAATCGTTTAAAACTTCCATGAGCACTAAAATGAGTCCACCAATAATGGCTGGTCGTGCAATTGGTAATACGATTTTGAAAAATGTTTTTCGTTCGCCAACGCCCAAATTTTTAGAAGCTTCTATCAGTCTACCAGATTGAAATAAAAACACAGCACGTGCACTTACGTATACATAAGGAAACAAAGAAACACTCAGTATAAAAATAAGTCCAAAAATATTAGTGATATTTAGCTTTACGCCAGATATTCCAACACTTTCTAAGAGTAATTCCAAAGATCCGCCATAGTCAAAAAAGCCAGCATAGGCATACGCGGTAATATATGACGGAATCGTTAAAGGAAGAATTAGCATCCATTCCAAGTATTTTTGAAATGGAATAGAGTAGCGGCTCACAATCCAAGCTGACGAAACACCAAACGCAAGCGTTAAAATGGTACAACCATTAATTAAGAACAATGAATTTAAGGAATAGTCAAGCAATAAATTCTTTACGATATGATCCCAAGTTTCACCAGGACCATAAAATAATCGAAAGAAAATAGTAAGAATTGGAATGGCAATAAAAGAAATAATGATCAATGTTGTCACTGACCATTTATTCCAATCTCTTTTAATATTTTTTAACTTTTTGATATTCAAATTGTACTCGCTAATCGAGATTTACGATTATTTCCAACAGCTTCATCAAAGACAATCACAGCTTTTTTGTTATTCTTTCCTAAAATAGAAAGTGCAATATTGTCTTCTTTAAATGTTCCCCACGATTGTAACAACTCAGAAGGTTGAACTTCGGCATTTACAGGATATTCGTAGTTTGCTTTTGCAAATACTTCTTGTGCTTCTTTGCTCGCTAAGAATTCAATAAACTTGATGGCATTTTCTTTGTTAGGAGCATATTTAGCAACTCCAGCACCACTAATATTAATGTGTGTTCCTCTGTCTTCTTGATTAGGGAAAAAGATACCAACGCCATTTCCTGCTTTTACTTCCTCAGGATTTTTAGAGTTTAATAATTTTCCGATGTAGTAAGTGTTTACAACTCCAACATCACCTTCGCCAGCTACAATTGCTTTTACTTGATCTCTATCATTTCCTTGTGGAGAACGTGCCATGTTTCCAACTACTTGTTCTGCCCAAGTTTTGGCAACTTCTTCACCGTTATGTTCAATGATTGAAGCCATTAAGGATTGATTGTAGATATTTCCAGAAGAACGAATTAAGATTTTATTCTTCCAGGTATCAGCCGCTAAGTTTTCATACGTAGATAATTGCTCTGGTTGTACACGATCTTTTGCATACACAATCACACGCGCACGTTTAGTCAATGCAAACCATTGATTATCTTCATCACGCATGTTTGATGGAATGATTTTATCTAATTTTTCTGATGCTACGGATTGCAATAAGTTTTTATCTTTTGCTCTAACCAGTCTTCCAGCATCAACTGTTATTAATACATCTGCAGGCGATTGCTCACCTTCTTGCGTCATTTTAAGAATCAATTCGTCTGCTTTAGCATTAACAACATTTACTTTGATACCAGTTTTCTTTTCAAAAGCAGCAAATAATTCTTGATCTGCCGGGTAATGTCTGTGTGTGTATACATTTACTTCTTGAGTTTTTGCTTTCTCTTCAGTATTTGTATTTTCTTTTTTATCATTTTTACATGCAACAAAAACTAAGAGTGTTGCAATTGCTAATAGTGTATTTCTCATCAATTGTATGTTAAATTATCTTAATGATTAAATTTCCGCAAAGTTACTATCTAATAATTCTTTATGAAAGTTTATTTAGAATTATTTTAAATAAAATAGCTTTTTCTTTATTTAGGAATTTGTATAATCTGGGATTTCTCTCAAAAAATGATACTGTTGTGCCTCATAATTCATCGTGCAATAATAATGATGCAATCCGTTGGTGACCATTAAGTATTCTGCATTCAAAATCATGTTATAACGTGCAATTTGATCAAAGGTTTGCTGCGTAATTTTTACTTTACTACGTTTACATTCTGCCACCAAAAAAATACTTCCATCCGAATTAAAAATTACGATGTCGTATCGTTTTTTTAAATCGTTATATATAAGTTCTTTCTCAATGTTAATCAAGCTTATGGGATAGTTTTTTTCTTGAATTAGAAATTGTACTGTGTGTTGTCGAACCCATTCTTCAGGAGTCAACACCACAAATTTTTTCCGAATAGCATCAAAAATATAGATTTTATTTTCCTTATTTTTGAAGCGGAATGTATATTTTGGAAAATTCAAGGGTTCCATGGCACAAAACTAAGGATTCGTGCATCGAAAACCAATACAATTTCGCATTTGTAAGATAGAATGGAAGAAGCTAAACAGATTGTCGTAGATATTCAGAAAGGAAATATTAAACCTATTTATTTTTTAATGGGTGAAGAGGCCTATTATGTAGATAAGATTGCGGAATATATTGAAGATAAAGTGTTGGCAGAAGAAGAAAAAGGCTTCAATCAAATGGTATTGTATGGACGCGATGTTTCTGTAGATGATATTGTGGCAAATGCAAAACGCTATCCAATGATGGCAGAACGTCAGGTAGTGATTGTCAAGGAAGCACAAGATTTATCACGTACGATTGATAAGCTAGTAACCTATTTTGAAAACCCGCAACCTACAACGGTGCTAGTGATTTGTTATAAATACAAGAAGATTGCTAAGAATAAAAAAATCTACAAAGCTGCTGCGAAGAATGGCGTTATTTACGAGAGTAAAAAACTATATGAAAATCAGGTTGCCGATTGGATTCGCAGAGTCTTAGCAGGGAAAAAGTATCAAATTACACCGAAAGCCGCACAAATGTTGGTGGAGTTTTTAGGAACGAATCTGAGTAAAATCAATAATGAACTTGAAAAGCTACAGTTGATTTTACCCAAAGGAAGTGAAATCACACCTGAAATTATTGAAGAAAACATCGGAATTAGCAAAGATTACAACAATTTTGAGCTCCGAAAAGCCATTGGCGATAGAGATGTAAAAAAGGCATTCCGGATCATTACTTATTTTGCGGAAAATCCAAAAGACAATCCTACAGTAGTTACCGTTTCTTTGTTGTTTAATTTCTTCTCACAATTATTACAATATCACGGTTTGCGCGATCAAAATCCTCGAAATGTAGCTTCTGCATTGCGAATCAACCCATATTTTGTAAAAGAATACCAAGCAGCGGCACGCAACTATCCGATGAAAAAAGTGAGTGGTATTGTGGCAACCTTACGAGAAATGGATGTCAAAAGTAAAGGAGTTGGTGCAACAAATTTATCTAATGGTGATTTGTTGAAAGAGTTGATGGTAAGGATTATGAATTAATCTTTAAACTTGTATTAAATTTTTGAAACGTCACTACAAGGAGTTAACGACGTTAGTCTTTATAAATGCAATACTAATTTTTTTGAAACATATTACTTCACTTCATTCGTAATTACGTATTATGTATTAGTAAAAAATATTGAGTATACTGAGCCTAGCCTAAGTGATGTTTTTTTAATTATAACCAACTTTATTGCAAACATAGCGCAGACTGAGCGGAGTTGAAGTCAAGCAGCATTGATATCCACTTGAAAGTTTTTCTTCATAAAATGCCCAATCATTTGTCTGGCTAGGCCTAAATATTCTTGAGTTGGTTCTAAAAAACTTTGTAAAGTTTCCATTTCGCGTTGGAGTACTTTGGCAAAACGTTCGGAACGTTCCGGATCGTCAATGAAATCATTATAATTCACAAAAGCTTCTTCTACACGTTGCATTTGTGCACTGATAAGAATGGCTCTTTTTTCACGCTCCATTACTAGAGGAACACGTTGCAATGCAAATACTTTAATAGACGATAATGCACGTTGTTTTAGAAATTCTTTTTGTTTTTTGGGCTGAATTACGCCTGACTCAATATCATATTTAAAATAGTCTTCTGGATTTTCGATACACGGATTTAGCAATAAACGTACTTTTTCTTCTTCTTCTATGTCATCCTCATGCGAACGTACACGTTTCGACTCATCAAATAAAGGAAATTGATTCATTTTTCCCATACTTTTTGCTTCATCAACAAAAGCTGTGACTTGTTTGGATTTCTGATTGCAGTTTCTACACGAAAATAACAAGTTCTCCCAATCGGCAGCCAACCAATAATAACATGGTTTTGAATTGCCAGTAGCTTTTAATTCTTCAATTTCTCCTTTTGGGCGAAAATGTTCAATATCACCAACATACGTTGCTAAAATATCACTTTCGCAATAGGCGCACTTTCCTTTGCCCATTTCAATCAAAGCTTCTTTTACTTTTGCGTGGCTATACACTTTGAATTTATAAGCCTTTTTTCGCTTTTCAGGATCTGTATAATGCTCAATCGCTGCTTTTAATTCTTTCTCCAGTTTTTCACTTCCATCTTTTAGAATCTCTGGAGTTTCAACCGAAGTTCTATCAATGAAAATCATAATTTATTTTTTGCGGAGATATTTTTCCAAATATCTTGTACTTTTAAAATGGTTTTTTCTTTAATATCATCATCAATAATCTTGAGTTTTTTACTCTTCATTTTCTTTGCTAACAACTCGTCAATAGCGTGATACATCAAGTCTTCGCGGGCATCTTGTCCCAAACGTTTTTTCTGTGGAAGCACTTTTTGCAAGGCTTCTATTTCTTTAATTTCAGATTCAGTTCTGTCGGTTTCTTCAATGGTTAGTAATTCATAATAACGTTCAAATTCCTTTTCGGTTTTAGAATCCATCGTACTATTCAATCCAAAATATTCCGAAGTCAACAATTGATCAATTCGTAAGGTGCTTGGATCAGGCAAATCACTAATCGCAATAATTACATTCTCATCATCACGTTTTAAAACCACAACTTCATTCTCCTTCAAACCACGTAAACACAAAGGTTCGTGTGTCGTAATAATGAATTGAATTTTTGGAAATGTATTGCGCAAACGTTCAATAATTTCCATTTTCCAACGTGGATGTAAATGTGTACCAATTTCATCAATCAACACAATTCCTTCTGCCAATTCGTATACGATGTTTTCTTGCGAAAGGGTGTAAATCATATCAATTGCCACAGCAAAAATGGACTTATATCCATCGCTTAAATGATCAATATTAATATTATCGCCAGATTGATGGTATTTAATATAAATTTCACCTTTTTTCGGACTTCTTTTAATGGAATCTAAATCGTCTAGCAACAATAAGTTTTTCAGCGTTTTAGATACTTGATTGAAGGTTTTACGATTGGTAGCTAAGAACCATTCTTTAGCACTTGATAAGGAAACCGAAGGATCAAATAAGTTTTTGATCTTTAAATAACTCGGATGATCTTTTTCGGGTTGTAAATTTCCAATCGGTAACAAACGTGTAGAACCATAGCCAATAATAAACGCTGGTGGTTTTTCAATACTGGCTTTGATTTCATTCTTTTTTTTGCTGAAAGTGACACTATACACTTCTTCATTCCCTTTTCCATATACTTTAATGTATCCGCTATAGGTATTGTACTTTAAGACATCTTTTACCGTAATACCAAGAACATCCAAATATTCTTGTCCCATCAATGCAATTGCAATGGCTTTGAGGACAGAACTTTTTCCAACACCATTTTCACCTAAAAAAACCAACCAAGGTTCTTCGCTAGTATCATCCGCATAACTTGGCAATTGAAGTGCTAAGTTGGAAAAACACTTAAAATTTTTCAATTCAATGCGATCGAGATATACATTTTTGAGAATGCTTTTGTAATAAGCATCGTCTTTTTGTTGAAAAATTGCCTTTTTGACTTTTGGAGGTTTTGTTTTATCTCTTGTATAGCCTTCTTCCGTTTCTTCTAGTGGAAAAGATATAGATTCAAAGATGCTACCTCCTTTGATGTTGGAGCTTCCTTTTATATTTATGTTTTGTTGAGCAGTTGGACTTGGCGGTGTTTGCTCCTGTATTTGTTGCTGTTGTTGAGTTTGACTAAAATAGGAATCTTTTGAATCTACTAAGCTAGAAACTCTATCATAGAGTTCTTGATTTTCTAAAAGTTTATTGATAATTGCAGTACATAGTGCTAAATGATTTCCATTAGAATTCCCTTTTAAAATTTTATTCCATTCTAAGGCTATTTCTTGTGAATTTTTTGCTCCATTTAATAAATCATCAGCATTTTTTTGTATGCTATGTGCAACAGCTTGTCGTCCATAAATTAAATCGGAACGATTCAATCCTAAAATTTGAATGGTTGCTTCTGCTCGTTGTTTATTGGCTTCAATTTGCGTTGAAAACTGTTGGCTATTCTGTAAAAAATCAGGGTAATTTGAAGCACTTTTAGGAATGATTTCAAACTTTTCTAGATCGAAATCAAAAAAGTCATTTGGATCTTCGTTGCAAGGATCAATTAAATAAGCATTTTCCTTTTTTGCAATTTGAACGTACGGTGTTTTCATCGCAGCACGTTTACCTTCTACAGGAAATACATTTGATTTAAAACGTTGACAGGCGTGACAAATCATATATAAATTTTCCCATTCATAAGTAAGCCACCAATAATGATCTTCTGATATTTCTTTACTATCAAACCCTTGAGTATAGCTGCTAGGACGAAAACGTTGCAAATAGCTTTCATACCCTGGTTTTCCTCTTCGTAGGGTAGATTCACACATCGCACATTTATGATCAAAAAGTTCTGCCAGTGTATCAGAAACTTCGCTTGGTATATAACCTACACTAAACGTACGTTGCGCACGCGAATTTTTATGTAAACTATAAAAATCATTTATTTCTTGTTGTAGCTGTTCATATTCTTTGGAGGAAAAGAAATCTGGCTTTGGTATTTTATTTCGATCTACTTTAATCACAATGAATCAATTTTTAGAGATTTTGTCACTTTTAGTACCTAAAGTACGTGAATATTTCATGAATAGTAAAGAAAAGATAGGAAATACAGTGTTTTTCCCCTATGCTATTTTTTGATTAATAGCTACTTTGTAATCGTAATTAATGCATGTAAAATCACCTAAGAAAATTAAGTGTGAAAGTGGAGAAGCAGTCTGATGCGACAGAAGAAATAGCTCAACTCATACAACGAAAGGGAACGAAGTGTGTTTGTCACTAAAATACTGCAATAGTTAGTTAATAAATTTAGAAAATGAAAACAGAAAAACAACCGAATCAACAGGATAAAGGCACTAAAAATATCATTCAAAAAAAGGATAAAGGTTCTTTTATAAAACCTGTTGGTGATACTACAAAGTTTTCGCCACCTTCCACAGCTGGAAAAAGAAATAATAGCTTGCCAAACAAATTACAATCCAATATGGAAAATTCGTTTGGACAAGATTTTTCTGATGTAGGAATTCATAAAGATTCTCAGAAAGCGGTTCAAATGAATGCACGTGCTTATACACAGAACGAACAAATTCATTTTGCACCAGGTGAATTTAATCCAGAATCTACTTCGGGTCAAAATTTAATTGGTCATGAGTTTACACATATTGCACAACAGCGAGCAGGCGTAGTAAAACCGACCAAAGTATTGCAAAAAGGAGTCATGGTGAATGACGATAAAAGTTTGGAAAGCGAAGCAGATGCTTTTGGACGCAAAGCAGCTAAAGGAGAAGCCATTTCAAAATACCGTTCAGCAAGCTTGGAAATGCGAAACTCGGTAAGAACTGCGCAGGCTAAGAGTAATGTGGTGCAGATGGTAGCTACTGATTATGGAGAATTTAAGGATGAATCATACACAACGTTAAAAAATTCGGCAGGAAAAGAAGTAGGAGTAGATATGTATATGAAATTTGTGCCAGGCAATAATGTAGATGCCAAACTTATTGGGCTTACACAAACAGTTCGTTCTATTAAAAGTGGAGGGAAGCCAATAAATATAAATCCTACTGTAGGAACAAGATCTATTACTAGTGGAGATGCACAACCTATTAGTTCTCCTACATTGGGTACAGATCAAGGAATGCATATCGATCAACATTCAGGTGCAGGATATAGAAATCCGCTGTATGCTACAGGAAAAATTTCAGATAAAGATACAGAACTAGCACAAGCAGGAACGCCTAGCCCTGTTAAGAAACTAACTGCAGCCGAGATTGCTGCTTCCAGTTATTCTGGATTAAATTACAAAGGCTGGGGAGAACATGGCTATCGTTACAAATCTGGGAAGGTATGGAAATCAAAAGATGCAGAATTACACGATGCACCAAAGTTGACAGCTAGGGGAACTAATGCCGAACAGTTATTTGAAACAGCAGCATTAGCTATTGATGGAAATCAGGAAGGAATGTATTATGGATCTGTAGAATGGGGCTGGCGAACAGATGCTAAAGGTGTATTTACAAGACTTCCTTTTAAAGTAAAATCGAAAGCGGTACCAACTTCAACTTTTATGAAAGCTGCGCAAGTATGGAATGCCGATAAAACAGCAGGAAAAGATAATATCCAATTACCAGCAGTATGGACAGGTACGATACATAATACGTCATTAGCAGCTTTAAGATCAGGACAGTCAGCAGCATCACAAATTTTAGCAGATTTACCAACAGGAACTTCATTGACCGTTTTAGACGATTCATCAAATTGGTTGCATGTCCAATTGAGTACCACACAGGCAGGATTAATATTTAATAGACATGGAAGAGCGGCATTCATGACAGGAGATTTGATCAGAGGATATGTTTCTAAAGAATTAGTAAACAAAGATGCAAGTTATGTTCGATAATTGTTATGATAATGCAATACTTTTCTTTTAATTTTAAATATTGTTTATTTAGATAATGAGGAGAATTAAAGTAAATATAATAGCACTGTTACTGATTTTCATTAGCTCATGTGCAAAAAATAACAATCAAAAAAGCATGTCAGCATCAGATAAAAATTTAATAGAGGAAATAGAAAAAAATAGTTACAGTGATTTGTTTTTGACAGAAAATGAAGAACTGATAAAGGAGTTGTGGAATGAAGGCAAAAATGAAGAATCTTTGTTTCATATTTTAGAAATAGATACTGTTCATGATCTCACCAAGCTTAAGATAGCCGAGTTATTATTCCTCCAAAAAATACATATACCTAAACAGTATTATCAATCAATTGCCCATAGCTATGCTTCTTGTTTGACACTTACAAGTCGTGAAAATAATAATAGTGTAGGCTTATCTGGTAATTCTTGGGGATTTCTCTATGAGGATGATGATGCAGGTGTATTGGGTAGTCGATTTTTTGTTTTTGGGGAAGAATCTATGACTGCATTACTGAAACTATTGAATGAAGATGCTGCTATTGAATATGAAGGTAGTAAAAGCGCTATGATTGGCAATGATTATCAATACCGAGTAAAAGACTTCGCAGCATTCTACATCTCAAAAATTAAAAATATTTCCATCACTTTTTATCAAGATTTTGATAAAAGAGATGCGGAAATTGAACGTTTGAAAGGAATTTTAGAAAAAGAATAAATACAGAATAATGGACGCATTTAACCAAGATATTAAAATTGTACAAGAATTGGAACGTCAATTGGAGCGTTCAGGGTATTTTACGCATAGTTCGTTGAGTCAGCAAGCAGAACGTATTAATGAAATAGAATCGTTTTTATATGGTTTGATTGTTACGTTGATTGACGATGGAAAAGTTCAAAAAGAAAAACTAGAACAAGTCGTTCAAAAAGTACGGAAAGAAACGGTAGAACGCCATGAACATTTTCATGCAGGAATTGCGATCAGAGTGGATGGAAAAGAAACAGCAATAGACGATTTTGTACCTGTAAATTGCGACGAGCGCATGCACATTTGTAAAGGTGTATGCTGTAAACTCAACTTTGCGTTGTCTGTAGATGAAATTGAAAGTGGAAAGCCAAAGTGGGATTTAGGACAACCGTATTACATCCGACAAAAATCAACTGGCTATTGTACACATTTAGATGAAAACAAACAATGCTGCTCTATTTATAACGATAGACCGAAAGTATGTAGAAAGTACAGCTGTGCTAAGGATACACGAATTTGGAAAGATTTTGAAAAAATGGAACTCAATACCGAATGGATTGCACAAAACTTAAAAGAAAGACAAGTGCATTTGCAAGGTATTTATATGATTCCAGATCAAAAAGTTGAGTACAAAACTAAATCGTAATTAAAATAAACTCTTTATTCCTTTCGCCAGTTCTGTTGCTGCGTCATTATGGAAGCGAAACCACAATTCGGGTTCTATCAATTCCAATTCGGAGATCGCAAGTTGATCTTCATTGTCCCACACTATGTCTACACGTGCATACATTGGCGGTTCAATACAGGCTTTTACAGCATTTTCTGCAAATTCAATTTCTTCTTGTGAAGGTGTATATTCATGAACGCTTCCGCCGAAATCATCTTGTACTCTAAAATCTCCTTTTTTTGCCTTTTTTAAGATTCCGTGTGTATATTTTCCATTGATGACTATCAATGAAACTTCTCCTTTGGTCATGATTTGGTGCATAAAAGGTTGCAACATCATGGATTCGTTTGCAATGAGTTCTTTAAAGATAGCTTCATACTCGTGAATATTTGCTGGGTTCAATTTGTACGTATGTCTTGCAGCTCCAGAAACACATGGTTTTACAATCGTTTCTTTCCAAGTAGTTTCTGCATGTATTTCAGCAAGTGTACGTGTATCTCCTTTTTCAATAAAGTACGTTGGAACAATGGCAACTTCTTTTTTTGCGATATCTTGTAAATAGTGCTTGTCAATATTCCAATAGATCATTTTTACGGAATTTAACAATATAGTTTGTGTACTAACTTTTGCGAGCCATTCAGAGAACTCTTCAAAACGATGAAAATAATCCCAAGTCGTTCTAAAAAGTGCATATTTGGTTGTATTCCAATCAAAATCAGCATCATCCCATGAAAGTCTTTTAACTTTTAAACCTTCTTTTTCAAGTGCTTCTTGCACTAATTGGTCTTCTAACAATACATTATCAATATATGCATCGCGCTCCAAAGGATTTACGTAACGATTGTCTGTTAAAATGACAACATCAATGGATTTCATAGCTAAAAAGTTAAGAGCTACAAATATAAAAAGCCTGTGTATATAAACAGACTTTTTATGATATATATTTATACAAAATTAATTTATAAAAGGATCAGCGAATTTAGGATCATTTACTACTGTTTCATCCGTTAGCGTTCGTAAAAAGGCTACTAAAGCATCTTTTTCAGCTTGTGTTAAGTTCATGCGCCTTGGTTGTCCGTTTTGCATCAAACGATTGTCTAACGATGGACCTAATTGAATTCCAGAATTGTAAAATTCTACAACTTCTGCTAAACTGCTAAAGCGTCCGTCATGCATAAATTGTGCAGAAGTTCCAACGTTTTTAAGTGAAGGCGCTTTAAAAACAGTTGTTTCACCAGCATCCAAGCCTATACTTCTTGAGTTTTCATTTAGAGCAAATGTTGGCAGCTCATGACAGGTTGCACAGTTTATATTCCCTTGATTTGTGGTGAAAATTTGTTTTCCCAAGTTCTCTTCAGCTGTAAATTCTGGGAAATTTTGCCCAACACCATCGCCAGGCGCATTCGGATTGTATACTTGTGCAAATGCTTGATCAAATCTACTATCGGTAGAAACCATACAACGAATGTATTGCGCTAAAGCACGTTGAATTCTATCATGTGTGATAGCGTTATCTCCAAATACCATTTCAAATAATGCTGGATAATATTCAATCGTATTCATTTTTGTAATTAGGGCATCAATTCCGCCATTACTTGCATCAAATCCCATTTCTACACTGTCCATAATTGGCATGGTAGATTGTTCTTCCAAAGTCTGTGCACGCTTATCCCAAAAAAATGATCCATCTTCATAAAAACGAGCATTTAATAATCGCATCGAATGTGCAGCTGTAACATTTACACCATCAATTCCTGTACTAAACTGATTATTGTCTGTAAATGCTATTCCTTGTTGGTGACAACTTGCACAAGAAATGGTATTATTGACACTCATTTGCTTATCAAAAAATAAAATTCTTCCTAAAATAGCGCCTGTATCTGTTGCTTGATTGTTTGCAGGTTCATTATTGTCAGCCAACGTGTTTATGTAATGAATTGGATAGTCAGGATTACTATAGTTAGGTAAATCGCTAAAATTGATTGAAAAATAGTCAGACATATCTATTCCGTTCACAATATTAGAATCTGGGACTGTTGGTGTTTCAATGTTTTCTTCTGGAATTTCAGTATATACTTCTTCATCAGAAGCGCAGGCACATACTAAAATCGAAAATAGGAATACATACTTTTTCATAAGGTATAGGTGTTTTAATATTATCAAGTAGTATTACTGCAATAGGCAAATTGATTGTGGTTTTAGTATAAGATGTTGTTTTGACAAAAAACTTGCGCATTGGTTTAATTTTTTTTTGAAAAAGTTAAAAAGAGACTATAAAAGCCTCTTTTTTAATCTCAATAGTGATGTCTTTTTTTAAAATAATTTCACGGTAGTATTTGCATCTTCTTTTTTGATAATGACTAATAATTTTCGCAACCCTAAACCATTGACTTTATATGTTTTAGTACCAATGGTCCAATTTTCTTTACGAGTAGCATTTGGTATCATTGGAAATCCGTAACTAAACTTAGAACCCTCTTTTTTTGGACCTACAACAAAGAAGTTATTTCTTTTTGAATTGTTATTTTTTATCTTAAAATGAATACATTCAGCAGTAGGATTTTTATGGTATTAGAAGTTTCTGCACTTTTATAATGCGACCTTCTTTTCGAGTTTTCTTGTTAATTTTTTTGGGCGAATTGACATAGATAAGCTTTCCCCGGTTTTTTACTTCTGCATCTAAGGTATTTGTGACATTCACTTTGGCATTTCCCCAACTCCAAATGTTAATCACAGCATTTTCTGCCACTAATTTTGAAGCGTCTACATTGGCAAGTTCTACACCTAAACGAAACTCTTTGGTTTTTCCTTCTAAAATAATGGTGCCAATAGGTGCCGTAAGTTGTAAATAGTCGTTATGTACATTGATGATTCTCGTTACATCATGCGTTCCAGTTTCTACATGACGAAGGTTTGGTGCTCCAATTGTAATCGTAGCTTGTGATGGTTCAATCCATTCAATTTGCCCTAATTGCAAGGTATTTCCGTTAATTTCTTTCGCGATTATTTCCATGACATTTTCATCGGTAGTAATCGTCATACTTTCTGTTGTTGCAGATTGATCAATGGTGATTTTTGCATAAAAATTGATTTTATTTTTTTACTGGTGAGATAATCGAGTCCAAAACGCCCCGATCCGAAGTATACATTGTAAATAGCAATCCAAAGGAATCCCATGGCTGGAAGCATTGCCCATGTTCCTTGTCCCCATTTTTGTAGAAAGATGGCAACTAGCATGGTACACATAATTAAGAAGGAAGCGATACGTGTTTGCAATCCGAGGGCGAGTAATAATCCGCCAACAGCTTCACTAAATGCGCCCATCCAAGCGAAGAATACAGGAAATAATGCGAAGATTCCACCATAGTTGGCAACATCTTCAGGAAACCAAGCAGCAACTTCAAATAAGTTTAAGTTTTGACCTTCTTCTGTCCAAGGCATTCCAAACTTGCTGGCTCCAAAGTCAAGTGCAAGAATCACACCTGCGATAATTCTAATGAGCGCGAATAATACATCGGCAAACCAATGTTTTTGTGTAATGGGATTTGTAAGTCTTATCAAGTAATTTTTAAGCGTTTTCATGATGCATAAATTTGTTTCGTTTTGTTTGATACAAATTTGCAACATGATGTACTGCTAGGCGACTTAAAACGTGTAGAAACGGCTTATGATACGATTTGAGACGTCTTATTTTTGTCGAAATATGGACTCGCTGTGCTCTCAGATACGCTTTGCTGTTGGATTGTTAGATTCCCTTGCGCTCTTGGAAGTTTTGGTTGATAGTAATAGAGTTATTTTGAATGAACAAATTAACGAATTAAGAAAAAGATAAATCAACTAGATTGCGATTGCAAATACTGCGTAGGAGAGAAGTTTGTTAGTTTCTTGAAGACTCTATTAAACGTTGCTTTGCTGTTAAAACCACATTCGTAAGCAATTCCAAGCAACGATAATTGTTTGTGTTTTCCTTCTTTGAGCATTCCTTTGAAGGCATTGACGCGATAAGAATTTACAAAATCATTGAAGTTCATTTGAAATCCATTGTTGATGATTTCAGAAAGCTGTCCACGTGTCAAATTTGCTTGCTTGGCGAGTTCAGATAAATTTAAATCTGGATTTAAGTATGGTTTTTCGGTCTCCATCAATTCTTTGATGGCTGTAATTGCTGCGTTTGAGATTTCTTTTTTAGCGTCCTTTGTTGGTTCGGGAATTGAAATTTGCTTTGGTGAAAAGCTAAAGTCCAATTTATTGAGTTTGGTAGTATCTGTAAAATAGCCTTTCAATCCTATATAAATGGCACAAATAGCCATTGCTAAATTCAACCACCAACGTTCATCGTATCCTAAATCGATGATGACACTTCCGACAAAATCTTGTATAGAATTATAGATAAATAAAGCACTAAAGACAATCAGGAAGTTTCGAATCCAATTCAATTCTAACTTAAAAATATTAGAGAAATACTGCTTTATCTTTTGACGATAGTTAACATATAATTGAATTGTAAATGCCAAATAGAGTAACATAACAGAGAAACCAAGTACGGTTAAAATGGGTTGTACAATTGGTTCATCGAGTTCAATTTTTAAAAGACCATTTTGCGTTTCATTGAACCCTGGTTGCAAAGCATCATACGTAAAAATGCCAAGTCGGTAAACAACCAAGCTAATTGGAATAGCAAAGTGCCACCAATGTTGTTTCTGGAATCGATAGTTTGACTTCGTAATTGATGTTACATAGAAATAGATAAGTGGCGCAATGGCAGTGCCAGCAGGAATTAAAAAGTAATTGATTTTTGTATTTCTAAATGTATCATACCAACCCATAAAACCAACCGTATAGCAGATTTGGGTATAGGAAACTACAAGTAGTAAAATTGCTAAAATAGCATCGGAAGCATTCTTTTTCTCTACATAGCGTTTTAACAAAAGTCCCACTAAAATCAACGCTTGTATAACAAGAATCAGTAGCGGTGTACTAAGAATATTAAAATGCGGAAAAAGAAACATTTACTCGGTGTATTTGATTGTATTCAAATCTACTAAACTTTTTCAATTTTTAAGCTGGCAAATTGACTCAGGATACGATTTGAGACCTTAATTTTTATAAAACTACCACCAAACAATAAAGAAGTTTTCAAAAGAACTTCCCTGTTTCTGCCAGCATAAAAGTGAATGTTTTGCTGATAGATTTTCTAGAATTGTTTTTTCTGTGGTTAGAAAGTCAAACCAATTTGTATGTGTGGCAGGATTGATTCCCCATTCTTTTTTGGTAGGAATGTAATAATTTTTTTCAGGATGATCTAATTGCTTAAACATTTCAAAGTCCATATAGTAACCTTTTACAGCCTCTTGATAATCATTATGCAGTTGTACTTTGTATTGATATGGAACGAATAAATACGCCAATATACACAGTTTTTGAGTTATATTTTTAATATGAATATTTGGTAAATGTGACTTGGTAATTTCATGATAGAGTAGTGGAAATTGTTTTTGTTGTAGCTTTTCTAACTTTTCATGTAAGGCATCTTTCCGATTTGGTCCAATCCAACAATGTTTTACATTTGATGAAAGTGTCGGATCAAACAAATAGAATTTATAAGCCAATTCTAAGTGAATGATCTCTTGTGTTTCTAGATTCTTAATAATAAAATCGAGTTCTCCAATAGTATTTTTATTCTGTATGATTTGTAGATTTTCATGCAGAATGGTATAATTCTCAGAAGCTTTGATAAGTTCAGATACTATTATTTCTACCAAATGTCCCAACCTACGATTGTTAGGCAATTCAATTTCAGGAAACTTTTTAAGCTTTAATACCGAGAGATTAAAATCGTCAATAGTTACAATCACATTTGACAATAGTGTTGCATTTAGAACGGATTCTATTCTTAATTTTGAGTTCATTTAGAATGATTCGATATATAATTAATTCAAAATTAGCCAACTACCAGGAAGAGGTCTCACTATATTTCCATCAATTTTTATTTCTTCCCAATACCTTTTGTCATCTGATTCATGGTCTTCAATAATTCTAAACTCTGAAGAAGGCGTATTTGTTTTATTTTCTGGTATTTGCACAATTTCTTTTGTAATGTCAATATTGTATAAATCTCCTTTTTTGAGCCAATTTATTGCCATGTCTAATGCTTTCTTTTCAGCTAATAATTCTGGAGTTTTATGAATTCTTAATTCAGTAATTATTTCTGCAATTCTTTTTTTGAGAATGCTTATGGGTATATTATAATCAATCTGCATTTTTAAAGTTTGTATAAAAATATTAATTATTAATATGAACAAAAAAACGCCAAACTATAATGAGTTTGGCGTTTGTGTATTTTAAGATATATATTTTCTAGTACAACTCAGGATAATTTGTTGGATTAGCTTCGTGCATCATAGCATATATTTTTTCAAAAATGTCTTCTGCTGAAGGTTTCGAGAAATAATCTCCGTCAGTTCCATATGCTGGTCTGTGTGCTTTCGCTGTTAACGTTTGTGGTTTGCTATCTAAATATTGGTATCCATTTTGTTCGTCAACAATATGTTGCAAGATGAACGCTGAAGCTCCACCAGGTACATCTTCATCCACCACTAGTAAACGATTTGTTTTTTGCACACTTTTTACCGTATCGTGATTGATATCGAAAGGAATTAAGGATTGACAGTCAATAATTTCGATATCGATACCAACAGCTTGTAATTCTTTGGCTGCTTGTTCTACAATGCCTAGGGTAGAACCATACGAAACCACAGTCATATCACTTCCTTCTTTGATAGTTTCTACAACACCGATTTTTGTTTTGAATTCACCTAAATTCGTAGGTAGTTGTTCTTTTAAGCGATATCCGTTCAAACATTCTACAACTAAAGCAGGTTCATCACTTTCTAGCAAGGTATTATAAAAACCAGCAGCTTTGGTCATGTTTCTTGGTACTAATACATGAATTCCTTTCAATGCATTGATTACTGCTCCCATTGGAGAACCTGAATGCCAAATTCCTTCCAAGCGATGTCCACGCGTACGGATAATAACCGGCGCTTTTTGGGGTCCTTTGGTGCTGTATAAAACTGTTGCCAAATCATCACTCATGATTTGCAATGCATATAGTAAGTAATCTAGGTATTGAATTTCTGCAATTGGACGTAATCCACGCATTGCCATTCCAATACCTTGACCTAAAATCGTCGCTTCACGAATTCCTGTATCCGAAACTCGTAAGTTTCCATATTTCTCTTGCATGCCTTCCAATCCTTGGTTTACGTCACCAATTTGTCCGGCATCTTCTCCAAACACTAATACTTCAGGGTATTTAGCAAATAGTGCATCGAAGTTGTCTCTTAACACAATACGAGCATCAACTTCTTGTCTTTTTTCTCCATATACAGGAGCATTGCTTTCTATGTTTAAAACACTTTTAGCAGATTCGCTGTATAAATGTGAACTATATTTTGGTTGAATTTTTTCAAAGTACGCTTTAATCCAAGTACTTAAAGCTTGCTTTTCTGGAGAATTTTCACCAATTACCAAACGCAACGCTTTACGTGCATATCCTGCAATTTCTTTACGAATTGGTTCTGCAATTGTAGCTAATTCTTCTTTGAGCTTGTTGATGAATACTTTGTTAGGACTTGTTTGTGCTAAGTTTTCAAGCAAACTGACAACTTCAGTTTGTTCTTGCTTCATTGGCGCTACAAAATCTGTCCAAGCAGCTTTTTTTCCATCACGTACTTGCTTTTTGATGTTTTTCTCTAGCGTAGTTAAATTTTCATCTGTTTCAATATCATTTTCAATAATCCACTTACGCATTTGTGCATTACAGTCGTATTCAGTTTCCCAAGCTAAACGTTCTTTGCTTTTGTAACGTTCGTGTGAACCAGAAGTAGAGTGTCCTTGTGGTTGTGTTACTTGTTGGACGTGAATCAACACAGGAACATGTTCTTCACGTGCAATGTCTGATGCTTTTTGATATGTTGCAATCAATGAAGGATAATCCCAACCGTTTACTCTGAAAATTTCATATCCATTTTCGTTTTCAGTACGTTGGAAACCTTTTAAAATTTCAGAGATATTTTCTTTGGTAGTTTGATGCCTTGCATGCACTGAGATTCCGTATTCATCATCCCAAACACTCATCACCATAGGAACTTGTAATACACCAGCTGCATTGATCGTTTCAAAGAACAATCCTTCACTAGTACTAGCATTCCCAATAGTTCCCCATGCAATTTCATTTCCGTTTACAGAAAATTTTTCAGCATCGATTCCTTCAACATGTCTGTATATCTTAGAAGCTTGTGCCAATCCCAATAAACGTGGCATTTGTCCAGCAGTAGGGGAGATGTCAGCACTAGAATTTTTTTGTTGTGTTAAGTTTTTCCACTCACCATTCTTGTCTAAACTGTGTGTGGCAAAGTGTCCACCCATTTGTCTTCCAGCAGACATTGGTTCTACTTCAATATCTGTATGTGCATACAATCCAGCAAAAAACTGTTGAATGTTCAATTCGCCAATAGCCATCATAAACGTTTGATCTCGGTAGTATCCTGATCTAAAATCACCATTTTGAAATGCTTTTGCCAAGGCTAATTGTGGTACTTCTTTTCCGTCTCCGAAAATACCAAACTTCGCTTTTCCCGTCAATACTTCTCTACGACCAAGAAGGCTACATTCACGACTGATTACTGCTGTTGTATAATCTTGAATGATTTCTTCTTTGAACTGACCGAATGAAATATCTTGTGTGTTTTCAACTTTTGCTTGCATAGTTTTATTTTGGATTGAAGTGTTACAAAAGTACAAAAAAGCTAGGAGACTTCCAATACTGGATTCTCTTAAAAAAATGTGAATAATTCAATGAAAATGATATTTTGATGAGATATTTTTAATTTTGTCTAAAAAATAACTTTTTGACTGATAATTGTTCAATTTTCTGACAGAGGACATTTGACTAATTTTAAGCCTAATTAATCAGAATTAGCGAGTTACTTTTTTGTTGATTAAAATATATTTTTTATTTGATTTTTCATTTTAGTAACAGATAATTCCATAGTTTATAATTAGAACCATCCATAAAGTTTCCACTTTTATCTTTTTTCCATTTTTTATGTGGTAAAATTTTTTTGAGTTTGAGTAAGTATTTTTTCAGACTCTTAATTTTTTGAAGTAAATATTTTAGTTTACTTTACATCAGAATAGATGATGGTGACTGAACCACTTGCTTTGATCGTTATAGATTCTGTATGTGAAATCTTAAGATCTCGCTGAAATTTCTTGATTTCTTTATTGTCTTGATCAACGACTTTTATAAATTTCCATTCGTCAATGAGAATGTCTTTCGATTTTATTAACCAAAGATTAGAACCATTTTCGTGTAAAGAGTTTTAATAAGGTTTTTGGGCTGAGCGTTACGATAAATCGGATACGTTGATCAAAACCTGGTTGTGCAATTTCCCAACCATTGTTAGAATACACAGGAAAGTACAATTCAAAGAAATCTGGCACTAAATTCAAACGAATTCCAGAATCGTATACAAATCGAGTATTACTTCCATTGTCTTTAATAAAACCTATGTCTCCATACGCTTCAATCCATTTCCAAAGACTGTAACTCGCATTGGCAGTTCCTATCCAATCATTTGAGAATGGATTTGGAAGTTTTGATTTGAATCCTCCTTCTGCTACAATGATTTGCTGACTAAATAATCCTGTATCTTCTGATCGTCCGTAATAATTGTAGTCAAATAAATAATCCGTTGGTCTGTCGAGTGCAAAGCTAAAAAAATCTGAATTTGTATCGTTGAATAAAAACTTACCAAAAAAGAAACGAACATTTAACTGCCTGTTATCTTGAAACAATTTTCTGTAGTCTAAATTGAAAGAGATTTTAGAGAATCGCTTGGTAATTTGGAAATCCGTAAACCAAACCATGTGACGAATAGGATCAGGGTTTGAGTATACATAGCGTGCATTGAATACGCTGTAGTTTGGGTCATTATCGACAGCAATATCTGGATCGGCAGATTGTTCTCGTTGAACAATTACATATCTAAGATCAATAAATTCCTTTTGATTTGATCTAAAATCAGGATCTCTAAAACCAAAGGTTATTTTAGGTACAAAGCGCGTATACGTTAGATCTTCTGCGTAGTTAAAGTAGTTTCCACCTACAGTATAGCGTATAAAGTATAAATCACTGTTTGTTTTTTCAATATCATGACGATATGATACAGATCCAGAACCTACTAACTGTTTGGAACGAAGCCCATAAGATGGTTTTAAGTCGTATAAGAAACGTTTTGTAAGGAATACTTTGTTGTATAAACGCATTCCTGGCGTAAATCCATCATATAAATTGAAACGTGCTACAGGCACAAAGAATATTTGATTGTAATGCGGATTTTCTGCATCTTTAAAGAAAGTGAAACGTAGCTTTTTATTGTTTGCAAAGAATCCATTCAGTGATTTCCAGTTGTCACGTTGATTAAATTCTGGAATAATTTTATCGTAATTTAATACCAAACGATCAATGCCATCGCTCGGAATACTTACTGTTTTCTTTTTTCCAATATCCGTGACCCAATGTTTAGAAACCACCGTATCATTTTTGATTCCAAATAGTGAAATAGGGAAGTCGCCGTCATATTTGTTTTTGATGGTTACTTGCAAAGAATCGTCAAGTTTTTTGACCTTTTTAATTTTGTAATCGATACGTTTTCTGGTATCTACATAGGTGTCAAAATACCAATCAATATTTTTTGGAGCTTTGGATTTTAGTAAATCTTCAAAATCTTTTCTTGAGGATATTTTTAAACGATTTGTTGCATAAAATTCTTTTACAAAGTCATCAATGATAGTATCGTCAAAGTATGATTTTAGATATTTTAAACCAACACCAGCTTTGTATTTGTTGGCAATATTGTTGTTGAATTTTGTCAAAGAATCCTTAGAGGTATTCAAAGGTTGATCAATATTTTTACGTGCCATTAACATGTACAAAAACGGATATTGATCGTTAAAGTTGAGTTTTGCAAATTCATACGAACGAACGCCCCATACTTTAGATAATCCACCAGCAAGCATCATGTTTGGGTAAAAAGTTTCTGCGTATACCATCAACATGTATGTTTCCAACGCATCAGAAATCCACTTTTCAGTTCGTGTGTCCATCCACATAGATTCCTCTAAATTTTTAGTAAGAATAGCTTTGAGGATTTTTATTTCATATTGAAAATCATCTGTAAATGGTCTGATAAATGATGGCAATTGTCCTAATCCGTATACAGGGTTCTTTTTATTGTCAATTCTGGAGATCATCATGTTTTTTCTAGGAAAATCTCCTAGTTTTTCATGAATGAACTGTACAACTTTATCAATAGCAATAGCTTGTTGCTTTTCGTTGAGTTGATACGGATCTAAGTTTGTAGTAATATTTACTTTGTCTGTTTGAAACGTTTTAAAATCAGAGTTTTGGCGTAGTAAAATGGTAATGTCTTTTACAGCCTTAGCACTTAGTTGAAATGTTCCATTTCCATTATCTACAGCAGTGTCAGCACTCGAAACAACTTTAAATTTACTAGGAACAGTCAATGTGATGTTATGTTCCGCTTGTTCTGTATATAAATCGTCTAAGTTTTTGTTACTATATAATATCCAACCGTTTCTGTAAGCTGCTGGCGTCATGTACCAATAACGCAAGCTAAAATCTCCATTTTTTTTGAATCCGTAACGTGTGAATTCGTCATACGGAAGTTTTACTTGATAAATAAGGTCAAGCGTAACCGTTTCATTGGCTTGCAACGGTTTGTTAAGCGTTAGTTTTATGATATCAACCTGCTTTTCCAAACGTTCCCAGTCTAGCGTAGCTCCATTTGCAGAAATTTGATCAACGGTGGTGTTTCCACGTTTCTTTTCTCTTGCTAAGTGAAAGTTTCTATGGTATTCTTCTGCAAAACGTTTTGCCAAAGGTGTATCTTTTCCAGAGAATGCATGACTCCAATCGTTGAGATAGATTTCGGTTAGCGTAGTTCCTGTTTCGTTTGTGTAGGTTATCTTTTGTGCCAGAGTTAAAATGTTACTTTCAGCATTAAGTGTTGCTGTAACGTCGTTTTTATGTTGACCAAAAGCCGAAAAACTCAAGAATAATAATAGATAAAGTTCGAAATGGGTACGTATTGTCTTCAATTATCTTTTTTTAAATTTTTTAGTTTCTGTAAAATCATCAATTTTTAAATAATAAATACCTTTTGGTAGGTTTGCTACATTTATGTTGGTAATATCATTATTTTTTACTTTTCCAGACATTAATTTTCGTGCTAAGACGTCGTAAATCACATATTCATTGCTTGTTGCAGCAGAATTTAACATAAATGCCAATTGATCTTCAGCAATATTTCCGCGAATGAATTGAAAGTTGTTTTTAGCAGTAAATTGTGCGGTATTTAATAGTTGCTCATTGGTTTCTAATTCCATTACCACTGGCAAGTGATCGCTCATATCGTGTAATGCATTCCGTAATGCTTGCGAATAGCTAATACCAGAACCTGGAACTTCTGCACAATCGGATGAGTTAATAGCGCGATTATAACAATCTGGATTTATGTTGTTTCCAAAAGACTTATAAGAGTCTGGAACGTAATATAAATCTGTATTGGTCAATACATTTTCTGAAGTTAGAATGAAATCAAATCGATCGTCAAATCCTCCAGAAGCACCACCTAAACCACCTTGTGTACGTGTTGATTGAGTCATTACGTCTAAAAAGGCACTGTTGGTATGCCAATCGCCTAAACGATTTACTGGATCTACAAGTGTAATGGCATTCGTAGGATCTGTTAATTTTTGAAAGGCAATATCATTGCTGGTATATAAATTCAAATCGCCAGCAAAAAGTACTTTACTATCTGCATCAATCGTAGAAAGGTAATCCGTAAATTCTTCAACCATTAAAAAACGGCGCAATTCGTCTTCAGGAGAGTTTCCTGCTTTTAAATGTGTTACAAATACTTCTACACGGATAGGATTTGTTGCTTGGTTTACCGTATTTAGTTTTAGTGTATATCTATTAAAATCGCGGAGTGTAGTAGGAATGATGTCTTGTCCTTCCAAAATAAATTTAGAACTGTCGTAATAGATTAAATTTTGAAGTAGATTTGAGTCATTTCCGGCATCATCGGATGTATTGTTAAAGTAGGTTGCTTGCGCATAGTTTGGATTGATCATTTGCAAACGCGTTAATATCAATCCTGCGCCAAAAGCATCATTCAATTCACAAACCATGAATAAATCTGGTTGGTAATCAGAAATGATAATTTCTAATTCATCCAGTCGATCTAGCGATAGTTCAGGAAAGTTTAAGAGATTGTAAAACATCGTCTTGATATTTTCCTGTGCTATATTTTGTTGTAATCCCAAGCATAGCAAGCAAAGGAAGAGTATTTTTCTTTTCATTTTTTCTTTTTCGGGTTCAATTTTTACAAATGAGCTACCTGCCATAGCTCATTTGTATATTATTCTACAAAACTTCTAATTAGAAGTTAGGACTTAGGTTGTATTTTCTATAGAACTCGTCTAAAATATCTAATACTTCGTCTTCATTATCAACAATATGGATTAAATCTAAATCTTCAGGACTGATGTTTGAAAATTTGTCTAATAATGTTGCTTTTACCCAATCCATCAAGCCAGACCAGAATTCTGTTCCAACTAAGATAATAGGGAATTTGTCAATTTTTTTAGTTTGAATGAGTGTAATCGCTTCAAATAGTTCGTCTAACGTTCCAAATCCTCCAGGCATTACCACAAATCCTTGCGAATATTTTACAAACATTACTTTACGGACAAAGAAGTAATCAAAATTGATATTTTTATCAGAATCAATATACGGATTATCGTGCTGTTCAAATGGCAGCAATATATTCAATCCTACAGAGGTTCCGCCGCCAAGGTGCGCACCTTTATTACCAGCTTCCATAATACCAGGACCACCGCCTGTAATTACTCCATATCCATGATCAACAATTTTATGTGCTATTTTTTGCGCTAATTGATAGTATTTGTTGTCAGATTTTGTACGAGCAGATCCGAAGATAGATACGCATGGCCCGATTTGACTCATTTTTTCGAATCCGTTTACGAATTCTCCCATTATTTTAAAAAGTGCCCAAGAATCATTGGTTTTTATTTCATTCCAACCTTTGGCGTTCCTTTCTTTTCTCATGTTCATTTAATTTTTAATCAAAACGTGCTAAGATACTATTTTATATAGAATAGTGAGGCAACTTTTTTAGCTTATTCATATAATAAATGATGATTAATGTAAAGATAAAAATCAAGCTTCTAAGATTCATGCTCTTTAACAAAGTATTATGCAAATTGTTAAATGTTTGAATATTAAGTTGCTAAAAAAATAGCGAGATATACGTCTTGAAATTATATTTAAAATAAGCTAAAAAGAGAGTCTTAATGAACATTTCGTTTTTAACTTTTAAATTTGCTTCAAAACTACAGATCCAACCATTTTTTGAAGACTGTTACTTTGTTTTTACCAATGACAATATCAATTTCAGAGACAGGTTGCATTTCTATTTTGAACGTACTGTTTCCATATTTAATGATTTTATCTATTGCGTAAATAGCGACAATGGTTTGTCGGTTGGCTCTAAAAAATACTTTTGGATCTAGGGAAGCATATATTTGATCTAAGCTGTCATTAGCTGTATAGCGTTTTCCATCTTTTCGTACTACGTAAGAGATAGAGTTTTCTACATAAATATACGCAATGTCTTCAATCGCAATTGGCATCAATTCGTTACGAATGTAGGTGAGGAGTCGTTGTTTTGGAATTTCCTTAGTGTCCTTTTTAAAGACTTTCTCTTCTACAGTTGGTTCAGATTTTGTTTGTAATTCGGCAATGCTTTTTTGATAGTTTTCTAAAGAATCATTCAACTTAGATAAATTGAGCATGCCATCTTCAAACTTAGCCGCTTTTCGATCAATAATTTTTTCGTAATAGATGGATAGTATTCTTATTGTAATTAAAAGAAATAACAAGAGAATTAACCCAAGAATTAGATAAATGGTTTTGCTTGTTCGGTAAAGGCATTTGTTTGAAGATTGATATTATCTAGATTTAAATGTGCTGCAATGATGAAATCTGAATTTTCGATTGGGCGTAGTGCAAGGATTTCAGACATCTGTTACTCGTTTTCATCCAAATTTGCCAAATGATTCTGCAATTCTTCACCAGTAACCACACTTTCCATGTTGGATACCATATTGCTTTTCTGTTCGTTTTTACTACCTAATTTGGTTCTGTCAGAATAGCAAACAAATGTTACAGACCAATCAAAAACTGATAAATATATACTTTTGTTATTGCTTCCAGAAATAGCTTCTTATATGGTATTGACAATCGTTTATCGCAGACAGAATGTGCTCAAGAGTAGGGGTGGACTATGGAATCTCAGATCGTTTGACCATTGGTTTTGGTTCTGGAAACTCGAATGGAATTGTAGATATCTATTTAAAATACAGACTCTTACGTTAGATAGATGATAATCGTAATCCGTTTAGTATTTCTTTATTACAAACGGCTAGTTATAGAACACGATTTTTAAACGGAATTATATCGCGTGCCAATACGGGAGATAAATTTGCTTTTACGTCACAAGCGTTGATTGCTCGAAAATTCACAAGATTTCTCGTTGTAAGTTTTGCCAACCCTTATTCATCGCACTTCGTCGCTTTCAGCCTTAGATGATCACAATCACTTTGCTGTTGGTTTTGGTGGACGCTATAAGTTAGGAAATCATGTGTCTTTAGTCTCAGAATATTACTATGTAGCCAACAAACTTGAATCCAGAAAAACGTACGGAGCTTTTGTATTAGTAGCCAATTGGGAAGTCAGCAAGTTATTATTACAGTTTAAGATGATCAACAATCCGATTTTTTTAGAAGATACCTTTATTGTACAGACGTTTAAAAACTTTAACCTTGATGATGGGAATTTCTTCTTTGGTTTCCATGCTACGTTTCATTTGCAGTTGTAGCTAGCGGAAGGATTGTATAATATTAGAAGATTTTTACTTAGGAGTCTTTTAGTTAAGTACTGAGCTTTATCGTATGCAATGATTTAATTTAGGGTTTCTTAAATTGAATTATGGATGAAATTCTATCTGGGATTATTCCACTAATTTCAATTCTAGTGCTTCAAATTGAGTCACCAGTGGTTTTTTAAAATCTATATGATGTAGAAAAAAGGCAAGTCGAGTAAAGTCTAAAGTATTCTTTGGAGAATTCAACCAGTCTCCTGTAATTATAGTTCCTTCTTCATTTAGGTATTTTTCATCCCAAGGTATTTGCCAATTCAAACGATCAACGCCTTCCTTAGCCTGAGTGAATTTTCCGATGTCAATATTCTTAGGATTCGTTTTGAGTATCAATTCTACAAGGTGAACATCCTCTTATCCATGTATTTCATAAATTCCAATTATTTTTATTTCAAAGCTCATTTCTGAGTTATAGTAGTTATCTACATTGTTGGTGGTAGTTTTTTTATTCGACAATCAATTGTTGTCTATCAGTAAGAAAATCAAAAGTTAATTCCGATAAGCCTTTTCCATCCACTATTGCATTCCAAGCTCCATGTCCAGCAGGAGCTCCATTCGGCTTTAGTAACGTAACCAGTTTATTGTAAATACCCAAAGAGTTGTAAACTTCTTGTAGTTCAAGAGCTTCTTCATAAGGTGTAACAAGATCCTCTGCCGTTCCATGCCCCATAAATAATTCAGGATCATTGACGTCATATCTGTCGTATTGATTCAATGCATAGACTGCTTCAAAAACATCTAACTTTATGTTTGAACCCCAAAAATATAACATACTTCTCACTTCATAAGATTCGTTTAAGTTTGTAGTAGAAAGTGTAGGATCATCGTTAATGCTAATTTCGTCTCTAAAGTCTTCTTTATTTGAAATTCCTAAAGCAATTGTCGTAATCGCTCCAGCCGAGGCTCCTCCGACTGTAATATAGTCTGTATTTATATTATATGCTACAGCGTTGGCAACAATCCAGCGAAGTGCAGCTTTTGCATCTCTTTGGGCGAGATACATAGCAGTGGCTTGTTGAACTTGATCCGAATTCTGCGCTCCTTGCAAGGCATTATCAATCCATTCTTGAGGCGCAATTCCTGTATAATAGCTTACTACTTCTTCTGGTGTCATTCCTTGAATTGTACCTAATTCCTCTGTAGTTCTATAATCTACAGAAACAAACACCCATCCTCTTGAAGCATAAAAGTTAGCCATATCTACAATTTCAGGCTTGGTCTTTGTTCCGCCTGTAAAT
Source organism: Kordia sp. (assembly GCF_022447245.1). Taxonomy (GTDB): domain Bacteria; phylum Bacteroidota; class Bacteroidia; order Flavobacteriales; family Flavobacteriaceae; genus Kordia. The sequence continues at coordinate 134,908 of NZ_JAKVBC010000003.1, read as the reverse complement.
CCACCACCATGAATAAACATAAAAACAGGCCTATTTGTAGTATTATTATCGGGATAGTAAATATCTAATTTGAGAGGTATTGCAAAAGAAGAAGTACTTGTCATGTTATGACTGAGTCCCTCCGCATACGAGATATTTTCTTCTTTTAAAACCGTGAATGAAGATTCAGCTTGAACTACTGGAATTACATTGTCTATTGCAATTGGTTCCTCCTCACTACAAGCAGTAAATAAGAATACTGCAAAAACTGTTAAATAAGCTACTTTACTCATACTACGTATATTAATTAAATTTCTTTCTTAGACACTAACTTCTTGTAAAGGTTTAATCACTGCTAACATGTTTATGTATGGCTTTGTGGTGATTATGAAATTGATTTCGCAAAAAAGAATAAAGAGTGCAGAAATTAGGAAGAATTTCCAAAAGACTCTTCAAGCAATATTAAACAGGTTATTAATCTGCCCTCACTGTTTTAGCCAATCGTTTTATAATTTGTTGAAGTCAAAGAATCTAATTCCGTTAAGAATATAATCTTCTTTATTGTTAATTTTAATTTCACACCATTCATCTTTTTTTCCATCCCAACTCGAAAATCCTGAGCTAAAGTCAAAATAAACATTGCTATTAAACTTTATAATTTCAGGTTCGTTTTTATATGGAACTTCTAATTTAAATTTGGTTTTATTATTATTCAAGATTTCAGTAACCTCTTTAAATGTAAAATCTTTATTTACTTCTAAAAACCAAGTGTCTACTTTGAATTTTTGATTTTCAAATAATATCATTTCATCGTGATTTCCACAATCAGCCTGTAAATGGTCATTTTGTATTCCAAATAGTTTTTTTGTGTCAGACCAAAAAAAGAATTCATACCAACCATATTTAATAATTTGGGTTTCTCCTCCGTCATAATAGTCAAAATCATTTCCAAATTCTTCTATTACGTCATTTTTAAGGTTTCCAATTCCGATTTCCCCAAACTTTCCTGTTTCTGCAAAGTGTTTTAAAGAAATTATTTTCATCTAATGTTTCCTATGGAGTAAATGTGTTGGATGGATTCAGTATATCATATCAATTTTAGTAAATAATAGGACCAAATTATAACCAACTTCCTAGCTTCTGTTATTGTGATAATTCTGAGATCTACTCTAATTGAAATCAAAATGCATAAGCATACAAGTAGCTTCAATGATGTATTGTTTAAATGTGATGCATTATTTAATTCCCTTTTACAGCATTATTAAAAGCTTTAATACCTCCGACAATAGGTAAAACCAAAGTTGTCGATGCTAGATCGATAGTTAATTCGGCTCCAGGATCTGGATGTAAGGTAAACTCTTTATCACTTGAAAAAATCATGAGTCCTATTTGTTGTCCTTTTTTTATGATTTGATCATCAGGCATTAAATCGAAGGTCACTTGATAGAATTTCCCTTTTTCTAAAGGTTCACCTTCTCGTATGGATTTGTGATTCTGTGGATCGGCCCAACCACGAGTTATGATATTATCCGTAATTTTTACTTTACCTTCAGTATTCCAAGGCAACGAAACCAACCAAACCGAAAGATTTGCAGCTTCCTTACTACTAGATAAATTAATAGACACTTTTGCTGTACCAGATATATGAACGTCTTCTGTAAATGATGGAGTTACATATAATAATCTGTGCTTGCTAGTTTCTGCTTGTGCTAATTCGCGACCAGAAATTGAAAAATCATCAATAAGCTTTTCCTTTCCTTTACTTTTTGTTTTCTCAGTTCCTAAACCTCCTTTAGTAGGATTTCCAGCACTTAGATACAAGGTTACATCTGATGCATCAGGATTTGGATATTCTTTATAAGGAGTAGGATTTTGCATTTTATCATCTTCTCTAACAATCCATGCGCGCGCATCATTTTCTACGCCATTTTCTACACCATGTAAATAGCGTGTAAACCATCTGTTCCTCATTTTCATTGGTGGTGGACCGCCATGTCCATATTGATGATAATATATCTGACAATCTAAACCTTTGTCCTTGGCAGCTTTATAAATTCTATAACTATGTTCAGGCATTACATTCCAATCATTAAATCCATGCGACATGAGCAAAGCTGCTTTCATAGGTTCCATTTCATTTAAATAATCGCGTCCAGCCCAGAAATCATTATAATCTCCTGTAATTCTATCCATACCATTCTTTAGTTCCTGATCTCTTACTGTAGCATTATTGTATGCGCGTTTAGATTCGTCTCCACTGTGAACAAAATCATACAATACATCAATATCTTCGCCTAAATATCCTCCTGGAGATCTTACCAATCCATTGGATCTATAATAGTGATAATAAGAAGTATTTGGTGCAATTGGTATAATTGCTTCTAATCCTTCAACACCAGTTGTAGCTGCAGCCAAAGGAATGGTTCCATTATAGGATGTACCTGTCATTCCTACTTTCCCAGTTGACCAAAATGCTTTTACTTCTTCTTTCCCGTCAGGAGATGTATATCCTGGAATTCGACCACATAACCAATCAATGACAGCTTTTGGAGCCAATGACTCGTTATCGCCACCTATTGTAGGTGCACCTTGAGAAAGTCCAGTCCCTGGAGAAGAAGAGTGTACTACAATATAGCCTCTCGGTACCCAAGTTCGTATATGTGAATTTGAAATAATAGGTCTCTTTCCTGTTCGAGTAACTTCTGGATGTATACGTTCTTTTGCAGCTTCTCCTAGTTCATGCCTAACATCCCAAAATGAACCAGGTAAATCTGGTGCAACACCAGCAAAATATGGACTAGAAACATATACAATAGGTAATTTAAGTCCTTCAGTTTCTGTTTGTTTAGGTCTTGTAACTGCGACATGCATTCTATCTAGTTTGCCATCACCATCCGTATCAAACTCAGTTTCAACCCATAGATCATGTCTAATCCATTGTTCTGAATCTTTAAATGCAGGGACAATTTGAGCCTCTCCATCTTTGAAAACAGGAACCGATTTTTTTGTGGTTTGAGAATTAACTGAGAGTAGCGGAGTAGTTAGTAATGCTACGAGAAACGTGAATTTGATCAATTCCTTCGTTATATTTTTTGTCATTTGTATCTAGTGTTTACCAACAGTCTTGACTGAGAAATTATTGTGTTATTTTTTGTTTATAAATATAGGAAACATTTGATTTTTTTAGTGGCCATTTCTATTTAAATATTTCGATAAACTTAATCCACATTCGGGAAGTTAAGCATGATTACTTATTGAAAATCAATATAAACGTAAAAAAAACTCATTTAAATACTCCAATAAACTCAACATAAGTTGCAAAAAACAATTAGGGATAAAAGATTTATTCCGCATCAAGTACTGAATTACAATTCAAAAGCAATTCATCTCTCCATTAAAATAGGAGAGAAGACAACTAGATTTAATACGTTTTAGCTTTATACTTCCGCCTCTTGAGTACTCAGTACTAACTCAGGCTTTGCATCTAAGAGTGAAGCTAGTTTGTTACCATACTCTATAAACGCAAGTGTTTCATCCGTTCTCGCCAATTTAATTTTATCAAAAATAATCAACGCTTCCCCATTACTTTCTAAATGATAAATATGATGGTTTTCAAAAAAGCGAATGATTTCCTCTGTAAAGAAAGAACGAATTTCTTCTTCATTATTCCCCATCAACAGGAATTTTTTAGAAAAATCTGGATACATTTTAAAGTCAATGTCCTTATAGCCTGTGAATGCCATCACTCGATCAAATAACTTTTCTAACACCGCTTCTTTTTCCATTGTAAAGATTGGTATTTTTTTATTCAATTTTAAGACCATAAGCGTAGTATTAAAGGTCTCTGCGGTAAACGCTTGTCCTTCATTGAAAGTTACATCCGCAATTTCCCAAGATATATTTAAATCATTGAATGCTCCTTTCAAACAGTTGTATTTGCGTTCAATAGGTCTAATTTCAAAAAAGTGGAACTTCTTTAAATATGTCGTATTCCAATCCACTTGGTTTGCATATTGATATCCTTTCTAAGTAGCTAAATTTCGTAATCGTTTTTGTCGTTGCGATAATTTAGAAGTATTACTCGTCAAGCAAATTTTTAAGGCTCTGTTATAGGTAGATGAGGAAACATGTGAATCCAATCCAGTGATAAAAACTTCACCACCTGTAGCTCTTTGTGTTTTTAAGTATTCTACTAAGTAGTCCATATATGTAATACCAACCAATCTTGTTTCTGATAAGTCAATATTAACATTGGCTCCAGAAGGAATTTGCGCTACCAATTTATCTACTTTCAAGATGCCTAAGAAATTTGCAACTCCTCTAATCTTTAAATCGTAATTTCCATCCGTTCGCTTTATCAACTTTGTGCGCGACTTGTAGACCATTCTAAAAAATTGAGGTATGGAAAGTCTTGCCAATAGCATGTGGGTTACCATTGCTAATAATAATCCGCCCAATAAACCAATTAGTAAATTTGTGTAGAGTGTTAAAATCATCGTTGCAATAAAGAATACCAATTGCTCTGTTCCTTGGCTATACATTTGTTTAAATACAGATGGCGATGCCAATTTAAACCCTGTATACACTAGTAAAATAGCAAAAGCACACAGCGGAACTTGTACCATTATTGGACTTAATACCACAATAAAAACGAGTAATAAAAGTCCTTGATACATATTGGACCATTTTGTTTTTGCACCATTATGGATATTAACAGTACTTCTAATAATTACAGCAATAATTGGTAAACCTCCAATCATACCTGCAACTACGGTACTTAAACCAATCCCTGTTAAATCCTTATTCAAATCCGTTTTTCGTTTGTAAGGATCAATTTTGTCCACGGCTTTTGCAATAGCTAAAGATTCAATACTTGAAATAATTAAAATAGAAAATACGGTTGTCCAAAATTCAATAGTAGCAATTTTACCAAAGTTTGGAAGCATAATAGAATCTGTAATCGTATCAGGAATATCCAATAATAGTTTAGGTCCTACTTCATAAGCTTTTCCAAGGAATGATAATGTATGTTGATCAAAGAAATTGAACGCATACACAAATGGAATGGAAAGCGCAATTACCCACATAGGAGTAGGTAATAAATGGAAAATTCGGTTACTAATTTTGGAATGAAATAATAATAAAAGTAACCCTGTTAACGCAATAATCAATACAAAAGGATTGGCTTGCGGTAAGAACATAACGGCATCAATAAGATTTTGCACAATGCTTGGATCATCCGAATGTGTACCCATAGCCACATGGATCTGTTTTGCAAATATAATGATACCAATTGCTGCTAAAATACCGTGAATCACTGAAGAATGGAAGATGTCTGCCAATCGTCCCAATTTCAATATTCCCAATACCATTTGAAGCGCACCAGAAATAACAACTGCTGCTAATATATAATTAAAGGCTTGACCCGATCCATCGTCCATCGCTATCATTCCCCAAAGTATCACGCCAATAACTCCTTTAGCAGGTCCGTTGACAGATATATGTCCTCCACGATACAAGGTTGTAACGACACCACCAATAATAGCTGAAAAGATACCTGACATTGCGGGTGCTCCCGCTGCTAAGGCAATACCTAATGAAAGTGGTAAGGCAATGAGTGAGACACTTATTGCGGCAATTAAATCACTTTGCCAATTTTCAACTAATCCCTTAATACCATTTTTAGGTGTAACTTCCATTTATTTAATTATTCGATAAGTTTGTAAAAATTAAAACTGATCGACGAATATAGTAAATATTTAGAACAGTTTGGAATGATTCAGAAAGCGCTTTTAAGGAAATAGAAAAAATGAAACAGTCTTTTTTTGTAAATGATTTTTTGAGGAAAAAAAGTGTTTATTATAAGTTTAATTTTTTGAATGTTACTTAATAGTTAAATCAGAGATACTGAAATTTCCCAGTATAGTTCATTGGATATACAACCTCATCAAGCCAGCGATCGTTTCTTAAATAAACTCTTTTAACAATTAAGGTGTGATCTTTTATTCCTTGTTCACAAAGAATTTTAAAAACTAATTCAAAGACAGGTCTTTCATCAGTATAATAACAAAGCATATCTAATCCACCATGACCAACAGAACTCGCAAAGAAGATTCCTGCGTTATTTTTTAATAATTCAGCATTAATTAAATCTTCGATCATATCTCTGTATTCAGAATCTTTTTGATCTCCTAGAATTTCTTTTGTTGGTTGAACTTGAATCCAAAACATTTTATTTTCATGTGCTAACTACAATGAATATTGAATTTTGTATTTCTCTTTGATGCTGTCTTTTTTTGCAATAGGAAAGTTTTCTTTTTTGACCAAAACTTGTTGAAGTGGTTTTAGATCCTTTCCAGGAATTAGAGAAATATGATTGACTTGCATATTGTCAGATGAAGTTTTAAAAGCCTTGATTAGCTGGAGGTTATTTTGATCTCCTTGATAGAGTGTAAATAGTTCAGGAGGATACACAACGTTTACATCTTTACATCTTTACATTGCGGTGAATTGGTACAGCTAAATAAGGTTATTGAAATGATGATAAATAAGTAGAATGATTTCATTTTTGGTGTTTTATAATTCCTATTGAAACATACCAAAGGAACTTTTGTAAGTTATCTAAATTTAAAATAAAAGCCACACATACACAATGTTTACGATAAGTTGAAATGTCTCCTGTTTGCATCTCTACTGTGTTTGAGGTGAAACAAGAATGCTTATTGGGAATTAATTCATATTCAATCTTATGGACAAAAAACCTGTAGAATCAGTTTCAATTCCGTTTGTATATAGAGGAATCAGGCTTTTATTTTGAATCAAATATTTTCTAGCTCGTTTTCCCCACTTTCTTTCTTTTATATCTTTATCTAAAAAAATCATACTATCATTGAGTTGATACATGCCTCTGTCAATAGTGGTCCATTCATAATCTCTTGTACGCAACATATACTTTCCAGCCCCTAGCAATTGTAATTCATTTCCAGAAGCATCTTTGGCAATAAATACAGCTTCTGTATCAAAAAAGTCTTTAGGAATCCAAAATGAAACAATCGCAATAAAAGTAGCAATAAAAAGTACACTTAAAATAATTTTTGCCTCACTGACTTCGGTTTTATGCTTTATATGCTTCCATTGTTTTGTAAAAGTATAGACAAATACCACAATTCCTGACATTAGAAAGAATGCATATTTGACAAATTCAACTAATCCACCAAACTCACCTTCGGTTCTGAATTCTGATTTTAATACAAAAAAAAGAAGAATCCCCATAGGAATACAGGATAGCAATACTGATTGGTAATTTGTTTTTTTCAATTTTTTGGGAATGTTTTTAGCTAAAAAAGCTATTATTTTTTACAAATACTACACTCATGATGCTCATTGATATACGCGATTGATCCCCTGCAAAGTTGCTCTAAGAAAGAAATATCGATGTCTTCAAAAGTTTTTTAATATAAATACAGGCTTTCCCCATTTTAAGGTTGCCAAAATCTTTAAGGAGCGCATCGCTCTTTTCTGTTTTAGAATAAATATACAGTGAAAACTGTGCTTTTCTAGGCGAAAAACCTAAGATTGGCGCATCGCCTTCATGTCCACTAGCATATTCGTAGTGATAGCGTCCGAATCCAAGTAATGGTTGGTCACCACATTCTAGGTTCATAGCCCGACCATTCCCTAATGAGTTCAATCAATTTAAGACTGTCTAATTTCTTTTGTTCTTTATCAACATACGAGTCGATAAATTCAAAAACGTTTACTTCTGTTTCGGTGGTTTTGTTTTTTGCCATACTTTACTAGTATAAATCTTTTTTAATTAGCGGCAGGGTTAATTGTTTAAAAATTAAGCAATTACGTTTTGTTTTAAGGCTTAGTTTTTTTATAAATCCACTCTAAAACAAAACATATTACTATGATGGATACCGCAATGATTACCCCAGTTTTATTTGTTTTTATTTGCTGACTAATAAGTACAACTAGCGCCAAAATACATGCAATAAACCCAAAAAGTGGGATTATAAAATTCCCATTAATTTCCTTTCTCAATTTAAAACCAACATAATTAACTATCGCAAAAATCAATAAAAAACCTACACTCCCAGCAGTTGAAATGCTTTCTAGTTTTAAAAGATTGGCAATTATAAGCGTTAAAACAGCAGTAATTAATAATCCAATAGGTTGATTCCACAATTTATAAGTTAATTGATGTGGAAGCTCATCGTCCTCTGCTATTTCATAACTTACACGACTTCCGCCATATAATGAAGCATTAATAGCTGAAAAAGTTGATATCAATGCGGCAACAGTAATAATACTAAAGCCTATTTTTCCTAACATTGGTTTTGCAGCTTCGGCTAGTACATAATCTTCTGCTGTAGTAATTTGCTCAAATGGAAGAGAGCCAACAGTGACTGCGGCTATTATAACATAAAGCAAAATCACAAATACAACGGAATAGTAATAAGCTTTTGGAATATTTTTTTTAGGATTTTTAATATCAGGTGCAGCGTTTGCTATGAGTTCAAAACCTTCATAAGCAACAAATATTACCATACCTCCTGTTAAAAGTTTTATGGAAGTTTCCCAATTTGCTGTTGAAAGTTGAGACAGATTTGGATTTCCAATCAATCCATATACTCCAATTAAAATAAATGAAAGCAATATGACAAGCTTTATAATTACTGCATACGATTCAATTTTACCAACAACTTTAATACTGTAATAATTTATTGCTGTGGCTATAATGATAATTAAACTTGAATATATATGAAAGTCAATTGGTGTATCAAAAATGGAAAATAGGTTAGGAGCATACGAGCCAAATGCAGATGCATATAATGATAGCATAATTATGTAGCTAATCCAAAGTAAGTTATTGATTCCTCCACTAAATATAGATTTTCCGAAACCTTGATTCATAAACTTAACTGTTCCGCCACGATCCGGATATTTCATAGATAGTTTTACATAACTGTAGGATGTAATTAAAGCTAAAAGTCCTGCAAAAAGAAAAGCTATTGGTGTACCACCTTGTGCAAGCGAAACAGCTAAGCCTAACACAGCAAAAATTCCACCGCCTACCATTCCCCCAATTCCAATGGACATTGCTTCTTTAAGCCCTATTTTTTTACTCATAACTTAAATATTTATTTTTGTTATAATAAAAACTAATTTTCAACGAATACTTAAAACTTGCATTTAATCAGTTTTCGACTTCTTTTCAATAATCAACGCAGGAATCTCCAATGATTTGTACAAATCGTTATACGCTTTCATCTCAGTATTGATAATCGCATCACGTTCGTTTGTATACACTTGCCAATCGTTTAGTAAATCGTTCAAGCGTTGTTTTGCGCCTTGTGTTACTTTAGGATTCGGTTGGTCTATATAGCGTAACAATACAATCAACTGTGCATTCAGTTTATTATTAAAATTGATCACATCTTGAAAGGTTTTTTGTTCCACTTGGATTAAATTTTCTTCCCAACTATTAATACGCTTCAATAGGGCTTCTCCTTTTTCTAATAAAGGTTTTGCTGCTTCATTGCTTTTTAAAAGCTTGGCATAGGTATTTAGTTGTGTTTTAGCAGAGCGCATCTGATTTACAGATTCATGCATGTTTCTGACAGTATTCTCAATAGTAAAGAGCATTTCTTGTTGTTCAGTAAAATCTCGTGTTGTCGATTTGTTGGCAGGATTTGGAAGAATCGTAGCTTTTGTTTCAACACTTTCATCATCTAGCGTTAAGCGTAAAGTATAATTTCCTGGAGCAACGTTTGATCCCGCATGTCCACCAAAAACAAATACTTTATTAATAGATGGTATAGCTTCTCTAGCAAAGTTCCATGTAAATCTATTATAGCCTTTTTTAGATGGTAAAACTTCAGGTTTAGAAGGTCCGCCTGGCCATGATCTAAATTTCTTTGGTTTCTTATTTGTATACGTTCGTATTACTTTAGAACCTTGTAGAACTTCTAATTTTAAATCTAAAGTATCAGCGTTTTTATCTAAATAATAATCAAAGGTCACACCGCTTTTAGGATTTGTACCTTGTCCAACTGCCTTCGAAACACCTCCAAAAATACGATAGCTAGGCTTAGGTGTAAATAGTTGAATAGACTTAGTTTCAGGAGTCATATTTTGTAATACACCAACATCGTCCAAAATCCAAAATCCACGCCCTGAGGTTGCGATGACCAAATCGTTGTCCTGCATAGTCAAATCGTTAATAGCAACTACGGGTAAATTCAAATTCAAACGTTGCCAAAATACGCCATCATCATTTGATACATACAATCCAGTTTCGGTACCAGCGTATAACAATCCTTTTCGTTTCTTATCAGCTCTTACCACTCTGGCAAATCCATTTGGATCATTCAATCCATTTACAATCTTTGTCCACGTTTTTCCGTAATCGTTTGTTTTAAAAATATACGAACTTAAATCTAAGGATTTATAGCGCATAATCACGACATACGCTGTAGCAGGATCGTGCTCAGAAATATCTATACTATTGATGATGCCATCTTCAATTCCTTTTGGGGTAATATTTTCCCAATTCGCACCGCCATTTCTAGTAATATGTAACAATCCATCATCGCTTCCAGCATACAATACACCTTCTTCATGTTGTGATTCCACCAAAGCAGTCAACGTATTGTAATTTTCGCCTCCAGCAGCTTCGTTGGTATAAGGACCACCGCCAGGACCGTGTTTTTCAGTTTCGTTCTTTGTTAAATCAGGACTGATGATCGTCCAATTAATTCCGCCATCCATTGTTTTAAAGACTACATTTCCTGCGTGATAAATTGTTTTTCTATTGTGCGGAGAACTGATAATAGGAGCATTCCAGTTGTAACGGTACTTTGCATCTTTTGGCGCAATACTGAGTCCTAATTCAGGATATTCTTTGATGTTTTTTTGGGTTCTGGAAGATTTAGTCCAAGAATTGATATTTCCTTGATAGGTTCCACCATATACCGTTTCTGGATTGTCAGGATCAAAGGCAATAAAAGCACTTTCGCCACCAGCAACTGAATACCAATCTTTCCAATCAATACCGCCATCGTTGGTACGACTGGCAATCGCTATGGCAGAATTATCTTGTTGTCCCCCATATACATTGTACGGTACTAAATTATCTGTAATCACACGATAAAACTGTGAAGTAGGTTGGTTTTGTTGTGTAGTCCAACTTTTTCCACCATTAAAAGAAATATTAGCGCCACCATCGTTCGAGTTGATCAAATTGCTATTGTCATGCGGATTGATCCATAAGTGATGATTATCGCCATGTGGCACAGGAATATTGGTAAAACTTTTTCCGCCGTCAATAGACTTCATTACTGGAGCATTTAGCACATACACCACATTTTCGTTCTGTGGATCGGCAAAAATCTCCATATAATACCAAGAGCGTGCAATATTGACACGATTTCCATTGACTTGAACCCACTTTTTTCCTGCATCATCAGAACGATACACACCGCCTTTTTTTCCTTCTGCTTCAATCACTGCAAACACACGTTCTGGATTGGCTCTAGATACTGAGATTCCTGATTTCCCAAAAGCTTTTGGTAAGCCTGCTTTCAATTTTGTCCATGTATCTCCGCCATCTGATGATTTATACAATCCAGAATGTTCGCCACCAGATTCCATATACCAAGGATAACGACGATGTTGCCACATAGAAGCATATAAAATTCGAGGGTTTTTCATATCCATCGATAGGGAAGAAGCGCCTGTGGTATTGTTTACATATAAAATCTTTTCCCAAGTAGTTCCGCCATCTGTCGTTCTGTAAATTCCGCGTGCTTCTGTTGGTGCATATTGTGCGCCTTGCGCTGTAACATAGATAATATTAGGATTTGTAGGATGTATAATAACATCTGAAATATGATGCGTATTCTCTAAACCTAAGTGTTTCCATGTTTTTCCTGCATCCATCGATTTATAAACTCCATCTCCCATAGAAGTCATGACACCACGTGCTGCATGTTCTCCCATACCGACAACAACGATATTGGTATCGCTTTCTGAGACCGCAATGGCACCGACAGATCCTGTTTTAAAAAAGTTATCTGAGATATTTTTCCACGTAATCCCAGCATCGGTAGTTTTATACACACCGCCACCAGTAGAACCCATGTAATAGGTCAGTGGATGCCCTATGACTCCACTACATCTTACACTTCTTCCACCTCTAAACGGACCAATATTTCGCCATTTTAAACCGTGAAATAAAGAATCAGTCAATTGTATAGCTGGTGTTTTCTGTTTCTTTTTTCGTTTTTGAGCATGATGCTGCATAGGAAATAGAAATAGACAAAGGACAAGTAATTTTATGGTTTTCATAGGGTTGGTTTTGATTGGTAATTTGTATAAAGGTAAAAAGAGTTTTGTGATTATTTTGACAAAGGCTTAATATTAACAGATTTCACTAAATGTTACATTGATTTCTATGACAAAAACAAGTCATTGTAAAAATTATGACTTTACACTTATGATTCGTCATCACGAGGAACTTAGTGACGTGGTGATCTGTTTATCATAAAACATATCTGTTGTTTAAAGTTATAGATTGCTTCACTTTGTTCGCAATGACGCATTAAACTCAAGACTTCACATCGAGTGATTTTCGATAGAAAATTGTATGGAGATGTATAAGTAAATTCTAAGCTGTTCATTGCCTTTTGGTAAGTCTTTGCGAGATTTTTTCATTTAGCATACGCATAAATGATAAAAAACGTGGCAATCACATTTTAAGAAAACTCAATATATGCTTTGAATCAAATTACAGCGCTTACGTTCGCAAAGACGAATCAAAAGATAAATTCTAATTAATACCTCCAACTTTTCAAGTCTGCATTTTTTGGCGCTACTTTATGCACTTTCTCCACATACTTTTTAATAAACATACGGTGATAGCGCAAGCGACTGATATGATTTCCATTATCGTGATCTCCGTTCCAACAATGTTCTGCACGATCACCGTAATCTACTTCACCATCGTAATAAGGTTCAGTGGTTTCTGACAGGATTTCTTCTGCAAGATATACGGCATTATTTAAATAATAATTATCCATATCGCCACAATACAAGTGAATTTTATGTTTCCAATTGTTTCCGTGTGTAGCCCAATCTCTTTTTAAAATATAGGCGAGATCGTAATTTTCTTTCCAATAGGCAGCCACTTCCTTGTCGATTTCTCCCGTAAGGCGATTCCAAATTCGCTTCGGATAACCTTCCTTATCTATAGGAGAATAGGTAGCTTCCCAAATATCCCATTGTTGTCCAGAGCGCCCTTTGGTACCTATGACCAATTCACGATAGTTCATGTCTTTTAATGTAGCATCTACATTTCCCAAATAATCGCGATGTCCCGCAACCAGTGTTTTTCTAAAAGTTCCTTTCTCGTAATAGGCGTTTTCGTCTTCGTAAATATTGACCAAACAATAGGCTCTAAAATCAATTGGATCTGGGCAGGCTGCAAAACACATTCCGTATTCCTTAGGATACTTTACCTGTACTGCCAAGGCTTCCCATCCACCAGTACTTCCGCCATATACAAAGCGCGACCAGCCTTCTCCAATGCCTCTAAACTGTTTTTCTATATGAGGAATGAGTTCATAAGTAATAGCATCTCCATACGGACCTTGTGCTTCGCTGTTTACCGCATACGAATCGTCATAATATGGCGTTGGATGTTGTATTTTAATAGCGATGACTCTAGGGAAATCAGGACTTGTCCAAGTTTTATAAAAATCATACGCTTCTTGTTGTACTGTGATATTATATCCTTTTACATCAAAGCGTTCATTATAGTCAGGTTTTAGATTCGGATCGGGCGGCGTGGTTCGAAATCCTCCAAAATCCTTTGGAAAATGTCCATGCATAATGGCAAGTGGGTATTTTACATCAGGATGTGTGTCCCAACCTTCTGGCAACAACACATGCGCGCCTATGTACATATCTCTTCCCCAAAAATCACTCAACAGTTTACTCTTGATTTTTATATGCTTTACATACTTTGTGTCTTCGGGCGCTTTGATAGGCGGTATTTTTTGATCTAGTTGTATGTTTAGTGGAGGAAATTGTCCATCTTTAATCGTAATCTTTTGTGGTGTAGAGTAGAGGTTTCCAGGCGCACGATTCCATTGTTGTCCTTCGCCACGGTCCATTGGCAGCTTTACGACATGTCCATCCGCACGGTTAAAGGTTTCGTATTTATGAAATACAGCTTGTACATAAAATTCTCCCAAAGGTAGGTCTGAAAAGGTTTGCATCGGGTATCCAAAAGCGTTTGCATCAAATTGTTTCGATTCATTGGGTTTCCAGTTGCTAATGTCCATTCCGAAGCCTTGACAGGTTTTGGAATCGTCTCGAAGTTGAAATCGAGGTTCTGTATCTTTATTTTCTGAAATTAACAGAATTAATCTTCCATCTAAGGCTTCTTTATAATGTTCTGCTGGGAACGGAAGTTCTATGTTTACTGTAGCAGCATCTTTTTTGCCCGATTCGGTACAGGAAAAGAAACAAAATACACTAAGAAATACTAGTAAGAAACATTTGGCAGGTAGTTTACAAGAACGTTTGATCATGGTATATGGTTTGGTTATCAGATTTTTGATTTCCTATAAATGTACCACAAAACTAATACATGTGCAAAGTACAATTTATTCCAGTATTTGTTTGAGGCGATGTTCTAGATATTTCACATAGTTGGTCACTAAAAATGATAAAACAGCCATGTTACCTTTATCCAATTCAATTATATAACTCAGCGTTGCTTCCGTTTGTTGTTTCATTACATTCAGAATCTGATGACTATTTAACATCTAAAAGTCAAAAAGCTCTTAGGTTTCTGAATTTTATTAATAATTCACCAGTACTATTCATTTTGATGATATTTTCTGATTCGATACAGTTTCTCAGCTAATTTAATTTCCGTAAATCGTCTAAGATTGTTGATTCCAAAATCAATTAAATCCCCATGAATTTCTTTTTTGACCATTTTCAAGTACATTTTTCTACTTGTTTCTGATTGAGAAGTTTGCTTAAAATATTTAGAGCCACTTTGGTCTAGTTGTTTGAGTTTGGTGTAGATTTGATGCGATTTTTCGGTTTTGTTGAGTTGCGTCATTATTGGAAAATAGAAATTTAAGCATAATGATTTATACATGTATTAAGTTCGCATTTTACTAAATTAGCTTGGATTTAAAATTAGGTGTTAGGGGGCACTTGTAACCGATAGTTGAGGATTTATATCTGTTAATTTTCAGTTTAACACTTATGTTGGTAATTCTGAATGTATTAAAAAATAGTCTGATCATACGTAATTGCGGTTATACATCGCACCTATTGTACAAGTCTAATATATCTAATAATTATGTGTATAATTGTATGTAAATCAGATAAATATATCAAATAAACTATTTGGTAATTTGATCGAATTCCGAAAGAGAATATCTACCTTCTTCTGTTAACTGTTTTGGATTATTATATAAACACTATTTCTATATTACAATAGATATTTTTTTTAGAGTTATATAGTTAGAAGAAAAAAGACACGCTGAATACAATACGAATACCTTATTTTTTGAAATTATGGGCTTGTGCAACAATTATTAGTATTGTGCTTTTATTGTAATAAATGAGTTATTGTTACTTCTTAAAAAACCTTTTTGAAAATTTCCTATTATCTTTAGAAGTCAGACTAATAATATAAAAACCTGGCACAAGATCATCTATTTTAATTTGTGATTCGAAGTTTAAGATGTCAATACTTTTAATTAGTCGTCCAATCGAATCATAGATTTTAATACTAGAAAGGTCTATTTCATTTAAGTTATTAATAAATATGATATCCTCTGCTGGATTAGGGAATATTTTAATTTCATTAATTTGCGTTTGGTCTTTAACTGATAATGTACAACCACCATTACAAGATCCAAGTCTGAAAGATAGATTAACTAAATTAGCATTAAATATGCTACCTCTTATCCAATTTGTGTAACCAGCACCAAACACATCATTAGGGTCTATTATTTGAAATTCCTCTCCCACTACAGGAGAGCCAAATCTAGTCCAATACCATCTACCAGCATTCCCTGAAAAAGCTAAGATGGGCGCAATAGTGATCCAATAAGTACCTTCAGATAAAACCAATGGATTATTAGGATCAATATCTAATATTATATTTGGGTCATTTGGTCCTGAAGTAGGTGTAATAACAACATCATAAATTTCAGTATTTGGTAGGGATGACACAGGATCATGAGACCATATAATAAGTTGTACATCTGAGAGTGGATTGGAATTTTTTGAGCCAAGAGATTCTATTCGGTCAATATCCCATTGCTCTCCAACTGGAACTACAAAATCATCAGCAGCAAAAACTGGACCACCAAGATCTGTAAAAACTTGAGATGTTATACCTGGACTTGTAGAATTCATTCCTTGCTCATAGAAAATGATTGGGGGTTGTGAAAAAACTGAAAAGGAAATACCAAAAAAGATAATAAATACGGTTAATGAAGTATTTTTCATGTTAAAAAGTCTTTAGTTTATTAAGTTTAGTTCGGTGTAATGAAGTATAACGGCAATACGTGTCAAAACTACCTATTTTTTTTAAATTTGACACCTATTCTAAAGACTTTTTGACATATGTATAATTATTATTTTGACATTTTAATGATGCTATTTTTGGGCTCATATAAATAATTAAGCCTTTTAAAATGGTTTAAACATTGTTTTTCGGTACTCTATAAAGCTTTGCCAATATTGATGATTTTTTTCAAATAGTAGGCTAAAGCAATCAATCCAAAATCAGCAGATGCTGATTCTATTGTTCTTTTAGTAATTATATGATCAAATCCCATTGTCTTTTGATGGTTCTTAAGAGATGTTCTACGATAGCTTGTCGCTTTTTGTGTATGTGTCTTCAGTAGCTTTTACACGTTCTGCATTGCCTTCAATAGCATACGCATATTCACTTGGTTGTACGATCTTTCCATTGACTTTAGCTGTTGTACATAAGTTTCTAACAGTGCAAGTTTTGCACGCCTTAATTTTGTATTGTTTGAATTTATAGTTACGTGCCTTGTACCAATTTTGATTACTTGTCAGTTCATGTTCTTATGGGCATATATAACAATCTTTGTGTTTGTCATATTTAAAATATTCTACATTATATATAGGATCAGGGGCTTGACTGGCTTTGCATATATAAGGGATAGCAACTAATGTTTCGACACCTAACGAATGTGCAATATCAAATTCACTTCCTGTATGATATCCTTTGTCATAAAGTCCTGTAAACTGATAATTTCTCAAAATAGATTTAGCTCTTCTGAGCATCATTCCCATAGCTTTCTTATCGTTTTGATTGGTGACTTAATAATCAATAAAGATGTTATGTTTTTGGTCAACAGTAGTTTGTGCAGTACAGCAAACTTCTGTTATCGTTCCTCTTATTATTTGATGTCTACTATCTGGGTCGTTAGTAGATTATTGAAGGTTTTCAGTAGTGACATCAGCTTCTAATTCTTGCTTTATCTTTGCATACTTAAATATCGGAATATGTAACATCAATAAAAAATAATATGCGAGTATTGAGACAGTCTAACGGTCTTGTATATGAAAAGTAGCGGATTTTACGAACTAATCTTTCAGTTATGTAATGACCTCTAATTTTTTAATTTTCTGTTACCATACAGATTAAATCATTATTTTTTGTTAATGGTCTTTGGCATAGTGCTTTTTTCATATTGGTTATGAATTAAAATGATTAACAGACCGAATAGAACTGCAACAACAACTAGAATTGTGCTTACCAATCCTGAAACACCGAAGGATAATCTAATCAGAATTGTAGAAACAACAAATCCTGAATTTCGTATAATCCTGTGAAATTTATCTGTATAAAAGAACGAAACTATTAATAGCACAACATCTACAAGAATTAAGACAGTAAAAAATTCATCAAAAAACAAGTTATTGATTTCATCAAATGAAGGTAGCTTATTCGCTGAAAAAGATATTTCAAGGGACCAATTTATGAGTGTGATTAAGGCCAAAGTGAAAAAGAGCGGGACTAGAATAGTGGCAATTATCTTTTTTCTTTTTATAAAACTTTGAATTTTTGAATCGATAATATCCTTTTTAATTGAAAATCTTTTGCCTTGTTTTTGAAACTGAAAAATCAAATAAAATAGAACCAATGAAGCCACAATGTCATAAGTAAACTGGAGATCACCTTTAATTTCGAACCAATTAGCTTTAAGTTCCAAGGAAGAAAGGTCCTTAAAAAGTTTTCGGATTATTATGAGTGCTATGATTTCATATTGTTTTGTAATATATGTTGTAAAGGATTTTGGTAAATAGTATATCAAAAGGTAAACTTCATAGATAAGTATGAAAGAGAAAGGAGTGTAAATAGCTGATACTGGATTTTTGAACAAATCAGACTCAGGAAATAATTTAAGAATCTCAAATTCAGAAAGATATATCAATGTTAGATGTGTAAAAAAACTAACAAGAGAAATATATAGTATTAATTTTTCAATTTGTCTTTTTGTTTTTTTGGAAAGAAATATGATATGTAGTTTATCGAATATCACTCAGTTTTAATGATTAAGATTTATTTTACAAAACGATAAGAATAAGTTGGGTTTAAACGCAATTTATTCCATAATTAATAAATATTTATATTTTCATTCTTAGTTAAACTAAATTACAACTTAAATTTAAGCAAAAAAAAGTGTTCAAAAAAGAGCCAAAATAGCATTAAAATCCGTTTGAAATAGGAAAAAAGTTCTGCTTTCTATTTTTTGTATGAGGTGTACCTTTTATTAGCATCTACGTCTTTAGATTTTATTGATTTTATGAAATAAATCTACTACATTTTTCAAGTTTTTAACTACATTTCAACATTTGAAATAACTGTCTTTCATAGTGTAACTGATAAAAACTTGGATGAAAATCTTAGTGATTTTAATTTAAAAACCACATAAAATCTTCCTTTTATCCCACTTAATAGGGTATGTCTCCGATTCTCTTTTTGAATTATGTATAACGTATGAATAACAGGAATTCCTGTTATTTCCACTATAACTGGAGTTCCTGTTATTTCTAAATTTTGTAAATATTTGCTTGTTAATATCGATTTTACATGGGTATATAAAGTATTATTTTACTTACCTCATCATGCCAAAGATCGTTTTCCTGTTTTTAGGTATCGGAGAATCAACTGTTTTTATGATATCATACGATGTCGGTTTATACTTAAATTTTGGACAAAAAAACACCTTGAACAAGGTGTTTGTGGCAAGTAATTATGTATTTAACGGCTTGAAAACCATCATTATTATAGTATTTATATACAGTTTGCTCCTAAAATTAAAAAGAAAGACATCCTTAAAACGCTAATACTGCCTTTTTTTAGAAATTATAGGCTTGTGCAACGGTTACCATTGTTGTATCCATTTTTTTATTCTTTTTTTTGTTTAAAAATTTTCTCAAAAGAATTAAATACAGCAATATGTAATGCGTTTCCGTGTGTTTTGTTCACTAAAAATTCATAAAATAAATTCGTTTTTTGCTTTTTATTTTTTTCAGCTTGGCAAACAATTCTCTTGCTATCCTTTCCATTACTTCTCCGTCTTTTCCTCCTGCAATATAAATCGATTTTGTTGAGATATAAGAAGCCATTTCAAAGTCTAGGATTTTTTCGTCATCCCACCATAAACTTGGACTTACAATAATATAATTATCAAAGAGGTGAGGTCGTTTAAATAGAATTTCTGTCGCTAACAGGCCACCTAGTGATTGTCCAATAATCGTTTTCACTTCTGTTGTTCTGTATTAAGAATCTATGAAAGGTTGAAGTTCTCTTTCAATAAAAGTGATGAAGTTTTATGATTTTCCAGATGTCGGGAATTCATTTTGGTCAAGTTTGTTTTGAGAAGGATAGGTAAAATCCCTTTTTCTGTCCAGATTTTCAATCCCCACAATTATTGTTTCAGGAATTATATTAATCCAGGAAAAAGAGCCAAACTGAACAATTCCAGAAACAAGTATAAAATCTTCATCTTTTGAGCCGTATAATAAATATATTACTGGATAAGTTTTCAAACTGTCCTGAGTATAACCAAGAGGTAGATAAATATTCAAATCTCTTGATTCACCCAGTAGTTGCGATTTAATTTTAAATGTCTTACCAATTGTAAATTCGTTTTCGCTCATTTTTTCGACTAATTCTTGACCGAAGGAAATTTTAATGTCATTAGTAAAATTAGACTTGCTATTGTTTGATTCATAATTTTTTGTCCAAATTGGCAACAATGTTTTGTACATGGTTTAAGAGCTAAATTTAGCAAATTGAAACCGAATAGAAAATCCGACAGGATTTTCGCAAGTAGACAAGAACTAGCAATAAGTTATATAAGGTGTTACCCCAACGTTTTTTATTTCACTTTTTATTGTTTCAATCCAGTTTTTGTCAGTAGGTTTAATAATAATTGCTTTAAAATTAAATCATTAACTCTCAATCACAACACCTTTTAAATCGTCAATATGTAAGTCAAAATCAAATGCTGTTGAAAATTTCTAGGAATTAACATTCCGAGATTTTAGAACTTTTTGGTTTTCCGTCTGGTTTACAATTCGGTTAACTTTTATCCCATAATATTTTAAAGTACGTCTTTCTTTTCCTTTTGTCCTAAATGATGTTGTACAGACATGAAATTTATGTCCTTCACATTGTAAATGAGCACTTTGTTTTCTATTGCTAATTTTAACCAATTTTTAAATAAATCAAAAGTAAATTCATCAGATGGTGTTCCCTTTTTTAATCAATTTCACTTTATTTTTAACGATATTTACTCACATGTGACAGCAGTATTGCCCCAGTAATAATTTAGTTACTTAACTTTACAAGCACCTTCAGCACCTGTACAACTTGGGCAAAAATTATACACGCTTACCAACATTTCTCCTTTTTTAGCCTCTTCTTTTAATTTTGTTTGAATAGCCTCTTTTTGTTTTGCAGTAAGCCCAGCGTTTTCAAAGTGTTGATCAAGATAAGATTTAACAACGTTTTGAAATGCAAGTTTACCTGGCTTTCCTTTACCTTTAACCTTCTTAAGATAAGCTACTTGACCACTCATTTCGCTTTCATTGCTAAAGCCTTCATGCTCTTTTAAGGCCTTGCGGACATTTTTACAAATATTACATTTTTGGACAAAAAAACTATCTACAGCGGCAACTTCTAAAGCTAAATCTGTTGTAATTTTATCTCGCTTTAAGCCTTCAGTAATGGCATCTTGTAGGAAAGTATCCATACTTACCGTTTCGTTGGCTTTATAAGTTGGTGTGTTTTGAGAAATAGTACAGGCTGTAAAGCTTATTGTAAACAGTAATAAAAATAATCTAATAGTCATGATTTTATATTTAGAAATTATAAATATAAAACTCAAATAGCTCTTAACAAAATTCAATGAAGTATTGAGATTTATTCAAACTATTTTTTTTGCACGCGATAATCGAGTTTTATATTTTTCAACAAGTTTAAGCTATTTTTACCAAAAAAACCAAGGGAGTTTCAAAATTAATAAATGATGTTCATTATTGTGAAATCAAATTCTTTCTCACAAGAATACCTGTGATTCATACACTTAAACATTCCTAATGGCATTTTGTTTTGAAACATATTTTGCTTTTCAAATTCTATGATTTTCAATTTTAGTTTTTGATATACACCAAAGTGTTTTCTCTCAATTAACTGTTTCATTTAATTCAGTAATTCCTCATCTCATACTAGCTATTCTTTTTTCATTAGTTTATGAAGTTGAAACTTTTTATGGGTAAATGCTTCTTGCACGGTCAAAGATCCTTCTAATTGGTGCTTGAATTTTTGTTTTAACAATGATTTTGGCTGTTATTACACTGAATGGTAGCTAACGTTTTCCCCAAGCTGTGTTTTAATGCAGTTTAGGTGCTGTGCCTGTTGCACAAGTTTAAGATATTAAATAATTACGTATCTTAGGTTATGCAAGGCAAGAAAATCTATCAAGAAAAATTATTTAGCAATTTTCAATTAAGTGATCGTATTCCAAAGCAGAACTTTTATCGTCGTTTATTAGGAGTTTTAGACTTGGATTATTTGTATGAACTTACCAAAAGATACTATGGGCATAGCAGACAAAAGAGTATCGATCCTGTCGTATTTTTCAAATTGTAATTGCAACAAAAACGACTGTAGCTTGTCTTAGATATGGATTTGAGAAACTCGATTTAAAAGAAATAGGAGCTGCGGCGGACATAATTCATGGAGTTTCCAACAAAATTTTACAAAAAGTTGGTATGAAGTTTATAGATACTTTTATGTATGATGGTGACCTTCATAATTGGTATAAAATTGAAATATCGGATTGGCTAAAAAATAACAAGAGTAATTACTAAAGTATCATGATCAACAAGAATGGAAGCAACATACAAAGAATCTTAGCGATACTACTTTTTTTTAGTATATCCCATGTTTTTGGACAACGTGACTTGAAAATTAACATTGATGATTTTAATAATGATAAAGTTATTGATACACTAAAAACGTTTTACGAAGGTGGCAGTGGATTTGGCGGGAGATATGTTCAAATTGTAAATGGGAAAACCAATGAAATGTATGAACTTACGAATGATGGATGTTTTTGTGACATTAAAAGTACAATTCTTATTCCTCCAAAACTTGCTAAAAAAGAGAATGCACGTTTTCTTGAAATCATGATAACTCGTCTGCTTCCGAAGAAGAGAAATAATCCAGATGCTTCCTTAGATTGGATGATTAAAAGCGCTTATGCCAATGTCAGCTTAAAAAATAATCCTTTTTTTAATTTAATTATAGATCCTCAAATCGAGTGGATACAAGGAGAATTTAAAGCACCAGAGAATTATTATATGGAAATAGAAGGTGATTCATTGATGCAATTGTATAGTACTCCGTATGAGGCTCCTGAATGGTTAGATGCTAAAAATGCGAAAGGATTTTTAATATATTATGCAAACAAACATTACAGGAATAGAGAAGGCGATAGTATACGACTTTCAGACAGCAATGCTACATATAAAGTATATAATACCTCACATGGTGTGTATGTACAAAAAGAGAATACTTACAAATGGTAGTTTATCAGTGATGTTTCTACCACGGGCGCGCCTTTAAAACTCAGATGGGAATCCATAAAGGGAGCGAAACTATTTGGGAAATATGTAGTAGTGCAACAACATTTACCTATTATAGATACTGATGAACTATTTGTAATAAATATAGAAACAGGCATTTGCGGGCGATTAAATTATGATTTACCAGATGCTAATATTACTGCTATAGAAAATCTTCTTGAAAAGGAAACGGGCAACTTAACAGCCGGTGAAAAACAAGTTATGGCACAATTAAAGGCTGTTTTTAAAGAGCTGGAAAACCATTATATCACTAAAAAATAGCGTTTAATACCTGTATTTAAAAGGATATAGAATAGTTTCTAAAGAAGTAGAGAGTGTAAAGTACTAAATACCTATCCAACTCTCAAGTTCTCTTTTAAGTTCATCTACAGAAAACCAAGTAGAGCTCTTATCTATATCTTCTGAGTTTTTGTCATAAGCACAAATGTATTGGATATGTAACTTTTCATTTAATCGTAAATCTGGAATATTAGTTGTAAAGCCGTTTCTTTCCATTTTTGTAATGGACTGATAAAAATCAACTTTATTTTGCAATCGTTCAGGAAACCAATCACTGTTTTTTGCTCTAAAATTCATGACTTCTCCGTCTTCCGTTCCTATATGTAAAAC
The DNA here is from genome assembly GCF_022447245.1 of Kordia sp. Taxonomy (GTDB): domain Bacteria; phylum Bacteroidota; class Bacteroidia; order Flavobacteriales; family Flavobacteriaceae; genus Kordia. Next base: position 111,082 of record NZ_JAKVBC010000003.1, on the reverse strand, counting down.
CCAATCAGCAGTACTAGCTTCAATGGCATCCAAAGATTCTCCTGTTGCAGTATCAAATTCAATCTCTGATTCGGTATTTTCAAGTTTACAATAAAGTTCAATAGTTTCCGAGTCTTCTTGAAGCTTTGTAATTCGCCAAATCCATCCTTGCGAATCCGTTACCGACTTTCCATCATATAAGGGAATTCGAATTTTAAACTCAATAAGTTCTATGAAGTGACTACTTGTCTTGTAAACAGTAGACTGCCCATTTTGATACGTTCTATTTTCAATAAAATCAATCGTAGTACTGTTGCTTATTAATCTGCAAGTAACAATTCCAAGAGGTGTTTTATATTTTCTATCAATTGATGTGTGCTTCATGTTTGTAGACTGTTTTTTATATAATAGTAACGTATGCTTAGAAAAAGCATTACTATTGGCAGAACAGTATGTAATTGATTATTATTCCAACTCCTTCTTCAAAAAACGTGCTGTATGACTCTTTTTATGTTTGGCAACTTCTTCAGGAGTTCCTGTAGTTACTACTTGTCCGCCGCCTTTTCCTCCTTCATATCCGATATCGATAATATGATCTGCCATTTTAATCACGTCCATATTGTGCTCAATTACGACAATGGTATTTCCTTTATCGACCAATTTATTTAAAACTTCCATTAAGACGCGAATGTCTTCAAAATGCAGTCCAGTTGTAGGTTCGTCTAAAATATAAAAAGTATTTCCTGTATCTCTTTTCGATAATTCTGTGGCTAGTTTGATACGTTGTGCTTCCCCACCAGAAAGTGTGGTACTTTGTTGTCCAAGTGTAATATAACCCAAACCAACATCTTTGATGGTTTTTAGCTTTCTATAAATTTTTGGAATGTGTTCAAAAAAATCAACCGCTTCATTGATGGTCATTTCTAACACATCAGCAATGGATTTTCCTTTGTAACGAATCTCTAAGGTTTCACGATTAAAGCGTTTTCCTTGACAAGTCTCGCATTCCACATATACGTCTGGCAAGAAATTCATCTCAATGACACGCAATCCGCCACCTTGACAAGTTTCACAACGACCTCCTTTTACATTAAAGCTAAATCTTCCCGGTTTGTACCCGCGAATCATAGCTTCTGGAGTTTTTGCGTACAGACTTCTAATTTCACTAAAAACACCAGTATACGTCGCAGGATTTGATCGTGGTGTACGACCAATTGGCGACTGATTGATATCAATTACTTTGTCTATATGTTCCAAACCTTTGATGCTCTTGTACGGCATTGGTTCTTTTACAGCATTGAAGAAATGTGCATTTAGAATAGGGTAGAGTGTCTCATTAATTAAGGTAGATTTTCCACTACCAGAAACTCCTGTAACACCAATCATTTTCCCTAAAGGAAATTCTACAGAAACATTTTTCAAGTTATTTCCTGTAGCGCCTTTTAAGACTAGCTTTTTTCCATTTCCTTTTCTGCGTTCTGCCGGAACTGCAATTTCTTTGTTTCCGTTTAAATACGCTGCAGTTAAGGTATTGTGATTCAACAATTCTGTTGGTGTTCCTTCCGAAATGATTTCTCCACCATGTCTTCCTGCATTTGGACCAATATCAATGACGTGATCGGCACGTTCAATCATATCTTTATCATGTTCTACCACAATGACAGAATTTCCAATATCACGTAAAGATTCAAGCGAATTAATCAGTTTTTCATTGTCTCTTTGGTGTAAACCGATACTTGGTTCATCCAAAATATATAAAACACCTACTAACTGTGAGCCTATTTGTGTTGCGAGTCGAATTCGTTGCGCTTCTCCACCGGAAAGCGATTTAGAACTTCTGTTTAAAGAAAGGTAATTTAATCCAACATCTAATAAAAATCGCAGCCGTGTCGATATTTCTTTAACAACTTCCGTAGCAATTTTTTGTTGCTTTTCAGTAAGATTGTTTTTTAAATCATCAAACCATTCAGACAATTCTACTACGTCCATATTCGCTAATTCCGCAATGTTTTTCTCATTGACTTTAAAGTAGAGTGACTCTTTGCGTAAGCGTGAACCGTTACATTCTGAACAATTTACTTTGTCCATATAATTTTTAGCCCAACGTTTGATGGATGATGAATCACTTTCTTCGTATTGGTTTTTGATAAAACTTACAATTCCTTCAAAATCAATCTTATAATCACGCGTAACACCAAGCGTTTTGCTAACTACTGAGAATTTCTCGTTTCCACCATTTAAAATGACATCCATGGCTTCTTCAGGAATATCTTTGATAGGATCACTGAGTTTAAATTCGTAACGTTCTGCTATGGTTTCCAATTGCTTGAAAATCCACGATTTTTTATATTCACCCAAAGGAGCAATTCCACCAGCTTTGATGCTCATTTTTGGATCAGGAATCACTTTGTTTTCGTTTACTTCATATAACGTTCCTAAACCATTACAGTTAGGACACATTCCTTTTGGAGAGTTGAAAGAAAACGTATTGGGTTCTGGATTTGGATAGGAAATCCCAGAAGATGGACACATTAAGTTACGACTGAAATAACGCGCTTCCGTAGGTGCATCTTGATCAATGACCATTAATACATCATCTGCGTGATACATGGCGGTTTTGATTGTCTCTGTTAAGCGTTTATCATTATCAATATTGTTATCTACCTTCAAGCGATCAATCACAATTTCTATATCGTGGGTTTTATAACGATCGACGCGCATTCCTTTTTCAATATCCAGAATTTCGCCATCGACACGTACTTTTACAAAACCTTGCTTGCCAATATTTTCAAATAATTCACGGTAATGTCCTTTTCGTGAACGTATGATAGGAGCAAGGATGTTGACACGTTTTCCTTTAAAATCGTTTAGAATTAAATTTTTGATTTGCTCATCACTATAACTCACCATTTTTTCACCAGAATTGTAACTATACGCATCCGAAGCTCTGGCAAATAATAGACGGAGAAAGTCATAAATTTCAGTAATAGTTCCAACGGTAGAACGCGGACTTTTACTCGTAGTTTTTTGCTCTATGGCAATTACGGGCGACAAACCATCAATTTTATCAACATCAGGACGTTCTAATCCACCGAGGAATTGTCGCGCATACGCAGAAAATGTTTCAATATAGCGGCGTTGTCCTTCGGCATAAATAGTATCAAAAGCTAGTGATGATTTTCCACTTCCTGAAAGTCCAGTAATTACTACCAATTTCTCCCTAGGAATGGTGACATCAATATTCTTTAAGTTATGAACTCTAGCGCCTTGTACTTCAATATTTTCTTCGTAATTCGTCATAGTTTTTCGCAAAAATGCAAAGGTACGAATTTTAGTAGCAGAAAATGACCTAGAATAATTTCAATTTTACACAATAATAGAATTTAAACGCTTTGTGATATTTTAATAGTACATTTCAAAAAAATAGTGGTATTTATAAATATAAATGAAATTGTTATTAGCTTGTTAAATAAGGTTTTACCGTAATTGATTTTTGGTGAATTCATTTAATTTAACGCCATAACTTTTAATTTATATAATCATGAAAAAAAAGAATCTTAATTCATTAAAGCTTAACAAGAAGTCTATCTCAAATTTTAACACACCTGCTATCAAAGGTGGAACATTTAATACAATATCGTGCCAGCCAATAGGTATTTGCGCAGAAACACAAGGATGTGCCACGGATAATAATTGCCCAACGGATAATTGTCCAACTAATAATTGTACTGTAGGTTGTAACCCAAGTAATGGTTGTCCTACGATATCTTGCGAACCTATTGGAATTTGCAGATAAGATTAACTGGAAATGAAATGTATCATTATGAAAACGAACTTCGGTTCGTTTTTTTAGTATATGATCCATTAGTTGGAATTTTTAAAAAATGCTTTTCTGATCAAAACCATATAGACCGTAAATGGGGTAAGCAGACAAATAATCACGGAAGAAGCCACATAATTACTTCCAACAGTATTAAAAAGATTTAAAAAATCAACTGATTTCTGAAAGAGCCAATCGCAAAATTCCGTAAAATTAGGAATGAAGACAAGTGTAAGCACCACAAGCAAACTAAAGGCAATTGTAAACAAACGTCTCTGATAAATTTTGTCGAGTAGTAGCATCCACGAAAGTGGAATAACAATAAACCACACTATGATGTTAATTTCCTTATACGTGAATCCTGTGCTTTCGGAAATTGCCATTAAAATTTTGTATGTATAGTCAAAAACGGTTTTCATAAAATGTAGATAAAAAAACTCCGAAATACAAACGTTTCGGAGTTTTAAATATATTATAAAAAGTTAATTACTCAACAATTAACTTTTTAGTAACAGTTCTTTCTTGATCAGTTACGGTGATTAGGTACATACCAGTACTTACATTCTTTAATGAAATGTTTTCATCAAAGTTAGAAGTAGCATTGTAACCTTTCGTATAGATTAATCTTCCAGAAATATCATGAACATCGATATTGATATCTTCTCCTGAAGTTGAGTTAAACGATAAAGAGAATTCCCCTTTGTTTGGATTAGGATATAGAGTAAAGTTTTCTAATTCGAACTCTTCATTACTTAAAGTAACTGTTGTCGTCGTTGTACAAAGTTCAATAGAAACTTCATTAATCACACCTGTATCTCCGTTATAGAAATCAGCAGCAACTAAAATCCAGTCACCAGAAGGGTTAATTCCTCCAAGTGTTGCTAAAAGTGAGTTTGCTGGTGGAGCAAAAGTACCAACGGTAGGTGAGGCACAAGTTATACTTGCTTCTCCATCTCTAAATGTAGCATTTATATTTCCGAATTGTGCAGTATTACAGCTTCGTATCCAAAAATCTGCAAAAGGTCCACTATTTGGAGACTGTAAGCGTAAGTATAGGTCGCCAATATAAGAATGAGTGATATCTGTAGTTACTCTAATATCTGTAATAGCAGTAGTTTCAGTTACTGTAATGGCAGGTGTAGCTACAGCATTTCCTTGTTGATTGGCACCCGAACCATCAGGAATTGCTGTTGCAATAGATCCTGTAGTATATGTGTTACAGTCAGTAGATGTAGATACAGTTGCTCCTACAGAGAATGATTTTGAAATTGCAAAGAAAATGTTTCCAACAGCTTCAATTTTAATTCTACAGTAAGGTTCAAAAATTACAGGGAATGTAATTGATTCAGAACCATCATTGGCAGTATTTGCAGCTAAAACAGTTGGAAAGGTTTGCCCTCCATCTGTTGATAATAAGATATTTACATTTGAAGTATTGATTCCGTTAGCAGTAGTTCCTGCAACATCCCAAGTAATAGTTGTTGTTGAGTTTGTGTCAAAACTTTCGTTGGTTGTATCTGGAGCAGTTACTCTAAAAGGACCTGTATTTGCCAGGGTAACTCTCATGTCATCTCTATTAGTTTGACCTCCATTTGGAGTTCCATTATCTCTTACTGTTAATGCGAAATCCATTACTCTGGCAACATTAGGGATAACTTCCCAAGCTGGAGTTAAGTTGTCATTTAAAATATCTTCCAAACGTGGGAATGTACGATCTCCTGTTGCTACTGGAGAGTACGATCTAAATTGTGGATCAGTAGTACTCGTTGTATTAGGAACACCTGCAATAACTCCAGCATCTACTTGTTCCCAACAGTATGATAATGTAGTTCCATCAGGGTCAGTAGCAGAACCTGTTAATGTAAATGCAGTACCATAGGGAATTGTATAGTCAGGTCCAGCATCTACTGTTGGAGCTGTATTCCCATTTGCGGTATTATTTGAACATGTTGGGTTTTGGTTCAATCTATTCCACATGTTGTCAATACTAATGGCATGGAAGTGATCGTCACTATTGTTTTGTACATTATCTGATCCGCAAATTCCAGCATATGCCATTATTGTAGTTCCACTTCCTGGCTCAACTGCCGTTGCAGCATTTCTATTTCCACCAGAGCAATTTCCTTGACTACCATTAAAAGTATGTGGAGCTCCAAATTGGTGTCCCATTTCGTGTGCTACGAAATCAATATCAAAAGGATCTCCTACAGGGTTTCCAGAACCAGTAACTCCTGCAGCTTTGTTATTACTAAAGCAAATACCACCTAAGGCAGCTAATCCACCACCACCTGTTGTGAATACGTGACCAATGTCATAGTTGGCAACACCAATATTTGCGTTTACGATGGCAACATTTTGGTTGATTAATTGTCCTGCATTACTATCGGTATATCCATCATTTTCAGCTAAGAAAATAATACTTGTGTTATCTACTAAAGTCATGGTTAAAGACATATCTCTTTCGAAAACAGCATTTACTCTAGTCATTGATACGTTCATAGCAGCTAAAACCGTAGCTCTTTTTACAGCATCAGTAGCACCAGATTGTCCAGCAGCATCGATATGATAATTAGCATATTCTTGCGTACAAGCTAAGGCCAAACGGAAAGTTCTTAATTGACCATCATTTGCATTTTTAGCTGGTGTTTCACTTGCATTTGAGCCAGTTCTGTTTGCATTACCACTGTCCTCAACTAGACATCCAAGTCTTTCTTGTACATCACTGTAAAGATCTGCTTTTGCATACATTACGTATGTTCCTAAATCAGTAGTGAATGGGTCAATGTACATAGTTTTACCAATGGCATGTACTGTAGCATGAAATCCAAAAATTGTCGTTGAGAAGCGGATTACAGTTCCTGTGTTTTCTCTACTTATAGCTACATACGACTGAATGTCTGGGTAATTTGCCGCAAATGTAGGTTCCATAATAGAAGCATTATATACTTCAAAGTTTTCCATTTTTCCTTCTGCACCTGGGAATTGTACGACAATTTCTGACTTAATGTTTAAGTCTCTGTCGGGAGCAGCAGCTAGTAACTGTTTAAGGGAATTTAGGTCTAATGTGTATAATTCATATACAACTGGGGTAGAGGATCTTTCAAGCAATTCTTCTGGCTGAAAGTCTGTTTTGTTAGATTGTTTCCAAAATAATTTTCCTTGCGAAAAACCAAGCATAGGCAACAACATCAATATTAAAAAGTAATTCTTTTTCATAATGATTAGATTATAGAAGTTTTTTGTATAATAAAAGTGGGCTAAAGTTAAGTCTTTTTTTTAATATGTTAAGAAACATTTAACAATACAAGAAGATACCATAAAGAAATTTGATAAGCTGTTTATTTACTTTAATTCCAAGCTTTTATACTATCAACATGTATGTCTAAAAATAAAAGAGTATGTAAGCTAGCTAGCGGAATACCGTTTTTCATTGTTTGCCAATGATCCCAAGAAGCATATAAACCGCCAATAGGAAGAATATCTACCCACATTTGATAGCCTTTAGGACGACCATTTTCGTCTAGAAACCATAAATACGAGTCGCCAGGAGTAGTTCCGCCAGAAGAATAGGTAACTAATAGTCCTTTTTCCCCTGCTTTGTTACTAACAATACTACGTGTTGCTCCTTCGTCAAAAACTTTGTAGGGAGCTACCAGCCAGAAAGAATCGTTGTTGAAATAAGAAAGTGCTTTTTCAAAATAATGTGATTGATAATGGTTGGTAATTTTATTCCCATTAACAGTAACTGTACTTGTGTTTGGAGTTTTTAAATTCAAATCCACTTTTATATCATCCCAAGATACTAGTACTTGATATTGATCTTTATCCCAAACATAATGATGAGCTCCGCGAAAGGTCCAACTTAAATATCTGGTGTTTTTATACGCTTCGTGATTTAATGCAGTCAACATTTTAGTAGCCATTGCATCTGCTTCGGAGCCTTCTGTTCCTTTTGGTAAAGGTTCATTGTACATAAAATATAAAACGGCGAATAGGAGTACGATTGTTAAAGCAATTCCTAAGATAAATTTGCCTAGGATTTTTAGTATTTTCTTCATGAATAGTTTTTAGGTTGGGTTTTGAAAGAATTAGTCTTTAAATCTTCTGAGATCACTACTCTCAAAAGTCCATTCAGGAGTTCGCAATGTACCTTCTTTTGCTTTATACCAGGGACTTATCGTTTCATTTTGATTATTGACTAAGATTTGAGTTTCTTGTGCTGGCATGTAACTTTGTGCTATCATGAATATGTTTTCACCTTGTGCATTTTTGGCAACATCGACAACAATGACTGCATGTCCGTACGGATTTCCTTGTTGAATAAATACATCACCAACTTGAATATCTTGGATGTGTTTGACCTTTGCAAGTTCTTTGCGCAAAGATGCTGTGTTTGCATACGCGAAAATGTAGTTCATATAGCGTCTAAACTTTTTATACGAATGATCACCTTTGGCGTACTTTTTGAAATATCTTGGTTTTCCATCTGATAAAAAGGTAAAGTGTATGTCGTTTAAGCGTTTTTGCTTAAACAAAAATTCACCTCGTAAACGCATTACAGCATCAGCACATTGTTGCAAGTCACGCGTACCAATTTCCATATCGATCACAGAAATGTAAACGTTATTATTGTATTTATCGCTGCCATCAAAATATTTGACTTTACTATTAAATGCTTTCAAAGGTAGTTTTCGCAAATACGAACCAAAATGCTTTTTATCTAAAGGAACTCTTGTATATGCTTTTGGTGTATTAAAGCGTTCTTGAATTGTTTTTCCTTCAGGATTGATTAAACTTTCTCCCGTATTTGTTTCCTGTTGCAGAGCAATCTCTTTGGTATACTTTGTCGTTTGTTTTTGTTCATTCGTACAAGCAAAATAGATCAAACTTATACAAATAAAAAATACAATATTTTTTAATGGATGTATTGCTAGATTTCTCATAGGATAGTATTTTTACTTAATAATCGAGACTTAAATATTCTGATGCTTCTGTCAAAATATTTTAATTATTTTTTCTAAAGGTCTCATGGCCTTGCCTTGTGGCAAAGCAACATTCAATTATTAAATTTACAAATTATTGAAATAGAATTTATACAAAACAATAATAATACCACAAAAATATATGAACATTTTAGGAATAAGTTCCCGAATCAAACATCCTGAGTATGGATTGGGCGTTGTAACCAATGTAACTTCTAAACATTATTGGGTTACTTTTATTGAAAACGGATTGGAAACCATTGATATTGATAGCGATTTTGAAATTATAGAAGCTGTTGAAGATGAAGTTGATAGCGTAAGTTTTTACGAAGTAGAAACTATTTTACGTAACATGCTTAAAAAATGGTCTGATGTTTCTGAGATTGTTCCAATTGGCGATAAGTGGAAAGGAGGAAAGCTGATTTTAGAACCAGGTGATACCAATTTGAAGAGTAAAGAACTTCCGATTGATAGTTTCTTTCATAAAATTGTCATGGTACGCGATCGCATCCGTGTGATGGAACAAAAAATCAATTCAAGTAATTTGGATGAACAAGAAAAAATTGATTTGCAACAATATATTACGCGTATGTATGGAAGTTTAACAACCTTTAATGTGTTGTTTAAAAACAAATCGCAGCAATTTGTAGGTTCTAGATCAAAATAGACAACTAGCTTAGATTTTTAGCATTTTAGATATAAAAAAGGGAACGATTTAAAACCGTTCCCTTTTCTTGTAAAACTAACTAGCACCAAAATTATGGCATTACTACGCTATCAATTACGTGAATTACGCCATTTGTTCCCATAACATCAGTTTTTGAGATTTGACTATAATTTCCGTTAGCGTCTTTCAGCCAAATACCTTTATCGTTTTGGATAACGGTTATCTTGCTTCCGCCAAGTGTTGTTAATGTTACTTTTCCTTTTCCTTTTTTCAAAGCAGCAACTACGTCTTTTGCAGTTAATTTTCCCTTGATCACGTGGTATGTTAAAATACTTGTCAATTTTGATTTGTTTTCTGGCTTCAATAATTCGCCTAACGTATTTGCATCAATTTTAGCAAATGCGTCGTTTGTTGGCGCAAATACAGTATATGGTCCATCAGCTTTTAGTGCATCCACTAAACCTGCTGCCTTTACAGCAGTGACTAATGTTGAAAAACTTTCACTAGAAGCTGCAATATCTACAACATCTTTTTTTTGTGCATGTGAGTTAGCTGTGAATAAAAATAAAGCTACGGTTGTGATTGTTAGGATTAATTTTTTCATAATAATTTTTTTAGTTTTTTAATTTTTAATTCTTTTTTGATTTTTTAAGCGCTTTTGATTTTATATACACAAGTTTTTCCCTTTTGGATGAGCTAGGTGAATTTTTTTTTTAAATTTGATAAGATTTATCTCAAAAGTGAGCAACGATACCATATATATAGAACGATTTCAAAATCGTGACGAAACCGCACTCTCCAAGCTATACGACATGTATTCTGGAGCTATTTATGGTGTTATAATTCGCATGTGTAGAAATGAAGAAGCTGCACAAGAAATTTTGCAAGAAACGTTTATGAAAGCTTGGGATAAGTCACATTTGTATGATGCATCTAAAGGTAAATTTTATACTTGGTTGTATAGAATAGCTAGAAACACTACCTTAAATTTTCTTCGAAAAGACGAAAAACTCATCCAAACAGAAGATTTAAGTGTATATAAAGATGAAGGAGTTGAAGAAAATGAAAACTTACATGTAGAATTGAAAGGTGCACTATCAAAATTAGACGAACATCATCAGACAGCTCTAAAGCTAGTTTACTTTAACGGACTCACACACAAGGAAGCTCACGAAGAAATGGGTGTTCCTTTAGGCACATTTAAATCGTATGTTCGACAAGCTGTTGGGAAATTACGTGATATATATGCAAAAGAACTATTGGTTTTAATCTGTATTTTAGAATTGTTGACATGAAAGATAGAAATGCTATCATAGAAAGTGGAATGTTAGAGATGTACTTATTAGGTTTAATACCTGATAAAGAATTGGTAACGCTTGAAAAAATGTTAGCAGAAGACGAAATTCTGGCTCAAAAGTATGCCGAAATAGAGCAAGATTTTGAAAATGTATCGCTCGAAAATGCTATTCAGCCACCAGATTTTATCAAGGAAGATTTATTTGCAGCAATTAGAGAAGATTATGTAAATGTAAGAACACTTCCAGAAGAAAATGTTTCTATAGAAAAACCTGTAAAAAAATCACAAACATTCATGTGGATTGCAGCAAGTTTGGCCGCAATATTCATGGTAAGTTCGCTTTGGATGTTTACGCAATGGGATAGTACTAAAACAGATTTGAAAACAACGCAACAAGAATTAGATAATATTAAATCACAGATTGAAAATTTACAAGGTGAATTGAAAAATTCTCAATTGTTAGCTGATGTTATAAAAGATCCAAATACACTTCAATATGCACTAAAAGGGAATGATAAAATTCCCGGAGGATTCGCTACCGCATATATCAACCATGAAGAAAAATCAGCGATCGTAAATGTTCAAAAACTCCCTGGATTATCTGCAGATAAAACTTATCAGATGTGGGGAGATGTGAATGGAGAAATGATCAGTATGGGTGTTATTGATAAAAGTAAAGATGTTGTTGTATTAGAATATATAAACAAAGCTACGTCACTTAATATAACGATTGAACCTAAAGGAGGAAGTGCGCATGCGACTGTAGAACAGTTGGTTTCCAATGTATATCTTTAATTAAAAACTTTTCAGAATCTAGACATAGTATACAAAATCTCTTTTAACTTTATCACATACCAATACGGCAACAGATTAAAGCCATGTAAGTAAAATTAATCTTATTTTCTGTACTATTAGCTGCATCTATGTGTATAGCGAGCAAAAAGATCATTTAAAAAGTAAAATTAAAATTTGAACAAAAACGACCCAAAAAAATAGGGTTTTTTACAACTCCTAATAACTTTTTCGTAGAAGAAAGAAAAAGGGATGTATTTCTGTACAATTAAATGTTGAGATCATAAAGCGCTTATAGAAATAGGGTTAATCACTCAAAAGCAAAATATGAGGCGCATATTCAGAAATCCTATCTATTGCGGATTACTTGCAAATCGTTTACTTAATGGAAAGGTTGTGATAGGAAATCAAAAGCCTATCGTATCAAAAGATTTGTTCAAAAAAAGTAAATAATATCAATACCCAGAAAAACGGTATAGGAAGCAAACAACATAAGAATAACCCAAACTTACCAATGAGAGGATTTTTAAAACGTCATGCGTTTGGAAAAATAAACACCTGACATACAGAAAGATAAATAATATTACTTATTGTAGAGGACACGTAAAAGGTTGTTTTGGTTGTAATCGTGTAGACAAACTCAATGAAAAGTTTAAATCTTTTTAACTACGTTTCATATAGATGAAAAATTTATAGTATGGCCAAAGCTACACATGAAATATACATTTGATTACTTCAGTGAGTCAAATAAGGAAGTTATATAGCATTAAAAATACAATATAAAGGCTACTAAATAAAAGATTGAAAAAATAAAGGAGCATTTTGTATTTGCCGAAATTAATATGGAAGTTTACAATAAATTTATCAACAAATTAAAATTATAAGAAGCTGAAATATTGAAAGAAATTGAAAATAACAGTATTGAAAAGTGTGAGTTTAATTTACACGTTGAAAATTCATTAAAATTATTGCCTTACTTGCCTAAAACATGAGAGTTGTCAAGTTTTTCAGTTAAGAAGAAACTACAAAGCCTATTGTTCCTTTGTGGTATTCGCCATAAACGTGAAAATGATAGTTATCTAAGTTTTGACATAAGCCCGACATTAATAATAACCAATACATTAAAAGTAAATCATAATCAAATTAATATGAGCTCAAACACAAACAAAATGAAAAAGTCTCAAGAGGTAAAAGCGAAGCGCATCTAAAAATCTAACAAATCTAAAACCCAACCGCTTTATCATCACCACGTGGATCTGCGCCACCTTCCAGTTTTCCATCAGGTAATACCAAGATTCCTTCTACTTTTCCAATTACTGGACTATTGGTTGCATCAATGGTATAACCTAGTTTTGTCAATTCTGCTTTCAATTCGTCACCAAATCCATTCGGCTCCATTTTTACGGTATCTGGCAACCATTGATGATGAAAACGAGGCTGATTAATGGCTTCTTGCATGCCCATATCGTATTCATACACGTTTAAAATGGTTTGTAAAACACTGGTAATAATTGTTGATCCGCCAGGTGTTCCTACAACCATATATAATGTGCCATCTTTCTCAACAATCGTAGGAGTCATAGAGCTCAACATACGCTTTTCAGGAGCAATACTGTTGGCTTCTGCACCAACGAGTCCAAACATATTAGGAACACCAGGTTTCGCGCTAAAATCGTCCATTTCGTTGTTTAAAAAGAAACCTAATTCCTCACAATATAACTTAGAACCATACGCACCATTAATCGTCGTAGTGACAGAAACAGCATTTCCAAACTGATCTACAATAGAGTAGTGGGTAGTTTCATCACTTTCTACAATCTCAATATTTCCATGAGCAACTTCCGATGACGGTGTTGCTTTTTCAAAAGAAAATGTAGACATCCGTTCTTTAATATAATCGTCACTCAATAAAATTTCTGTTGGAATTTTTACAAAGTCAGGATCGCCTAAAAAATAATTGCGATCTGCATACGCTCTACGTTCAGCTTCAGTAATTAATTGAACGGCTTTAGTAGTATTATGTCCAAGTTCAGCTAAATCATACGGTTCTATGGCTTTCATAATTTCTGCTAAGCATATTCCTCCACTTGATGGTGGCGACATGGAAATAACACGCAAATCATCATAGGTAAACGTAATTGGTGTACGCCATTTTGCTTGGTACTTTGCCAAATCTTCCATCGTCATAATTCCACCAGATTTTTGCATAAAATCTACCAGAATTTGTGCTGTTTCTCCTTTGTAGAATTCATCGCGACCATTGTCTCTAATACGTTCCAGTGTTTTTGCCAATTGTAAACGTTTGATTGTATCTTTTGCTTTCCAATCCTTTCCAAATAAGAAGTCAGCATCATTGACTTTAAAAAAGTAGTCTCTATATTTTTCTAGACGCTCCTGTTGCTTTTTGGTAACAACAACACCTTTTTTGGCAAGCTCAATCACTGGCGTAATGATTTCATCCATTGATAATTTTCCATACTTTTCATGTGAAGCATACACGCCCGCGACATTTCCAGGAATTCCTACCGCCATGGCACCAAGCGTACTTTTATTAGGAATCACTTTATCGGTGATAGAATCAATATACATGTTTTTAGTTGCTGCCAACGGTGCTTTTTCTCTAAAATCTAACGAACCAATACTACCATCTCTTAAGCGATACACCATAAATCCGCCACCGCCTAAACTTCCTGCATACGGATAGGCAACTGCAAGCGCCAATTCCATAGCAGCCATCGCATCAAAAGCATTTCCAGCTTTTTTCAGAATCAGATTTCCAATTTTAGAAGCTTCTACACGTGCAGAAACTACCATGGCGTTTTCCGCAATGACACCTTTTACGGGTTCTTTTTCTTTTTTAGCTTCTTTACAGGAAAAGAAAAATAAGCAACAAAGGCAAAAAAGCAATAGTTTATTCATGTTGTAATTCGTTTAGTTTTTGTTTAGAAAATTCGATTAATTCATCAAAAAAAGAAGTGAATTCGGCTTCAAATTCATCATAAAACTCCTGAAGCTCTATGACAGCCAAATTCATTTTGGAACGGTTTTGAGTTCTACGATTCATTCCTTCCAACACTTTGGTTATGCCTTCAATAGAAGCATAGCTAAGCAACCAATTGTCATGAATCATGTGTGGAACTAACCGCTGTACATGCAGCGGAAGCATTTCAAAATGATCTTCTAGCAAGTGATAAAAATCATTCACATACCTTTCTAGTGGAATATCTGAGTAATTTTTCCAGTTTTTAGCCAAAAAATGATCGTATAATATGTCAACAATTACACCACTGTAATGACTGTAATTCTTGTGCAGACGTTTGGTGCTCATTCTTACTGTAGCATGTGTATCGGTATACGTATCAATATGTCGATGCAGTAAAATACCTTGTTGGACTCTTTCTGGATAGTCTTTATATTTTTTTCCACGAACACTATCGGCAATAAAGTTTCCGATTTTTATTTCGTCGTCGTTATGTGAAAGGTAAATATGTGCTAAGAAATTCATTTGTTAACCCAGATTATGTATTAGAACTTCGTAATGAAGGTTCGAAATACCATGATATACGAGTATTTTTCTTAATTTAGGTAAAGCCATAGCTATAGTTACATTAAAAAAGTACAGCAAAGCGATCGTATTATAGTAACTCGGAGCTGTAATAGATTTTCTAATAAAGAATATGGGTTAAATTTACTAAGAATATTTTTCTGAGAATATTATATTTGTAAAAAACATTTTTGATACTTCCCAACCTAAACCCATTACGTTTTATATTAGCATTACTTGTAATGTTAGTTCATATTCCTGAATTTTTCAGAAACAGAGGATTACCAACGTATAATGAGGGCGTTATTTTTCATAGAGGAAGAGAAGCTGTGTATGTTTTTTTTGTGTTGAGTGGATTCTTAATCATCCGATTGTTGTATCGTGAAGTTGTACAAAAAGGAAAAATAAATCTGAAAAGCTTCTATTTGCGGCGAATTCTAAGGATTTATCCATTGTACTTTTTAATCTTAATTGTAGGATTTCTTTATTACAAAGTAGTGTTGTCGTATATGGGCATTCCCTATGAGGCTGATTACGATATGTCCAATGCCGTATTGATGTTTGTGTTTTTCTTGCCCAATGTAGCTTCTACCTTATATCAACCTGGTGGAGCATTAGAAATACTCTGGTCTATTGGAATAGAAGAGCAGTTTTATTTGCTCATTCCACCGATGTTATTTTTTATAAAAAAGAAATTCTTTATCAGGTTCATAGTGATTTTGACAATGGTGTACTTTGCTATTTTTGCTAGTGATATCTTTCCATTTCTACGAAAATTTGATTTTCTTTATTTTTACTTCTCAACAGGAGGATTGCTAGCAGTATTACACGAGCGATTTGATTTAGGGAATAAGATGCATAAGTACATCAAAATAGCTGTTTTAGGGATATTTTTAGCATACTTTTGTACAGATATATTCAAAGGAATAGACGCAAATTTATACCATTTTTTCAGCATGTTATTGTTTAGTTTTGTAATATTGACATTGAGTTACAGTCCTTTAATTAACATACGAAATAAAGCATTGAACTATTTAGGAAAGATATCGTATGGTATTTATATGTTTCATCCCTTAGTAATGCAGCTTATAGGATTAGTAATGCTCAAAATGGTAGACAAAGTTGCCATGTCGGATATAACAATAATTTTACTCTCGTATGGGTTAGTCTTTGCTGTAACTTTTATAGTTTCGCACTTTTCATATCAATACTTTGAAAAACCATTCTTAAAACTTAAAAATAAATTTAGATAGATATATTATGACGTTAATCAAATCAATTTCAGGGATTCGTGGAACCATTGGAGGAAATGTAGGAGATAATTTAACACCGATTGATGCAGTAAAATTTGCCAGTGCTTATGGAACTTGGTTGAAAAATGAATATGACAAAGAAAAATTAACCGTTGTTATCGGTAGAGATGCACGAATTTCTGGAGAAATGATTCAGAGTTTAGTTGTAAATACCTTAGTTGGTTTAGGAATTGATGTGATTGATTTAGGTTTGTCAACAACACCAACAGTAGAAGTTGCGGTACCTTTAGAAAAAGCAGATGGAGGAATCATCTTAACAGCTAGTCATAACCCGAAACAATGGAATGCGTTAAAGTTGTTAAACCATAAAGGAGAATTCTTAAATGGAGCAGATGGAGCAGTGATCTTAGAAATTGCAGAAAGTGACGATTTTGACTTTGCAGAAGTAGACGATTTAGGAACAGTGACACCAAATGATACGTATATTGACAAACATATAAAAGAAGTATTAAACTTACCATTAGTAGACGCTGAAGTCATTAAACAAGCCAATTTTAAAGTGGTTGTTGATGGAGTGAATTCTACAGGAGGAATTGCTATTCCAAAACTATTACGCGCATTAAACGTAGATGTGGTTGAATTGTATTGTGAGCCAAATGGACATTTTCCACATAATCCAGAACCATTAAAAGAACATTTGACGGATATTTCAGAGCTTGTCGTAAAAGAAAAAGCTGATTTTGGTGTCGTGGTTGATCCTGATGTAGATCGTTTGGCATTTATTTGTGATGATGGAGAAATGTTTGGAGAAGAATATACCTTGGTTGCTTGCGCAGATTATGTGTTAGGAAAAGTAAAAGGAAACACGGTTTCGAACTTATCATCCTCAAGAGCATTGCGTGATGTAACTGAGAAACATGGTGGAACATACCAAGCAAGTGCCGTTGGAGAAGTAAACGTAGTGATTAAGATGAAAGATACCAATGCAGTAATTGGGGGAGAAGGAAATGGAGGAATCATTTATCCTGAATTACACTACGGACGTGATTCTTTAGTAGGAGTGGCTTTATTCTTAACACATTTAGCGGAAAAGAAAATGACTGTTCGCGAATTGCGTGATAGCTATCCAAGTTACTTTATGAGTAAAAATAAAATTCAATTAACGCCAGAATTAGACGTAGATGGAATTTTAAAAGCGATGGAAGAGAAGTACGCTAACGAAAATGTAACTACAATTGATGGTGTTAAAATTGATTTCCCTGAAAATTGGGTACACTTGCGTAAATCAAACACTGAACCTATTATAAGAATCTATACGGAAGCAGCATCACAACAAGAAGCTGATGAGTTAGCACAGCGCATTATGAAAGAGATTTCAGCGATAGCGAATTTATAGAAGTAAAAAATATATTAGAAAGAAAGCCGTCTATTTTGGATGGCTTTTTTTTATGAGAATAATTAAAGAATCTAAAAATATTCAAATATACTAGATGCTTTATTTAGATCGTTACTATTTTGATAGCGTGTAACGAAAAGAAAAAATACACTACTCATGTTATCAAATACAATTCAAATAAAAAGTGCTATAGGAACTACATATACAGATTGGAAAAACGCAACGCTTCGAACTTTAGATGAAAAAACAGCTTCTTTTGACGAGTCGCTACATAAAAAAGTAGAAACAGCTTACTTTAAACGATTGTTAGAAAAAATGGCAACACATGCTGCTTCTTCAGAAGCACTAGATGCATTTAAAGCAGAAATGGATGCGTATGTGGCTTCAATTCCAAACAAGGTAGGTTTTGAAGACAAAGAAACGCGTCGTAACTTCTTAAAAAAGAAAGCAAAAATCAAAAGTGCAGCTATTACAAAGCACAAATTGGTCAATAAAGGTTTTTATGTAAGTTTATGGATACCCATAGGAATGGCTATTGGAATGCCTTGGGGCGTTGCTTTCGGAAATATAGCATTGGGTTTACCTATTGGATTGGCTTTTGGTTTAGCTATTGGAGCTTGGTTAGATGGCAAAGCTGTAAAAGAAGGTAGAGTAGTGTAACGCAATTTTAATTGCTGTAATATTGATTAAATTCTTGTTGTATTTTTTGTAAATGATGTCTTGATATAGGCAACACATTTTGGATATCAGCTTCTTTATTTTCTGTGGAAAACAAACAGGTGTCTTTTTCTTTATTATGAGAAGAAAATTGCATGTTTTTAGATTTAGCAACAACAATTTCACGACCTTTAAAATACTTATAATCGGCTTGATAGATAATACCTTCCTCTGTAAAAGTTAGTGTTTCTTTTCCATGCGTATTCCACAAAACGATTCTTAAGATAAGATAGGAAGCAGCTTCAAAACTTATAATAATGGCAACAATTCCAAAATGAAAACCTAAGCCTTCAATTCCACGATACGTAAGTACAGCAACGGGAACTAATGCTGTAACAATTGCTAAAATCAACAATGGAATTCTGGTAAATAAAGGAGATGTATTTCCTTTGATAACAATCTGATCTTCTGAAAATCAAACATCTGATAGTTTCATACAAAAGGTAGTTTTATTTTTGATGCTCAATCGGCACTTTATCTCGGTGTTTCCAGCGTTTATGAACCCAATAGTAATGCTCAGGAACTTCTCTAATTTGTTTTTCTAGTTCTCTGTAAAATAAATCAGTTGGCACATGTTTTGCGTAATTTGAAATTCCTTTTGGAGTCAAATCCATAAATGATCCTTGGTAATGACCTCGTTTTATTTTTTCAATTCTAAAATATATGAAAGGCATATCAGCTTTACGTGCTATTATTTCTGGTCCATCAAAACAAGGAACGGTAATATTCATAAAATCTGTCCAATAATAATGTGCTAAAGGCTTTGGTGATTGGTCGCTCACCATATAATAAATACCCAGCAAACCATTATCTTCATTTTTTTTTATGGTCTTAAAAGTTTCTTTTGTTGTAATCAGTGTAGCATCGGTTTTTTCACGAATCTTACGAACAAGTTTGTCAAAATATTTATTGGTAAGCCTTTTATAAATCCCGAATCCTTTATGTGAAACGTATTCGTTCATAATATTCATCCATTCCCAATTAGCATAATGTCCAGAGATTAGAAGGATACTTTTTCCTTGTTTTTCGTATTCTGTAATTAATTCAAGATCAGAAAACACAAAACGTTTACGCATAGATTTTTTAGAAATGCTAAGTGATTTAATCATTTCCAAAAACATATCACACAAAAGACTGTAATA
Organism: Kordia sp.; assembly: GCF_022447245.1. Classification (GTDB taxonomy): domain Bacteria; phylum Bacteroidota; class Bacteroidia; order Flavobacteriales; family Flavobacteriaceae; genus Kordia. The sequence continues at coordinate 91,493 of NZ_JAKVBC010000003.1, read as the reverse complement.
TTTCTTTTCAATCTTCAAACGATCGGCATCACTCTTTTCTGGAAAAACCAACGCCAAATTCCCACGTACAACTTTTTTTCGGTAGCCGATTAGGCGATATATAATAAAATTGCAAAAGTCAGAAAATAAGTAGAGTAGCGGAAAAGGTAAAATAGAAATCAACCAAAGTATAGGATAAATAAAAATGAACGCAATAAGCTGCATAGGAATACTAAATTTTCACAAATATAGCTATATTTGGCACTTAATAAAGGCTAATTTATGATGAATTTAGAACCCATAACGATTGGAATAATTTTGGCAAACGTTTTACCATCAATCAAAGGATTTGATGATGATTCATTTATAAGAAAGTATTTATTCAATATCAGTGCTATTGACAATGGTCAACATTACCGAATGATGACTTCTGGATTTTTGCATGCAGATGTCATGCATTTGGTATTTAACATGCTTACCTTGTACTTTTTTGCCAATAGTGTAATTTTCACTTTGGGAGCGCAATATTTTTTACTTATTTATGTTGCTAGTTTGCTACTAGGGAATATACTTTCCTATTATTTTCATCGAAATGAGCCGCATTACAGTGCTTTAGGAGCCAGTGGAGCTGTTTCTGGAGTATTATACGCTTCTATCTTACTATTCCCTAATAACAGCTTGTATATCATGTTTATTCCCTTTCCTGTAAAAGCGTATATCGTTGGAATATGCTACTTAATATTTTCTATTTATGGAATGAAAAAACGCGTAGGAAATATAGGGCATGATGCGCATTTTGGTGGCGCTGTAGCTGGATTTGTGATAACGCTAATACTTCGCCCAAATATACTTGTACAAGAAACAGAAATTGTGGTATTTATGGCAATTCCAATTATTGCTTTGTTTGTGATGACAAAGCTCGGTAAAATCTAATACAGACACTAAAAAAGGGGAATTTTCCCTTTGGTATAATTTAGAAAAAAATATTTACTTTGTTCAAAACTAATTATTATGAATATGAAAACTACACTTATCTTAATTGCATGTATACTTTGTTATAGCATGTCAGCACAAGTAATTACGAATGAACAAGATTCTACGGCTCAAATTATTCCAATTTTTAAAAAAGGACAAAAGTTGACCTATAAGGTGAATGAAATAAATCATACACCAGAGGAAAAAGATACTACGAATTATCATTTGAATTTCAAATTTGGGGAAACTAAAGGTGATTTTGTAAATGCTACAATCTATTTAGACAAGTTTGATAAAACTGATTTGGAAAGTGTACTTTTAAATGGTGTAAAAAGTGAGATTTACTTAAATATTGCTAAAGCAGAATTTAGTATTACGAATGAAGAAGAAGTGAACACGAAAATTCAAAAAAATATAAAAAAGGCAAAACGAAAATTTTCAAATGGCTCAAATTTATCAGAGTTAATTTCTTCATTAGAACAACAATTAAATGAAGGGACGTTTTCTGTAACACGCATTTATCAAAAGGATATCAATTCTATTTTTGGATTTTATAAAAAAGAAATTTCATATCAATATTATAATAAGGATACAATTCCAAAAAATGATCCAATGGGACATCCCTCCAAACAAGTGAGGAAATATGGAGTTTTTAAAGTAGGAGAGAATTATGAATTTATTCATTCATCAGAGATATTGAATGATGGAATTAAAGAAGCGATGCGAAAAGATACAGAAAAGGTGATTAGAGAGCAATTCAAAGATTCTCTTGATGTAGAAGGAAAGCCTATCGAGATTTCTGAAATAATTATAGAAGATCAGGATGTAGATGTTGAAGTAACAAAAGATATACGAATTATGTATGCAAGCGAAAGCGGAATTGTAAGTTCTTTTTCTTTAGAAGACAAAAAAAATATTTTTGATTTAAAATTATTGCTGAAACGAACGCTTACACTTTTAGAATAAAAAATCGCTCTTAAAATTTATCTTGAAACAAGTTTTCAAAACGCTTGAAAAAACAAAAAACCACGTCAGTTGACGTGGTTTCTTGCTTGATATGGGGAGGGCAGGATTATTTGATAATCCTTTTCCGCGCTGCTGCAAATAGAAAACCCTAAGGCTACGCATTGTATTTTTTGCTTTTTCCAAATTCTTGAAGCGTTGCTTCAAATTTTCCAAAAACAAAAAAATCCACACTTTCGTGCGGATTTTTTGTTATGTGGGGAGAGCAGGATTCGAACCTGCGAAGGTAAAAACCAACAGATTTACAGTCTGTCCTCGTTGGCCGCTTGAGTATCTCCCCAACGCTTTTTTGCTTTATTGCGGTTGCAAATATACCATAGTTTTTGAACCGTGCAAATAAAAAATATGCGTTTTTTTGAATAAAAAACTAACTTCTTGAAAATCAGCTTTCATATAATTCGGAATTATATTTACTTTCCGAGTAATTCTTTAATTTTTGCTTCTAATGAGGCTCCACGTAAATTCTTTTCTACAATTTCACCTTTTTCATTTAAGATAAATGTAGCAGGAATAGAACGAACATTATAGGTACGGGCAATGGCATCTCTAAATCCATCTAAGTTAGAAACCTGTGGCCATTGTAAACCATCTGTTTTAATAGCACGTAGCCAATCCTCTCTAGCGTTATTTTGGTTAGGACGTCCGTCTAAAGAAACTCCTATTATCTCTAATCCATCTTTATGATACTTTTCGTAAATCTTTACCACATTCGGATTCTCTCTACGGCAAGGTCCACACCAAGAAGCCCAAAAATCAATGATAGTGACTTTACTCTTTACTTCATCTAAAGAAATCTTTTTTCCTTCCGGATTTGGTGCTGAAAAGTTTGTAGCTACGGAACCTAAAGTAGATCGCAACATTTCTGTTGATTTTATAAATAAATCTTGTGCTACGCGTGTTTTCTTCATGTCATCAGGAAGTGCATCAAAAAATTGCTTTGCTTTTTTAGCAGTTGTCAATTTACTACGCAACATACGGTTTACCAACATTACAGAAATATATGAATCTGGATGATCTAATACATACTTTTCCTGATATTCAACTGCTTGCTTGTCTAAATCAGCAACTTGTTTCTTTGCAGCATTAATAACAGCAGTATCTCTTGTAGTGACTGCTTTTTGATAGCGTGCTCTTATTTTTTGTACTTTTTCAGATAGTGCCTTTGAATCTTCGACAAAATCTACATATTCTTGGTTGTGTTTTCCTCCAGAAACTTTAGAAGTTGACAAGTTGTCCTTATTAGCGTCAATCGTGATGGTTGCATTTTCTAAAAGTAAGTTTACATTCCCTTCTGCACCATTTATATAAATAAACCCTAATTCAGGATGCTCTAATTTTCCTGTAAATGTAAATTTTCCATTTTGTATTACAGCAGTATCTTTTGGTTGCGGAACACCTTTTTCATTTGGTACTTTCAAAAATGCACGAACACCATCAGGAAGTCCGTTAATTGTAGTTTCTATTGTATATCCATCTGCCGAGTTTTGTGTCTTTTTATCACAAGCGGAAAACAATAACGTCCCAATAATACAAGTAATCACAAATACTTTCTTCACGTTTAAATACATTTTTGTTGAATAATTTTAAAAGTTAAACGCGCAAATTTAACCAAATGCAAAGAATTACCCTAGAAAAATTAGAATTGATAGCGTACGCCAAGCGCTAAATCCAAATCTAAGTCGTCATTAAATCCATCGTCAAAACCAATTTCGGGACGTACATCTAGTGAAAGTTGTAATGGAAAGTCAAAATTATATTCAATACCAACGTCACCCGCTAAGAATGCGTAAAAGCCATCATTTGTCAAATTGCGATTGCTATTCCAACTTCCAACTCCACCACCAGCGCCAGCGTACCAGTTAAATCCACCATCAATATTCCAAACCCATTGGTACAATCCAGTAATTTTATACGCATCATAATCATCGTTGTCTTTCCAGCCCAAATCTAATTCCAATCGATTGTTGTCCCATAATGCTCTTTGATATGAAATTTCAGTACCAAATCCGTTATTTCCACCAATTCGTAAACCAATTGCGTTATCTGAAATTTGCTGAGCAGAAGCTGTATATCCTAGAAATAGAACTCCTAAAATCAATAGTTTTTTCATGCTTAAATAGTTTATATTTTTAATTTCATTTGATGAACCAAACCAACAACCATACCATTCCTAAAATGTGTAGTCTTATTTAATTAATTTCACATGTTAATATCTTATTGTTACAGGGTGCTTGTTTGTTATTTATAACTTAAAAAATAAGTTTATATTGCTGCAAAATTACACACAATATCAATAACACCAGCATGAAGGCGAAATTGGAGCAGTTGAAAAATACCTTTTCAGGTACCATTTTTTATGATGATTTACACAGAATCCTATATGCAACTGACGCATCTGTATATCGTAAACTTCCGCTCGCCGTTGCATACCCTAAGGATACTACGGATTTAGTAACTCTTATTGATTTTGCAAAAACAAATCATACTTCACTGATTCCAAGAACAGCAGGAACTTCCTTAGCAGGACAATGTGTAGGAGAAGGAATTGTGGTAGATGTTTCAAAATATTTTACAGAAATTTTGCATGTTGATACTGTTGCAAAAACTGTTACGGTGCAGCCAGGAGTTGTTCGTGATGCACTCAACAATCATTTAAAAGCAACTGATTTGTTTTTTGGACCTAACACTTCCACGTCTAATCGTTGTATGATTGGAGGAATGGTTGGAAATAATTCTTCGGGCACAACATCTATAAAATATCGCGTGACGCGTGATAAAGTCATTGCAAAGGACGTAATACTATCGGATGGAAGTGAAGTGACTTTTGGAGATATTACTACGGAAGTATTTCATCAAAAACGCAGCTTAGAGACGCTTGAAGGCAGCATTTATCAAAAAGTGTATGAGATGCTTTCTGATGAAGGAAACCAACATGAAATTAGGTCAGAATTTCCAAAAGACGCTATTCACAGACGTAATACAGGTTATGCGATTGACGAATTGCTAAAGTCCAAACCTTTTTCAGTAGATGGTGATACCTTCAATATGTGTAAATTATTATCTGGAAGTGAAGGAACATTAGCCTTTACTACTAAAATAACGTTGCAATTGGACGAATTGCCACCAACAGAAAGTTGCGTGGTAGCTGCTCATTATAAAAGCATAGAAGATTGTTTGCAATCAGTTTCGTTGACGATGGAACATAATTTGTACACCTGTGAAATGATGGATAAAATTATTTTGGATTGTACAAAGTCAAATCTGGCGCAAGCCAAAAACAGATTCTTTGTAAAAGACGATCCTCAAGCGATTTTATTACTCGAATTACGATCAAATTCAACAGAAAACTTACAAATACAAACAAAAGCTTTAATTGCGTCACTTGAACAAGAAGGAAAAAGCTACCATTATCCAGTTTTAAAAGGTGAAGAAATTGCCAAAGCGATGGAATTACGCAAAGCGGGTTTAGGTTTGTTAGGAAATATTATTGGTGATAAAAAAGCAGTAGCCTGCATTGAAGATACAGCAGTTGCATTGGAAGATTTAGCAGATTATATAGCTGAATTTACACAACTTATGGATGGCTACAAACAGAGAGCTGTATATTATGCACATGCAGGAGCAGGAGAATTACACTTACGTCCAATATTGAACCTAAAAAAGAAAGAAGATGTTGTGTTGTTTCGAAAAATAACACACGATGTTGCTAAACTGGTTAAAAAATACAACGGTTCGTTTAGTGGTGAACACGGTGATGGAATTGTACGAGCAGAGTTCATTCCAATAATGATAGGAGAGAAGAATTATGAATTACTAAAAGAAGTCAAAGCAGTTTTTGATCCAAATAATATCTTCAATCCAGGAAAAATAGTAGATGCGGCAAAAATGGATACTTCGCTTCGCTATGAAATTGATCGTACAGAACCAACAATAGATACTTTATATGATTTCTCCGATAGTCAAGGAATTTTACGTGCAGCAGAAAAGTGTAATGGTTCTGGTGATTGTAGAAAACCAGCTTCATTTTCGGGAGCTATGTGTCCAAGTTATCGAGCTACAACTAATGAAAAAGATACAACACGTGCAAGAGCCAATGCATTGCGAGAGTTTCTAACATTATCCGAAAAGGAAAACAAATTTGATCATAAAGAATTAAAGGAAGTTTTTGATCTGTGTTTAAGTTGTAAAGCTTGTGCGAGTGAATGTCCAAGCAATGTAGATGTGGCTGCTTTAAAGGCAGAATTTTTGCATCAATATTACAAATCTAATAAGCCAAGTTTTCGGGATAAAGCCTTTGCATTTTCTACGAAATCCAATCGTTTGGCAAGTACATTTCCAGTGCTTTCTAATTTTGTAAAAACAAATAGTTTTACATCTAAAATTATAAAAAAACGACTAGGAGTAGCACAAAAACGCACACTTCCTGTAAATTCAATAAAAACTTTAAATAGTATAATTCAAAAATCAATAAATCAATTAAATAGTAGTTTTTTTAAATCTAAAAAAGTATACATTTTTAGTGATGAATTCACCAATTATTTAGAATCTGATATAGGACAAGACGCTCTAATTGTATTATCTAAATTAGGATATGAAATCAAACATATTTCGCATGCAGAGAGTGGACGAACTTTCATATCAAAAGGGTTCTTGTTAGAAGCAAAAAAAGTTGCTAATAAGAATGTAATGATTTTTAAAAATCGGATCAACGAAAATGCTGTTTTAGTAGGAATAGAACCTTCAGCAATACTTACATTTCGAGATGAATATATTCGTTTAGCAGATGATAAAGAAGCGGCAAAAAGCATTGCAAAACACACCTATTTGCTAGAGGAATTCTTAGCTGCAGAAATCAAAGCAGGAGAAATTACTTCGGAAGCATTTACAGAAGAAGCAAAAAGCATCAAAATTCATGTACATTGTTATCAAAAATCATTATCCAATCAAAAGTGTACGTATGACATTTTGAATCTTCCAAAAAACTACAAACCAACAATTATTGCTTCGGGTTGCTGTGGAATGGCAGGTTCATTCGGATATGAAAAAGAGCATTATGAAGTTAGTATGAAAGTAGGAGAGCAGTCGTTATTTCCAGCAGTAAGAGCAGCAGAATCCGATACAATTATAGCCGCCAATGGAACAAGTTGCAGACATCAAATTAAAGATGGAACTGATAAAGATGCTTTACATCCGATTACAGTGCTGAGACGTGCTTTACTATAGATTACTTTAGTTTTGAAGAGAATCAATTTGTTTGATTAATCTTTTAGCTCTTTTTTTACCTTTGGTATAGATATCCTTCATTTGTTGTTCGCGAACAATAGACATGTTAATATAATTTCTACCTTCTACTGAGTTCACTATGTTTAGTAATTTTTTGCGGTTTTCTTCAACATTTACAATGGGTTGTATAGAATCGAAATATGTTGTCTCATAGCGATTTTGATATACCCAAAAATCTGAATCCCTAGAGGCATATTTTTCTTCCCATCTATTAAATTCGTTCAAGTAATTACTGAAAATAGTATAATAAGCATCTAATCTTTCGAATAAAAACTTCTTTTCTTCCAAAGTTACAATACCTGATTCTATCATTTTTTTGTATGCATTGTTATTAATAGAAATATTATTGGTTCCAGTTGCAACTATTCCTTGTATTTGTATCGTGGAAAATTTAGTTAGACTATCTTGGTTGAACAGACTTTTTTTATAATCAATTTTTAAATCAATTCTTTTAATGGCATATTCAAAAAAGGAAGTGTCTACAGCCAAATCTTTTCTGATTTTATCGATATATACGTTAGCTTTTTTCAGGGAAATACGTTTTTCATTCCAATTATTAATATTCATTGCAATGAGAATACCTGCAATGATCAAAATAAGTTCTCCTAGTGAGAATAAAACATATTGTTTAAAGCTTTTCTTCTTTGAATTTTTCATTGTGCTATTGAATCCGAATTTTGGGTAAATTAGGAATTATTTTCGTCTTCACATAAATATTGGTAATCAGAGTGAAGATCATGAGTAGTTATCCAACTCCGTATAGCTCTGATACTCTTTTTAAGTCTGTAGTAGTGTTTATTTCATAAAAATAATCCAATTGCCATTTCTGAGTTTGTTCAGCATGTTTATTGTTTGGAATATCCCATTTAGGATAGACTAGAAAACCTCTTTTTCCTTCTTTCTTTCCAGTTGAAATAATTCCTTTTTTGATAAGTATCGCTTTTGAGAAGACAAATTGTCCAAAATGATTTTCAGTTCGAACGTTTACAATATAAAAGTCAATACAATCAGATGTTTCAAAAGGAGCAGTTATTCCATGCTCGTTTCGTTTCCAAAAAGTTACAAACTGTCCAACTTTTTTTGGTGTTATTTTAGCGTTTCTACTTAAAATGTTTAGTCCATTAAGCTGAAATCGAGAAGCGTAGTATTCTTTACCTTCTGATTCAATTGTGAAGTTTGAAATTTCGGAAGAACAATTATCATAAATCTCTGTTTTAAGTTGATTCAGATTAAGATCCATTGTTCGAATTCTTTTAATTTAATGAGTTTTTAAATATGTCATCAAAACTACAATTTTCTTAGCTGAAAAGCTTCTAAAAGTGAGGAAGACTTCAGGTAAATCACTTAAAATCTAAGTATATTTAACTAATTCGAATCAAGTCTAAAGTAGTGCTATACAAGCTTATTTCAGATCTTTCACAATGGTAATCGCAGCTAGCAAATCCTTATAGTCCATGGATTTTAGCTCTTCGTCTGCGTAAAAAGCGGTCAAGCGATCTTCTGAATGACGATATAGTTTCCAACGATTCTTATGATATTCTAAAGCAGTTAAATTTTCGATCCAATCACCTGAATTTAAGTAAATACAGGAACCTTTTTTATTGGTTTTCTTCTCCATTTGTGGTTGATGGATATGTCCACAAACTACATATTGATATCCATTGTCAATTGCCAAGTCGGCAGCAACTTCTTCAAAATCACTTATATATTTTACAGCTTTCTTTACACTGTTTTTTATCTTTTTAGAAAGCGAGTATTTTTCACGACCTAGTTTCAATAAAAACCAGTTAATTATTCGGTTCAAACGGATTAATAAATCATAACCTATTCCACCTAATTTTGCAATCCATTTTGCATTTTGAATAGAGGTGTCAAATACATCTCCATGGAAAAACCATGCTTTTTCTCCATTTAACTCCAATACCAATTTATCAACCAAAGAAAAATTACCAACTTTTGTATCGGAAAAACGACGCAAAGATTCATCGTGGTTTCCAGTAATATAAATCACTTCTACACCCTTTGTAGTGAAGTCAATTAGCTTTTTAATAATTTGTAAATGCGGTTTTGGAAAATAACGCTTTCTAAATTGCCAAATATCAATAATATCACCATTCAAAATCACTTTTTTTGGATCAATACTGTTTAGGTAGGCTAGCAGTTCGTTAGCGTGACAACCAAACGTTCCTAAGTGAACATCGGAAATCACAACAAGATCTATTTTTCGTTTTTTCATGGGCTATTCTTACAATGCTACAAATAAAAAACAAACAAGAAAAAATTATGAAAAACTAGCGTTAAGCTTAGTAGGTTGAATGTTAATAATTTATGAAGGCGATCTGTCAAATGTTAAGTTAATTTTAAGCATTTGTTGGGTTTTTAAATCTGTTAGTTTAAATTTACATTTGATAAAAAAATACTATGGCAGGTAATACTTTTGGATCTCTATTCAAATTGACCACTTTTGGAGAATCACATGGAAGCGCAATTGGAGGAGTTATTGACGGTTGTCCGGCTGGATTGGAATTGGATTTAGAAATGATTCAACATGAGATGAATCGTAGAAAACCAGGGCAATCAGCAATTGTTACACAACGAAAAGAACCAGATGAAGTTTCCTTTTATTCTGGAATCTTTGAAGGAAAAACTACGGGAGTTCCTATTGGGTTTGCAATTCACAACACAAATCAAAAATCACACGATTATTCACATATAAAAGAAACATATCGTCCATCACATGCCGATTATGTTTACGATCAAAAATACGGACATCGCGATTATAGAGGTGGCGGAAGAAGTTCAGCACGCGAAACGGCTTGTAGAGTCGTAGCTGGAGCCATTGCAAAACAGTTACTTTCCGATATAAAAATAAACGCTTTTGTATCTTCGGTAGGAGAAATTAGCTTGGATACGCCTTATCATGAATTGGATTTTTCTTTGACAGAAAGCAATCCTGTACGTAGTCCTGATGCTGCGAAAGCTGCAGAAATGGAAGAACGAATTCGTCAAATACGTAAAGAAGGTGATACCATTGGAGGAACTGTGATGTGTGTAATTCAAAATGTTCCTACTGGCCTAGGAGAACCTGTATTTGATAAATTACATGCAGAATTAGGAAAAGCTATGTTGTCGATTAATGCTGTAAAAGGTTTTGAATATGGAAGTGGATTTGAAGGTGCAAAAATGAAAGGAAGTGAGCACAATGATATATTCAATGCTGATGGAAGCACAAAAACCAATCTTTCTGGTGGAATTCAAGGAGGAATCAGCAACGGAATGGACATTTACTTCAATGTGGCGTTTAAACCTGTGGCAACCATTATGCAATCTCAAGACACGATTAATAAAGATGGTGAAATTGTAGAAATGACAGGAAAAGGACGTCATGATCCATGCGTAGTACCAAGAGCCGTACCAATTGTGGAAGCAATGGCAGCATTGGTATTAGCCGATTATTACTTACTCAATAGAACCATTCAAAAATAACAACAAGATAACCTAACACAAAACGAGCTACATGAAAAAAATGGCATTACATTGGAAAATTTTGATAGGAATGACATTAGGCGTAATTTTTGCCTTCATCTTACTGTCAACTTCTTGGGGAAGTGAAAAAGTAGTTTTAAAAGAAATTCCTGCTTCTCAGCAAATCGTTCAAGAAATTATCAATGGAGAAGTGGTGACCACCATTAAAGAAATCAAAGCTAAGAATGTAGAAGTAACAAAAGCAGAACATTTTATTAGTAGCTGGATAAAACCTTTTGGAACCATTTTTATCAATTTACTTAAATTAATTGCTGTTCCTTTGATTTTAGCATCACTCATTAAAGGGATATCTGATTTGAAGGATATTGCCAAAATCAAAAAAATGGGTTTGCGAACTATTGGAATCTATGTAATAACGACTTTAGTTGCAATTATTATCGGTTTAGGTATCGTAAACACTGTACAACCAGGAACAGGAATGCCCAAAGAAACAATTGAAAAAATAAAAGAAAAATATGCGGATTCCGATGGTGTAAATGATAAGCTGGTGAAAGCCGCAGCTCAAAAAGATGCTGGTCCATTACAACCACTAGTTGATATTTTTCCAAAAAATATTTTTAAAGCTTTGGGAGAAGCTAAAATGCTTCAAATCATTTTCTTTGCATTATTTTTAGGTATTTGTTTGTTGCTCATTCCAGAAAACAAAGCCAAACCTATGATTGACATATTCGACTCCTTGAATGAGATTGTTATGAAAATGGTAGATTTAATTATGTTATTCGCCCCATACGCCGTTTTTGCACTCTTAGCAAATGTAATAGTAGCCTTTGATGACCCTGAAATTCTAATGAAACTTTTATCTTATGGATTATGTGTTGTTGGAGGATTGATTTTAATGGTTGTTTTTTACTTAGCAGTTGTCAGTGTGTACACAAAAAAATCACCATTATGGTTTTTAAAACAAATCAGTCCAGCACAATTGTTAGCATTTTCAACTAGTTCCAGTGCAGCAACATTACCTGTAACCATGGAAAGAGTAGAAGAACATATTGGAGTTGATAAAGAAGTCTCTGGGTTTGTTTTGCCTGTTGGTGCAACTGTAAATATGGATGGAACAAGTTTATATCAGGCAATTGCAGCAGTATTCATCATGCAAGTACTTACCCCTGAAGATATCAATTTTCAAGTTCAGTTAATCATTGTATTTACTGCGCTGTTGGCTTCTATCGGGAGTGCCGCTGTACCAAGTGCAGGAATGGTAATGTTGGTAATAGTATTAGAATCTGTAGGGTTTGATCCGACACTATTACCAATCGGACTCGCTTTGATCTTTGCGATTGATAGACCTTTAGATATGTGTAGAACGGTGATTAATGTTACTGGAGACGCTACTGTATCAATGGTTGTAGCAAAATCTTTAGACAAATTACACGATCCAAAACCTAAAAATTGGGACGATAATTATCAATCAAAAGAATCATAGTGTAAAAACCAACTATTTTATATATTTTTAAAAGAACCAAAAACCAACCAAAAAAATATCGCAATGAATATCTGTTTTTTAATGTATCCTTGGGAAGATATTGATCCAGAAAACGATACAAGTTTAGCTTTAATTAAAGAATGTGTTAAACGAGGACATGGAGTAGCCATGTGTACACCATCTAATTTAACGATTAGAGATAGTGTTACCAATGCTTTTTGTAATGTAATCGCCCGAATGGATAAAGTGCCCAGTACCTTAAAATCATTTTATTCAAAAGCACAATTGAGAGAAGAAATGTTGCCATTAGCAGGATTTGATGTAATTTTTATGCGAGCAAATCCGCCACTTGACCCAATCATGCTTAATTTTCTTGATTCTGTAAAAGATGATGTCTTTATTGTAAACTCACTTCAAGGAATGCGAGAAGCTAACAATAAGCTTTATACAGCAGCTTTTGGAGATGCACATAGTAACATTATTCCAAATACGCATGTTTCTAAAAATAAAGACTATTTAGTTCAGCAAATTAAAGAATCGAAAGCGGATAAAATGATTTTGAAACCTTTGAATGGCTTTGGAGGTTCTGGAGTTATTTTAATAGAAAAATCGGCGATGAACAATATTAAATCGTTGTTAGATTTCTATATAACAAATAGCGATGGAACGTCAAATTATGTAATTCTTCAAGATTATATCGAAGGAGCAGATCAAGGAGATGTTCGTATTTTGTTGCTAAATGGCGAGCCAATTGGAGCTATGAAACGCGTACCAGGTTCCGATGATCATAGATCCAATGTCAGTGCTGGCGGAAGTGTGCAAAAACACTCGCTTACGAAAGCAGAAAAAGCCTTGTGTAAACAAATTGGTCCAAAATTAGTGAATGATGGACTCTATTTTGTCGGAATTGATGTGATTGGTGGAAAATTAGTAGAAGTTAATGTAATGTCTCCAGGAGGAATTACCTATATCAATAAAGTGTACAAAGCGAAAGTACAGGAAAAAGTAATCGATTTTATAGAAAGTAAAGTTGTCGATAAATTACAAGCATTTGACCGACGCGTACGATTGCGTAAAGCTGTTGATGACGCCTAATGCTACTACAAATTACAAATTCAATAGTATCTGTAGATTGGTTGCAAGAACATATTCATGCAACCAATCTTATTGTTTTAAATGGTACAATATCAAGAGTTGTAGATGCTGATAAAGCTGCAGAAACTACTCAAATTCCAAATGCACGTTTTTTTGACATAAAAAAAGTATTCAGCGTTATAGATGCTCCATTTCCAAACACGATGATTTCTGTAGAAGCGTTTACTGAAAAAGCCCAAGCACTAGGAATCAATCAAGAAAGCGCTATTGTTGTATACGATGAATTGGGGATTTATGCCTCACCTAGAGTTTGGTATATGTTCAAAGCAATGGGATTTGACAATATTGCAGTCTTAGATGGCGGATTTCCCGCATGGAAAGCGGAAAACTATCTGCTAGAAAGTAAAAAAACATATCGAGGAAATAAGGGAAACTTTCAAGGAAAAGATCATCTATATCTCTTTAGGAATTATTCAGAAATGCTTCAAGAAATAAACAACACCAAAAGTACAATTCTTGATGCACGCTCAGAAGGAAGATTTACAGGAAAAATTTCAGAACCAAGAAAAGGTTTACGAAGTGGACAAATTCCAACGTCACATAACCTTCCATATTCCAAACTTTTGCACAATCATACATTCAAACTAAAAACAGCGCTTCTAGATATTTTTGAATCATTTCATAAAGACGATTCATCATTTATATTTTCTTGTGGATCAGGAATTACCGCTTGTATTTTAGCATTAGCTGCGGAACATGTAGGTTTTAAAAAATACAGTGTATATGATGGTTCATGGACGGAATGGGGAAGTTTGTATAAAGAATAATTAAATCATCATAATGATTCATAACTACCACATAGTATAATGGAGAAAGAAGATAAAGAATATTTTAGTGTAGAAGTCCTCAATAACCTTGTGGAAATAGAGAAACTCAAACTAAAACAAAGAGAATTACTTATAAAAGGAAGCACATTGGGAATCATTGCACTTGCAATTATTGGCTTAGGTGCGTATGGAAGTTCGGCTGAATGGACAACATTTCCAATATTTCAAGCAACAATTGCTGCGGGAGGAATTTTATTGGCCATAGCTTTTAGACCTATACAACAATGCAAAAAGCAAATTGATATTCATGAAAAAAAACTTCGAGAGTTGGAATCATTACTAAAAAAGAATAACTTAGAGTATACAGCAGATGTGCAGGTTTCTCGAGATCAAAAAGGAGCCTATATTGTTAAAAAAAGTATCAAACTCATAACTATTAAATAAGAATACGTGGAAATTTCTAGGCATTGTACTTTTTGTGAGCATAAAAAGTTTGACTTTACAACTGGTAATTTATGTGGAATTACACATGAAAAAGCAGATTTTATTAGAAAATGCCCTAAAATTGAATTTGATGAAAACGCTAAAGAGGAGATTGCAAAAATAAACTTAGAAGACAAGGACTTACAAGAACAAAAATCTAAAGTAATAAGGCATTTAATTTTGTATTCAATTGTTGGAGTTGCGATCATTTTAGCAGATATTTATTTTACACAAAAATTATTTGAAGCAGGTTGGATTTCTACGGGAAGTCTAATTGGAATTTCCTTTGGAATGGGATTTATAGGATATGCCTTTACACCTTATATCAAATACACAAATGCTCACAGTGTAGTCAAATCTCAAAAAAAAAGAAATGGATAATTTATTGGCATTGTATGATTATGATTATAAAATTGATTTTAAAGTGGAAAATCAATATGAGTATGAATATAAATGTGCTGACATAAAATTATTTAGATCAAAACGACCAATAGTATAACATAAGTAATAGATGTATGAAAAGACTAACCATTGACGAAATCATTTCAAAAATTCAACAAGAAGAGCTATTTGAAGCTGTTTCAGCCGATTATTCTTTTACGATAAAAATTGGCAAATATGTACCTTATGCTTGTGGAGCGGTACATGATGGACATCAATTTAGACGTGAACTTTGGGAGAATTGTATTCATACCGAATATGAACGCTGGTTTGAAGAAGATCCTGCAACTAAAGAAATGGTACAAACACATCCCATTGTCATTGCCGGAATGGATTCTCGTTTTGAATATGACTTAAATCGCGCGCCAGAAAGTGCTATTTATGAAGATGCATGGGGAAAACAATTATGGCATTCTCCACCGCCAGCCGACATGAAACAGAAGAGTTTGGATAAACATGCTAACTTTTATAAAGTTGTACATGTGTTAATTGCAAAACTGGAAGAAAAATTTGGTGTTTGCGTTGTATATGATATGCATTCATACAATTGGAAACGTTGGGAGCGAGAAGTGCCAACCTTCAATTTAGGAACAGGAAATGTTGATAATGAGCGTTTTGGTGAACTTATTGAATCTTGGCGTACAATGCTTTCAGAAATCAAATTGCCAAACGGAATTGCTTCCTCTTCTAAAATAAATGATACGTTTCAAGGAAATGGATACTTTTTAAAATTTATTACACAGCATTTTAGCAACACCTTAGTTTTGGCAACTGAAGTAAAAAAGATATATTGCGACGAAATTAATCAAATCATGTTCCCCGAAGTTGTATCTGCCTTAGAAGAAGCCCTAAAAACGCTTGTTCCACAACATGCAGATGACTTTTTCCAAAAACATAGCTAAGAAAAGAACATAGTACGAATGAATGATATCAATGTAGCGAGTAAAGTGCTTTTTGAAATAGATAAAAATATTGATGACTTAGTAAAGAAAGTGGAGTTGCTAAGTTATGTCAATCCGATAAATATGGAGGAAGAAAAACAAAAATTCTTCCAATCAAAATACCTTACCGATCCTAAATTTGTCTACCCAAAAATAGATTTTGATCGTTTTCATTTGCATAGAGAACTTTTTGAACAGCCTATTGAGAAAATTGAAGATGAATCTACCAGAGCACTTTATGAAGATATAATTTATGCGTATTCAGGACTAATTCAGTGCATAGAAACTATAGGAACAAAGCGTAAATTTTACTACAATAGTTTGCGTTCTTTTGGAACGCCAACCGAACAAGATGTAGAAAATGCGAAATTTATTCTGCATTTTGATGAAGAGGATGAAAGTGATACACAATTTCAACCAAAATATAGTGCTCAAAAGACAGAAGAATTGTTCCGAGAATATTCAAAACAATATGATTTTTCATATCAAATCAAGTTTTCTAAGGACATGAGTGCCATTGCAATGGTGTTGAACAACATCAAAACGCTGGTGATCAATGAGAAGCATATTTTTTCTAAAAATGAAATTGCCGTATTGACCAATCATGAAATTGGAGTACACATGGTAACGACCATGAACGGATTGTTACATCCACTTAAAATATTTGCAAATGGTTTTCCTAACTATGAAGAAACTCAGGAAGGTTTGGCTGTTTTTTCAGAATATATGAGTAACAATTTGACGGTAAAGCGCTTAAAAGAATTAGCATATCGCGTGATTGCAGTAGATAGTTTGGCAAAAGGATATTCATTCTCCAAAACATTCCGCTTGTTTGTAAATACCTACGATTTAGATCGTGAAACTGCATTTAATATATCTACTAGGGCACATCGTGGTGGTGGATTTACCAAAGACTACTTATATCTCACTGGATTAAAAAAAGTATACGATTACCACAAATCTGGAAAAGATATGAAGCCATTATTGCGTGGTAAAATTTCATTAAATTATCTTGAAAACATTGAATCATTAGCGAAAAATGGATTTGCTGTTGATTCAAAACACATCACGGATTCATACATTGTAAACAACAATACCAATAAAACGGTAGATTTTATTTTAGAGAATTTGAAATAGCGAATCTAAAATTCTGCATGTTTGTATAAGAAGTTTGTTTATCTTGTAATTATACTTCAAAACCATACTATGTTCAATTTTAAGCGGTATTTCTGTTCCTAAATTTTCAAAATCTGTATTCTATTTCTCTGCCTTTTCGGAATAATTCCAACGTTTAGGCAAACAGATTCATTGATGACAAAATCGTACAAAGAACTTTTAGCGAAGTATTTTGAAACAATCAATAGACACAACTAGCAAAAACAGACATCTATATTGCTGCTGCCTGTAAAAATGCAGTGCAAAAAAATGACACAAACAATATAATTGATGCGTTGTCAAAAAGAGCATATAGTAAATTGTTATTAACTCAAGATAAAGCAGT
Organism: Kordia sp.; assembly: GCF_022447245.1. Classification (GTDB taxonomy): domain Bacteria; phylum Bacteroidota; class Bacteroidia; order Flavobacteriales; family Flavobacteriaceae; genus Kordia. The sequence goes on along the minus strand of NZ_JAKVBC010000003.1, from coordinate 73,976 downwards.
ACTAAAAGACCTTGAAAATGCTATAACCTAAGCAAAATCAATCAACAATACACTTTCATTAAGTAGAATACACAATCAAAAAGGGTTGATTTTAATAAAAATGGGAGTGCATCAAAATGCACTAGATGACTTTATAAAAGTCAAAGAATATGCAGTGTTAAGAGTAAATACAATATATGAAATTGTGGTTTCTGAGAATATCGCTTTTACCAAACAAATGAATCAAGCTTATAACGAAGCAATCTCCAGCTATACAGGTAGTTTGCAATGCTTTTAGATCAGTAATTTGTTAGAAGAATTTTTTATTTTTATTACGTAAAGTAAAAAGCGAACCGAAGTTCGCTTTTAAGCATTTAGTCCATGCAATAACAACTTTTCTTCTCGCAAGAATATTGGCAAGTTTGTCTTTGAGTTACTGGAGCAGGGCAATCAGCCAAACGGAAACTTTTGCTACTCGCTGCAGCGCCTCCTAATACTTTTGTTGTTAAACTAGAAACTGTTTTTTTGCTTAATGCAAGATTTTTCAATTTACTTTTTTTCATTTTAAAAGTTTTTAAGTTAATATTATTACCAAGTGCATAAACTTCAAAATTGTTACCTCTAAATTTTATGAAATTCTTATGTTTCTTGATGAATTTCTTTTTTAAATGAGACTTAAGAAGAAAAAGAAACTTTTTTTCCAAACTTTTCTTATCTTATGAAATCAAAAACCAACGCTATACATGTCATATTGGACACTAGGAATTATAATATTTATCATCATTTACATCATTGCAAATGTAGTATTGTACTTTTTACAAGAACGTTTTATCTTCAAAGCTGAAAAACTTCCAAGCGATTTTGAATTTAATTATGAGAATCAAATTTTTGACGAATATAATATTGAAGTCGATCCAGGTGTAAATATCAATGGAATTCATTTTAAGGTCCGTAGACCCAAAGGAGTGGTTTTATATTTAAAAGGAAACTCAAGAAGCATTAAAGGTTGGGGAAAATTTGCAGTCGATTTTACACGTCACGGTTTTGATGTATTAATGGTAGATTATCGCGGCTACGGAAAAAGTACAGGAAAACGGACCGAAGCAGGCATCAAAAAGGATTTACAGCACGTGTACGATCGTTTAAAAGAACAAGTAGACGAACAATATATAACTTTGTATGGAAGGTCGTTAGGCTCTGGATTTGCTGCAAAATTGGCTTCAAGTAATAATCCACGCTTACTAATCTTAGATGCGCCTTATTATAGTGTAAAACACATAACAAAACGTTTTTTGCCAATCATGCCTATGTCTCTGATTCTGAGGTTTCCAGTAAAGACATATCGTTGGATTGAATATGTAAAATGTCCAATCAAAATAATACATGGAACTAGTGATAAACTCATTCCATTCAAAACTAGCGTGAAATTGTCTAAAATAAATCCAAAATGGACACGATTATATCCCGTAATTGATGGCGGACACAACAATTTGCATACTTTTCCGCAATACCATCGTTTTTTAGAAGAAATTTTGCATTCAGAATTGCCTAAAGAAATAGATCCAAAAAACTCTAGTTTGAACTTTAGAAGAAAAAAAGCCTAAATGAAATTTATCAAACGTATTGTTATTTCACTGATTGCATTATATTTGCTCATAATTTTTATGTTACTCGCTTTTCAAGAAAAAATAATATTCCACAGTGAAACCTTGCCGCAAGATCATGTGTTTACATCTTCTTTAGCTTTTGAAGAAATCTATCTAAAAGCTTCTGATGATGCAGTTTTACATGGTTTGCACTACAAACAAGAAAATCCAAAAGGTGTACTTTTATATTTTCATGGAAATGCTCGTACGCTGGAATATTGGGGAGAATGGGCAGAGCAATTATCTTCAAAATACAAGTATGATGTCGTAATTATGGATTATCGTGGTTACGGTAAAAGTATGGGGAAACGCAGTCATCAAATGATGTTAGAAGATGCATTATTATTTTATGATTATGCCAAAACAAAATTTTCAGAAGAAGAAATTACCATCTTTGGACGTTCACTAGGAGGCGCGTTTGCTACACATACAGCAATAAAGCGCAATGCAAAATTACTATTGCTAGAATCCACGTTTACAAGTGTATACGAAATAGGGAAGAAGCGTTTTTGGTTTTTGCCGCTAAAATGGTTGTTGAAATATCCTTTTCAGAACATTCAAAATATTCAAAAAATTTCAATGCCTACGTATATGATTCATGGAACAAGTGATGTTGTTGTTCCTTATGAACATGGGCAAGAGCTTTATAAAAAATCGGGTAGTGACACTAAAAAGTTTTACACCATTGAAAATGGCGAACACAATAACCTAATCAGTTTTCCTGAGTATTTTAAAGCCTTGGATGAAATTTTAAACTAAGGTGTTTCAAAGTTTATAACTTTGAAATAAATAAAATAAACAATTTAGCCAATAGCCAATAGCCAATAGCCAACAACTACGCCTTCTTTCTAGCCATTCTCAAATTCAGGAATTCTACCATTAAAGAGAAAGCAATCGCAAAATATAAATATCCTTCAGGTATAGCGCCTACATGTTGACCAAGTACTGTGAGGTGTGAAATATGTGCAGCTTCTGCAATAAGCATAAATCCAATCAAAATCAAAAATGACAATCCTAAGATTTGTATCGAAGGGTTCTTATTTACAAACGAACCTACAGAATTCGCGAACAGTATCATAATAATAACTGAAGCCACAACAGCAATAATCATTACAATTAATGCATCTGTCGGATTCGGAGAAATTCCGTTAGTCATTCCAATTGCGGTTAAAATAGAGTCAAATGAAAACACAATATTAATCATCGTAATCTGAATAATAGCTTTCGTTAAAGTAGTGGAACGATGATTTATTACTTCGCGCTGATCATGTTCTTTATCAACTACTTTTTCGTGAATCTCTTTGGTACTCTTATACAACAAGAAAATTCCACCAAAAAACAAAATTACTGCTTGCCAGCTAATACCACCAGTAATCCAACTTTCATTAATCAACCAAAATGGTGCTTTCATTGCCACAAGCCAAGAAATTCCAAACAATAAAATAATACGCATTGCCATGGCTAGTGCTAAACCGATACTAGTAGCACGTTTGCGAAGTTTATCAGGTAACTTTCCAGCGGCAATTGAAATAAAAATAATATTATCAATTCCTAAAACAATTTCTAATAAGGTCAGTGTTACAATCGCTGCCCAAACATCTGGATTTGAAAATAATTAGAACACACTAATCTATTTTTTTAACAGTTCCACGCTTTCTAGTAGATGGATCTTCCAATAGATTATACTCCAACAAATACGAATCTTTCGTTGTAGTAAGAATCTTCATTTGTATCGGTTTGCTGTCTGAATAATCTACAGGATGCAATTTGCGACCTATAAATTCACAATCAGTTACCCAACGTACAGTGAATGTATCAATCTTATTTTCATAATAATCAATACTCAGTGTGTCTGTTCGTACAGATTTCCCTGTTTTAGTTTCACCATTAATTTCATAGGTAAATTCAAAAGTTCCTGTTTTAAAATCTTGGCAATTTGCTTCCACATCATAGCAAGAAGTTAGGAGTAGCGCCAAACCGATCGTAAAAATGATTTTTTTCACTAGAATTATAATTTTTGCGTGAATTCTTTACAAAGTAACTAAAAAATCAGATGCAGATACACAAAATCCTGAAGGAATACAGTAGTTGTTGTATTTTAGTATCTTTAGGCGAAACATGATTTTTTTAAAATATGAAAATCAATTATTATCTAGTTTCAACCATATTTTCTTTGATTTCTGCTGGGCAACTTGCTTATGTTTTATTGTGGATCATGGGTATGGAAGAAGTTGATACACTATCATTAGAACTCATACTTATAATCACATTAGTATTGGCAACAATAATTTTATTGATTGCATTTCCTTATACAAAAAGAAAATCAGTAGCTACACAAACAACAGCAGGCTTAATTAGTATTGTATTTGTTTTAGTAACATTACTTTGGACAAGCTATAATTTCTTTTTGTTTGAGATATCGATGTTTACATTAATATTACTAATACTATATCTAATTGCAGGAATATAGTATTGTTGAAAATTGGAAGTGAAATTAGTTAATTTACTTCTGATACGCCTCAAAAGTTCCATCTGTATAAAAAATCACAATCTTGTCAATTGTTTTATCACTTGAAGAAACTTGTGATGGAATAGTGGCTTGTATTTTTTCTTCCAAAGGCAATGATTGTTGAATTGTAGTTTGTGTAGTTTTTGGTTTTGAAATTGGAGCAGTAGGCTGCAGTATTTCATTTGCTTCTGTTTTTGGAAAACTACCTTTTCCATTCAACAACCAATACAATTCTACTTCTGGAAAATTACTCAAAATCTTCATTACAAATTCTAAACTTGGTTTGTTTCTTCCAGATAAAATATGTGAGATACTAGAACGTTGTACGCCTAATCTATCAGCAAATGCAGAAGCAGATAAGTCATAATATTCAATTACTTTTTTAAGTCTTTTTGTAAAATCTGAAGTGTTTAGCATTGTAAACAATAAGTGTTGAATTGATATGTTTACAAATGTAAAAAGAATATTTCAAATGTACAAGTGTACAAAGTTAAACAATAATTAATAGGTTATATATTACTTTAGGTTGATGTTCTTAACATGTTAATAAACAGTTGTTTGTATTATTTTTATATCTGATATACATATATACTTCTATTTGTAAACAAGTGTATATTGAGTCTATAGAATCTCGTTTACATTAATAAACAAGTAGATGTAATTTTTGTGTTTACAATTGTAAAATATACAATGTTTACATTTGTAACTTGTAAACAGACACATATGTATACACATCCATTAGCGAATTGGTTTCGCTCAAATTTTGAATCATCATTAGAAGGTCGATACATTACTCTTACACATATTGATCCTTTGCTAAAATCATTGCCCTTAAAATTCAAGGTAAAAGTAATTGGGCGTTCTGTATTAAATCGCCCTATCCATTCCCTAACGATTGGAAATGGAAGCAAAAAAATACTTATGTGGTCACAGATGCACGGAAATGAATCTACTACCACCAAAGCTATATTTGATCTATGCACTTTTTTAAAACAATCAACAGAAGCTTCAGAAGCAATTCTAAGCAATTGTACTTTATGTATCATTCCAATGTTGAATCCAGATGGTTCTCATGCCTATACGCGCTTAAATGCCAATGAAATTGACCTAAATCGTGATGCACAAACACTTTCGCAACCAGAAAGTACAGTTTTAAAAGCTGTTTATGAGGAATTTCAACCTGATTATTGCTACAATTTACATGGACAGCGCACAATGTACAGTGCAGGAAATGTAGATAAGTCATCTATACTATCGTTTTTAACGCCTTCTGAGGATCAAGAGCGATCAATAACTCCAAGTCGTCAAAAAAGCATGCAAATCATTGTAAAAATGAACGAAATGCTTCAAAAAATCATTCCAAATCATATTGGGCGCTACGATGACGGTTTTAATATTAATTGTGTAGGAGATACATTTCAGTCCTTAGGAACACCAACTGTTTTATTTGAGGCTGGACACTTTCCAGGCGATTACAGACGCGAAAAAACACGCGAATTGATTTTTTACGCACTTATAGAGGCAATTCAGTACATAAGTTCAACAGAAATTACAGGGCAATTTACAGACGCTTATTTTGCAATTCCCGAAAATGCAAAACAGTATTATGATGTCATTTTAAAAAATGTAAAAACAGAGCAAAATGAAACTTTTGATTTAGGAATTATGTACCAAGAAGTGCTCACAAATGAAAAAATTGACTTTCAACCACAAATTGAAGATAAAAAAATATTAAAAAAATCATTTGGACACAAAATCATTGATTTTCAGGAGGCAATCGCTGCGAAGTATATATTTCAATCGTTTTCGTTGCAAACAGAGGTAGCTGAGTATTTAAGAAAATTCAATAAAATTGACAATTAGTTAACATATCTAATGGTGTTTTATGCATTATTATTCGGTTTTTTTTGTTTTTTTTGCATTATCTTTAAAAAATAATATAAGATAATCATGGCAAAATTTAGGTTAGATGAAGTGGATCATCAGATATTAGACATGCTGATTGAGAATACTAGAATTCCATTTACGGACATCGCAAAGAAGTTATTAATTTCTGCAGGAACAGTTCATGTTCGTGTTAAAAAATTAGAAGAGGCAGGAATTATTAAAGGGTCTTCGTTAACATTAGACTATCATAAATTAGGATATTCATTTATCGCTTATGTAGGTATATTCCTTGAAAAAACCTCGCAAACAAAGTTTGTGTTAAATAGAATACAAGAAATTCCATATATCACGGTGGCGCACATTACTACTGGAAAGTTTAATATTTTCTGTAAAGTACGTGCAAAAAACACAAAACACGCTAAAGATATCATCTTTATGATTGATGATATTGATGGTGTATCGCGTACAGAAACCATGATTTCGTTAGAAGAAAGTATCAACGATAAGAATCGCTTGATGCATTCTATTTTTAACGATTTATAACGATACAGCGAAAAATACAGCATATAAAAACCCTTGCGCTTTTCGTGTAAGGGTTTTTTCATTAGTAAACTCAATTTTAAAAAGCTTCGAAAAATATTTTGAATTGTTTGTTTAACTAATCTGATTTCAGGTATGTACCTTCTATTTGAAAAACCACATTAAAATTTTGAGCTTATGTCTCGCAAACCAAAACTAGAACGATTTAAAGAAAATGTTTCTTCTAAATATCAAATCTACAACAGTATTTTTATGACTTTACCTTTTGATGGAATCTCCAATACAGGTGTGTTATTGCCTTTATTTAGTGAGATTTGTGAAGAAGGGTATAGGCGCGATAAGAATCCATCACAAATCATGGACAAATTCTTTGAGCGCTATGTTGAAAAAGATAAAACTGAGGAAGAAAAGGTTAATTTACTGTTTCGCTTCATTCAATATATTGAGCGTCAGGTAGTTTTATTTGATGCTGTTGAAGATGCAGCGTTTCCTATTGTAAACAATATGGATGGACGTGGAACACTACGAAACATAAAGGAGGAAGCGCAAGAAAAGCATCAGATGGATGCATTAAAAAACTATTTAAAACATTTTAAAATCCGTCCTGTATTAACAGCGCATCCAACACAATTTTACCCTGGACAAGTACTTGGAATCATTACTGATTTAGCAGAGGCTATTGAAAAAGATGATTTATTGACGATAAAAAAATTATTGGCGCAATTAGGAAAAACTCCTTTCTTTAAAAAGGAAAAGCCTACACCATATAACGAAGCGGTAAGCTTAATATGGTACTTGGAGAACGTTTTTTATCATTCTGCAAGTAAAATATACAATTACATTCAGGATAATATCTTTAAAGATGAAGAACTAGATAATCAAGTGATTGATTTAGGTTTTTGGCCTGGTGGCGATCGTGATGGAAATCCATTTGTAACAACAGATATCACACTTAAGGTGGCAGAGCGTTTGCGTAGCACAATTTTACTGAACTATTATAGAGACATTCGTAAGTTGAAGCGTAGACTCACGTTTGAAGGTGTAGAAAAGCGCTTAGTACGTTTAGAACATATGTTGTATGACAATGTATATCTGCGAAAAGAAGACGGAATGCTTTCTTTGGCTGAGTTTGAAGCGGAATTAAAAGCAATTAGAGATGTTATAATAACTGACCATCAATCATTATTTTCTACAGAATTGAATGACTTAATCAATAAAGTAAAGTTGTTTGGATATCACTTTGCGATGTTAGACATTCGTCAAGATTCAAGAGTGCATCAAGGTGTATTTGAAAACATTGTAGATGTGATGGAATCTCGAGAAGATGCTTTATTTTCTATTGACTATGCGAATGCTACGGCAGAAGAAAAAATAAAAGTACTGACAAATATTGATAGCGTTATACAAGCTGAATATTTTGATAATGAAATCACAAATGCTACTATTTCATCAATTTATGCGATGAAAACCATTCAGAGCCGCAATGGTGAACGTGGAGCTAATCGTTATATTATTAGTAACAATCAATCGGCATTGCATGTAATGGAAGCATTTACAATGTTGCGTTTATGTAATTGGAAGCAACCGGATGTAGATGTTTCGCCTTTATTTGAAACAGTTCCGGACTTGCAAGCGGCACAAGATGTGATGCGAACTTTGTATACAAATGAAGCTTATGCAGCGCATTTGAAACGAAGAGGAAACAAGCAGTATATTATGTTAGGTTTCTCTGATGGAACAAAAGATGGAGGTTATTTAATGGCGAATTGGAGTATTTTTAAGGCAAAAGAAGAACTCACGGCTATTTCACGTGAATTTGGAATCAAAGTTATTTTCTTTGATGGTAGAGGTGGGCCGCCAGCACGTGGAGGAGGAAAAACACATCAATTTTATGCTTCGTTAGGGAAAACAATTCAAGATGAAGAAATTCAATTAACGGTACAAGGACAAACAATTAGTTCAAATTTTGGAACTCCAGAGTCATGTCAATACAACTTAGAGCAATTGTTGAGCTCAGGAATCTCAAATGAAATATTTTCAAACGAAGAAGCAGAGTTTTCAAATGAAGATAAAAAGACAATGGAAACCTTGGCTTCGGTAAGTTATGATACGTATGTAGCTTTTAAAAAACATCCAAGATTCTTAACTTATTTGGAGCGAATGAGTACATTAAAATATTATGCAAAAACTAATATTGGTAGTCGTCCGTCAAAACGTTCAAAGTCTAAAGAATTCAATTTTTCTGACTTGCGTGCCATTCCATTTGTAGGAAGCTGGAGTCAGTTGAAACAAAACGTTCCTGGTTTTTATGGAGTAGGAACTGCATTAGAGTATATGGAGAAAAACGGACAGTTTGAAGCGGTTGAAAACCTATACAAAAACTCTTCTTTCTTCCGAACATTGCTTGAAAACAGTATGATGAGTTTAACGAAGTCTTTCTTTAAGTTAACTGCATATATGAAAGATAATGAGGAGTTTGGTGAATTCTGGACTATTGTTTTTGAAGAATTCAATCGCACAAAGCGAATGCTCTTAAAACTAACAGGTTACGAAACCTTAATGGAGAATGAACAGGCAGGGAAAGCTTCAATTCATGCCCGTGAAAAGATTGTTTTACCGTTACTTACGATTCAACAATATGCCTTACGTAAGATTCAAGAATTACAAAAAGATCCAAATGCGGATGAAAACGAACTAAAGACCTATGAAAAAATGGTGACACGTTCGTTATTCGGAAACATTAATGCGAGCCGTAATTCAGCATAAAACTTCTATTTTTAGATACCAAACATTGAGTGTAGTCGAAATGTGAAGTAGAATTATTAATTGAAAAAATAGATTAGGATTCAGTATTTTTCTGTGTTTTACAGTAAGTGCTGAATCTTTTTCTTTTGAAGATAGTTCTAAAACATCTAAGTAAATCAACTTTCTGAAAACAAGAGCGCATCTAATCGCTTAATATTCTAACTTCCGAAACTCAGAAGGTGATAATGCTGTTTTCTGTTTAAATAATCTCGAAAAATACGAGTAATCTTCAAATCCTAAATAATTGGCAATTTCATTTACAGATAATTCAGGCGTTAATAACATTCGTTTTGCTTCTAAAATGATACGATCAGTAATAACAGTCGTGGCGGTTTTTTCTAAGGTTTCCTTGCAAATTCTATTCAAATGTTTCAAAGTGATATTTAACTTGGAAGCATAAAAAGAAGGCTTCTTTTCGTGTATGTAATACTGTTCAAGCAATACTTCAAAATTTCTTAAGACGGTATGGTATCTTTTGATTTGCAAATGAGTAGGATTGATGTAGTGACGTGATAGTTTAATGTAAATTACATCCAATAAACTCAAAACGGCATGTTCTTTTAATAAAGCTGTTGAAGAATATTCTGCTAAAACCATTTCAAAAAGCGATGAAATATTGTTCGCTTCTTCAATATCTAAAACTAGTTCAGGTGTATTGTATGTAGAAAAGTAAAATGGATAATCATTAATTTGTTTATGTTGAAAATGGAGATTGTAAAATTCTTTCGAATGAAATAGAATATAACCATCGATATCTTTAGAGAGTTCCCAATGATGCATGTGTCCTGGTTGTAAAGCGAAAACACTGCCGGGAACAATATGAAACGTATTAAAGTCAACTACATGTGTGCCAGTTCCTTTTGTGAAAATGACAAGTAAATGAAAATCATGTCTATGTGGTTTTTCAATAAATGGATGCGTTTGTAAATGCTCTTTAAAACGATTGCAGTACAAGTGTTTGCTTGTTTCTTGTTCTTTAAACTGTGAAATATTATAAACAGGAAGTAATTTCATTTTCTATAAAATGTCTTTTTTGTGCTATAAAATGCGAAAATACAAACTTTAAGGCAAATCATTGGTTTTTAACTTTGTATTAAAATTAGAATTCATGGAAAATACAGTTAAAAATATATATATTGGAACTTGTCCTAATTGCCGTAAAGGAAAGGTTTTTAAAGAAAAAGGAGGGTTTTTTAAGCTAAAATTACCAAAAATGCATGAAAAGTGTACAGTTTGTGATTATAAATTTGAAAAAGAGCCTGGATACTTTTATGGGGCGATGTATGTAAGTTACATGTTGACAGTTGGTGAGGCAATTGGGTTGTATTTATTACTGTCGTATGTTTTTCAGTTTGGAGATAACTTTCAAATCTTCTTAATGATTGCTGTTGCAATGATTGGATTGTCCTTTTTTAACATGCGGATTTCAAGAATAATTTGGATGTATTTGTTTAAAATTTGATTTTCTTTTGACTATGTTGCTGTGCTAACTTTTCAAGAAGTGAAATTAGCAGTATATTCAGTTTCTAAAAAATAAAAACCAAAAAACCGCAATTAGTTATGATTCCATTTCCAAACATAAACGAATACAATCCATATTTTGATCCGTATATTCAGAAATTTAAAGGTAAAGATATTTTTGAAGCATTGGCAAAAGGTGTAGAGGAAGTGACGGAATTGGTAAATTCTTTAACTGATGCGCAATTGAAAAGCGCTTATGCGGTAGGAAAATGGACAATCAAAGAGGTGTTGCAGCATATTATGGATACAGAACGTATATTTTGTAACAGAGCGCTGCGTTTTGCAAGAAATGATAAAACGGATTTGCCAGGTTTTGAACAGGATGATTATGTTCCGTATTCTGGAGCAAATGATAGAGATAGTGCTGAAATGCTTCGTGAATATTGTGCGATTCGACAAGGGACAATTGCGTTATTCCAGAGTTTTTCAGATGAAATGTTGGCTAGAGTAGGCGTCGCAAGCGGCAATGAAATGTCTGTTCGTGCTTTGGCATACATTGTAGCTGGGCACGAAAAGCATCATGTTAATGTAATTAACGAACGCTATGTTTAACGCTACTCTTCCGAAAAATCATTCACAATATTTTCGTCAGGAGTAATTTCTTCAATAACAGTATTACTATCTACATTGGTCATGGTGTAGTGTAATTTGCTACTCACTTTTACTAAATAAATGGTGTCGTTAGTGCGGACCTCTACGGCTTCAATAGTGTTATTGTGATGGTCATCAAATACAATAATGTCCCGATCTCTATAGCCGCCAGGATAACGCTCTTGTAAAAGTTGAAGAATTTCAGGCGTCACTTTTTTATAATCTATGATAGCTTTTCTCATAGGAATAATCTTTTAAAATTAATACTACGGTCTTAGGTAAATAAGGAGAATTTTTAGCTATTTAGCTCATAATAAAAATACAACTATTTTTTTTGAAAAGAAAAAAATAATGTCAGTAAACTGTGTTTTTAATGTTAAGAGTTGTAAAAATTGAAAGCCTCAATAATGATTTCATTCGGAACAATTTTATCTAAAACAGGCGTTCCAATATCGCTTAATAATACAAAATTGATATTTCCGTGTGAGTTTTTCTTATCGTATTTCATTAAATCGATAATAGCTTCATAATCAGAAGAATCAAAATAAACTTTTCCGTACATGTTTAAAATAACTTGTTTGATTTCAGCCAATTTCTCTTCTGGAAAACCTTCTTGTTTGTTGGAAATGTATGCTGCTAGTACCATTCCTACAGCAATTGCTTCTCCGTGTAACAAAGCTTCTTTAGTTTTGTGTGTAAGCAGGTAAGATTCAATAGCGTGACCGAGTGTGTGTCCAAAGTTCAATATTTTTCGCACACCATTTTCTTTTGGATCTTCGGTTACTACTGTGTTTTTAATCTGTACAGAATCATAAATCAATTCATCTAAATCTTCAATCGTAAAATTTGCCAAATTGATCATCTTCTTCCAATATGCTTCATCGTAAATCAACCCGTGTTTCAGCATTTCTGCCAAACCACTTCGCATTTCGTTTGCAGGTAATGTATTTAGGAAGGCAGTATCAATCAATACCATTTCCGGAATATTGATTACACCGATTTGATTCTTTAATGTTCCTAAATCTACACCTGTTTTTCCTCCAACAGAAGCATCTACCATTGATAATAAGGTTGTTGGTACATTAATGTATGAAATTCCACGTTTAAAAGTAGAAGCTACAAATCCACCAAGATCTGTAACAACGCCGCCACCAACATTGATTAATAAGCTTTTACGATCCGCATTCAGTTCAGAAAGGACATTCCAAACGCCAGTACAAGTTTCAATATTCTTGTAAATTTCTCCTGTCATGATCTCCACAACTTCAATCGGTGTTTCTGTTTGTATATTACTCATAAAATACGGTAAGCAAAATTCGTGCGTATGTGCATCGACTAAAATAAAAATCTTGGAATAGTTTGAGTTTGCAAGATGTTCTTGAAGATTTGCATAGCAATTTGTATTGAAATGCACTAAATAATCTGCCGCTTGAATAGAATTCATAATCTGTAAAAACTAGTATTAGCAACAAAATAAAGCCTTTTTTAAACAAAAAAATAATAATTCAATAACTATATTTGTGAAAGTAATTATTTATAGATGGAACCTATTTTTAACAACACAGAGAATGCTTTTGCTTTAAAAACAGATTCTCAGCTCGATAGAGCCTATTTTTTATTTAAATTAATTTCAAACCAGCCTCTAGTACGAATTGGAACTGCAGTTACAAATTTTGCCATAAAGGCGCATTTGCCAGTAGAGAGTTTAATTAGAGCTACGGTTTTCGATCATTTTTGCGGAGGAACTTCAGAAGAAGAATGCTTGCCTGTTGTAGATAAAATGTTTGAAAAAGGAGTTTGTAGTGTGCTGGATTATTCTGGTGAAGGAAAAGAAGAAGAAGAGCAATTTGATGCAACACTAGAAAAGATACTTAAGATACTAAATTTTGTAAAAGAAAAAAAAGCCATTCCTTTTGCAGTGTTTAAACCAACTGGTTTTGGTAGAATAGATTTATATGAAAAAGTAGGGAGTGGAGATGCATTAACTGATGATGAGCAAGCAGAATGGAAGCGTGTTATTCATCGTTTTGATACCATTTGTAAGAAAGCTCATGAAATGGATGTTGCGTTATTGATTGACGGAGAGGAAAGTTGGATGCAGGATGCTGCAGATACTGTTGTTGCTGATATGATGCGAAAGTATAACAAGCAAAAAGCTGTTGTTTATAATACATTGCAAATGTATCGTTGGGATCGAATGGAGTATTTAAAACAACTTCATGTAGATGCCAAAGCGCAAGGTTTTCACATTGGGATGAAGCTTGTCCGTGGTGCATACATGGAAAAAGAAAATAAAAAGGCTGAGGAGAATGGGTATACATCTCCAATATGTGAATCAAAAGAAGCTACAGATAAAAACTTCGATATTGCTGTAGCATATATGTTAGACAATTTGGATTGCATGGCAGTATTTGCAGGAACTCACAATGAAGCTAGTTCATACAAGGTTGCTGAGATTATGAAAGAAAAAGGTATTTCTAATAATGATGCACGTGTTTGGTTTGGACAATTGTATGGAATGAGCGATCATATTAGTTTTAATTTAGCAAAAGTTGGTTATAATGTAGCAAAATACTTACCTTTTGGACCTGTAAGAGATGTAATGCCGTATTTGATCCGAAGAGCTGAAGAAAATACGTCTGTTGCAGGACAAACATCTAGAGAATTAAGTTTATTAAAACAAGAACGAAAACGAAGAAAAATGTAACACTCAATTACGCCCAAAAAACACTAAACAACCATTATTACTGCCATGAAAATTAAAAACTTGCCAATTGCTATACTTATAGCATGAATTTTCATTTCTTTTTCTTGTGAACAAAAAGAACAAATAGAAAAAAAGCAAAGTGATTCAAAATTCACATTAAAATACGAAAAGTTTACGTTAGATAATGGTTTGGAAGTGGTTTTACATGAAGATCATTCAGATCCGATGATTGCCGTTGCTACGTTGATGCGTGTAGGTTTAAATAGAGAAAAACCAGGAAAAACTGTTTTTGCACATTTCTTTGAACATATGGTGTTTAATGATTCTGAAAATGTTCCTACAGGTTCAAATAGGAAGGTGATTCCAGAATGGGAGGAAGTCGTAATGAAGGAACTTGGTCAGAGGTTACAATCTATTATGAAGTATTGCCTAAATATGCTTTTGAGAAGATTTTGTGGATTGATTCTGATCGTTTAGGGTATATGATCAATACAGTTACAAAAGAAGCTCTAGAGCGTGAAAAGCAAGTGGTTAAAAACGAAAAACGTCAAAACTATGATAATGTGCCGTATGGATTCACTTCTGAAGTAATTCGTGCCAACTTATATACAAAAGATCATCCGTACAACTGGACAGTGATTGGTTCCCTTCCTGATTTACAAGCTGCTACGCTAGAAATACGTATTACAGGCTAAACAATGCAACCTTGGTTATTGCAGGAGATATTGATATTGCAGAAACAAAAAAAGCTGTTAAAAAATGGTTTGGTGAAATTAAAAGAGGAAATGAAGTTGCTGATTTGAAATTTATGCCTGTAACATTGTCCGAAAAAAAATCATTATACTTTGAAGGTAATTTTGCAAAGCTTCCTGAGTTTCAAATGGTATTTCCAACAGTAGAGATGTTTCATAAGTATCAATATGTATTTGAAATTTTAGGAGAAATGCTTGGTGGAAGCAAAAAATCTCCTTTATATCAAGAAGTAGTAGTTTCTAAAAAATTAGCACCAAGAGTTTTTTCATATAATAGTAGTAATGAACTTGTAGGAGAATTTTCGTTTGCTGTTCGTGCGAATGCAGGAGTAGATTTAAACGAAGTAAAGGTAGTGCTTGATAAAGGATTAGAAAATTTTGAAACTAATTTTGACGAATCACAACTAAAACGAATTAAGGCGCAATTAGAGGTAGAACTTTACAGAGGTACGGAATCTGTTCAAGATAAAGCTTTTGCTTTGGCAAGAGGAAATGTGTATGCTAAAGATACAGCAAATGTAATTAAGTAAGCAGAGCTTACTAGTATGGTAACGAAAGAAGATGTATTTCATGTGTACAATACATACATAAAAGATAAAAATTATGTGATGACTTCGTTTGTTCTTAAAGAGCAATTTAGGCTAGCCATAAAAGGAGCTGACAAAGCATAAGTGTATCAAGAAGAAATTGTACAAGGAAAAGTACTTGAAGAAGTTGGGTAGAGAGCAGAAGCTCAATATGAAAAAACAGTTACAAAACATGATCGTTCAGAACCTGAATTTGGAGACTTGACTTTGTTTAAATCTCCAGAAGTTTGGAAAACCAAATTAGCTAATGGAATTGATGTATTTGGAATAGAAAACAACGAAGTTCCATTAGTATTTTTGCTATTACAATTGGCGGTGGACATTATTTAGATCCTAAAGATAAAGCAGGAAAGTTATTCTTTATTGATTTTCCTGGAGCAAAACAGTCTTTGATTTATGCTGGACAATTAGCATTGTCACAAGTGGATCCAATGTATAATAATTTGGAGTACACAAATCAAATACTTGGAGGAGGATCAAGTGGTCGTTTGTTTCAAACACTTCGTATTGAAAAAGGGTATACGTGGAGCTTATTCATTTTTGCAAAAATTAACAGAACAAGCGTCTTTTGTGCTGTAAACGAGTGTTCGCACTAATGCGACATTACCTTCTTTAAAAATTATTGAAAGTTTAGTGAGTAATTATGCAAAAGATTTTAATGAAAAAGAAGTATAGATTACTAAGAATAAAATCTTAAAGAGTAGTGCTAAAGATTATGAGAAGTTAAATTCCAAATTAGGAATTTTAATGCAAATTAGTAAATATGAAAAAGACTTTGATTTTCTTGAGAAAGAACTAAAAGAATTAGTAGACATGTCTCTTGATGATTTTCAAGATGTTATAAACACGCATATTCAAGAAGATGATATGTTTTATTTAGTTGTAGGAGACAAAGAAACGCAACTAAAAGAAGTAAATTCTTTTGGAAAAGGAGATGCTCTTGAGCTTGATATTTACGGAAATATGTTGAAGAACTAATTAAATTAGTTCTTCATTTTTATATTTTTAATCAATGCGGTACTGTCGCAATTGTGTACCGTTAATTCGATCTCTCTATTTTTAACATGCCTTCTATGATGTAGACTTTACAAGTATCAGCATCAACTTTTGCTTTGCTTCTAGAAAAATCTACATCACCATCTTTTAGAATGTTTGAGATTTCGGTAGTGTCAATTTCTTTATTATCAATCAATTGGCGAATTTCAGGTGAGAAGCGACGTTCTTTGATGCGGATATTTTTTAAAGTTCGTGCATTTGGTAAATAATCAAACTCACACTTAACTCCACGTCCTTTTACAAAAAAAGCAAACATTACCAATCCAATGGCTAATCCTCCAAAATAAAAACCAAAACGTCTTAAAAGACCATTATTCATGTACTAAAAAATTAATAGATTAATATCTCTGTAAGGTAAATCGAACCATTCAGCTACGGATTTGTTCGATAAAACTCCGTGGTAAAAGTACAAACCATTTTTCAATCCTTTATCAAAACGAAGTGAATTTTCTAATCCGCCATCTTCTGCAATTTTTAATAAATAAGGAGTGAAAATATTACTAATTGATACTGAGGCAGTTCTGGAGTATCTTGCAGGGATATTTGGAACGCAATAATGGATAACTCCGTGTTTCTCAAAAGTGGGTTTGTCGTGTGTAGTAATCTCACTTGTTTCAACGCATCCGCCCATATCTATACTCACATCAATAATTACAGAACCTTTTTTCATATTTTCAACCATGGTTTCTGTAACTAGAATAGGTGATCTGTTTTTCCCGCGCACCGCTCCGATCATGACATCACAACGTTTAAGTGCTTTTAGTAAATTCTTGGGTTGAACTGTGCAAGTGTAGATAGGTCTTCCTAAATTTGTTTGGATTCGACGCAATTTTGTAATAGAATTATCAAACACTTTAATATTTGCTCCTAGGCCTAAAGCAGAACGAGCTGCAAATTCTCCAACAGTTCCTGCGCCAAGAATAACAACTTCTACAGGTGGAACACCGCTAATATTTCCAAGCATTAATCCATTTCCGCGATTTACATTTGCCATAATTTCAGAAGCGATTAATACAGAAGCAGTTCCAGCAATTTCACTTAAAGAGCGTACTGCAGGATACGTTCCATCTTCATCACGGATATATTCAAAAGCAAGTGCTGTGACACGTTTGCTTGCTAAAATTTCAAAATATCTTTTGGATCGAGTTTTAATTTGTAATGCAGAAATTAAAATAGTTTGCGGATTCAATAACTGCAATTCATCTAATGTCGGTGGTTCAACTTTTAGGATAATAGGGCAGGAGAATACTTTTTGTGTATCATTGGTAATCTCTGCGCCAGCATCGGTATATTCTTTATCTGAAAAATTGGCTTCTTTTCCTGCGCAACTTTCTATCAATACTCTATGTCCGTGCGCTACAATAGCGGCCACGGCATCGGGAGTTAAGCAAACTCGCTTCTCTTGATAGGATGTTTCTTTTGGAATCCCAATAAATAATTCTTTCTTGCTTTTTAAAATTTCAAGCGTTTCTTCTTGAGGAAGTAACTGTTGTTTGGTGAAAGGTGATAAAGATTCAGCCATGAAGCATTAAGATTGGTTAAAACATGAAGTTACAAATAAAAAAGAAGTAAAAAAACTACTCATTCTGTTCATCTAATAATTCTTTTTCTTTTCGTTCATAATCAGCGAGTTCTGCATTCATTTTTTCTAAATCAATTCCGTAAACATGTTTATCGAATAATTTTATTCTGATAAAATAAACAATAGGAATAACTACCATCATCACTGGTATGACATAATATATTTCTACTTCATCAACATATTTTGCATCATCATTGAATACTGTAATTAATTGAAAAAAATACATTGCAATTGGTATTATTATGACATGATACCACCATTCTTTACAGGTAAAAAACCATAATATTAAAAACATTAAAGAAACTATTTTGGAAGTTGCCCAATATGCTGTAGACTGAACACTTCCATAATATGCACTATCATAGGTAAAAAAAGAAGTTTCCCAAACTTTTACATCTGGAAAACTTTCGTAAGAATAGAATATATATGGTGAGATTGCTATCAATATAGCAATTATGCTACCCGTTACTAGGGATCGGGATTTTTTTATCGACGTTCTCTTCTGTTTGGTATGGATTGTCTTCATCAGCAATACTGTCTGGGTTACAAGATACAAATAATATTGTTGAAAAAGCGGCTAGTAAGTAAAAGTAAAATTTAGTTTTCATCTGATCAATTAGGTTATTTAGTTTAACGATGGTACAAACTTATTTAATAACCAATTAATTATCAGAAAAATAGCAATATATATTTTCTACGTACTTTTGTTAGTTAAACTAAAACTAACAAAAGTCGTAGAAAATAGTAAGTTTTGTATTTTTTACGTAAGTATTTTCGCGAATATACGAATTATTTTATTTCATTATTATTTAAAGCTTCATTTTCCTTTCGCTCATATTCTTCTAATTCTTCATCAATTTTTCTTAAATCTATGCCCAAGGCATATTTGTCATATAATCTTAATCTTAAAACATAAACAATAGGAGCAATGACCATCAATACAATTATCACCCATAAACTTTCATTTTCATCAATTAAATTAGTTGCTTTATTTAACACAGAAAAGAGCTGAAAGCCGTATAATGTTATTGGTACAAGTATAATGTGATACCACCAATGTTTGCATGTTATAAACCAAAATATCAACAAGTACAGTGGTATTAATTTTCCGAGGTAAAGCCAAATTGCAATGTGAACACTTGAGAATCCGTTTTTAGTAATAACAAACAACCCAGTGTCCCATGTATCTCCCTTGGGAACAGCCAGATAAGCATACGCCAAAAAGGGGGTTATTGCTGTAAAAAAAACAATAATTGTATCAAAAAATATTTTCTTTTTAGCCCAAGTCCTGGTCTGTAATTTCTTTTTTGTCGAGTCCTTGTTCAGTTTCGTATGGGTTGTCTTCATCAGCAATGCTATCTGGATTACAAGATACAAATAAAATTGATGATACAGCTGCTAATAGGTAAAGGTTAAATTTAGTTTTCATGTTTATTATTTATTATTTAGTTTAACGATGGGTCAAACTTATTGAATAACCAAATGTTACCTTTAAAAAAAGCATAATATATTTTCTACGTATTTTTGTTAGTTTTAACTAATTTTAACTAAATGCGTAGAAAATAGTATATTAATTGTATTTCAATGAACTTCTTATTTTTTAGTTTCTATAGCTGAATTTAATTGCTCTAATTCTTTTCGTTTGTATTCTTCTAATTCTGCATCTATCTTTTTTAAGTCAATTCCGTGAACTAGCTTATCTATTAATTTTATGCGAATAAAATACACAAATGGTATTATGATCATCATTACAGGAATTAACCAATATATTTCAACAACATCTAAAATACTTGATTTGTCATTAATCGCAGTGAATAATTGAAATCCAAACATAAACATTGGAATTAATATCACATGATACCACCATTTACTACAGGTTAGAAACCATAAAATCATCAATAATAGAGGTATGGCTTTGTTTAGAGAAATCCAAACAAGAATTTGAACATTCTTATATTCTCGTTTATCAATTGTAAAAAGTGGAGTTTCCCATTTTTCTACAGCAGGGACATATTCATATAATTGAAACAGATATGGTGTTATAGCAATTATTGCAACTATTATTGAGTTAGCTATAATTCTTCTCCTGTAAAAACTTCTTTTAGTTGTTTTGACCAGGAATTTTGACGTCTTTTTTTTTGATTTTTTGCTCTGTTTGGTATGGGTTGTCTTCGTCTGCAATGCTATCTGGGTTACAAGACACAAATGTTACTGATGTCAATACTACTGCTGCGTATAAATAATTTCTTAATTTCATTTTTTGTTTTAGGTTTTAGTTTTACGATATGGCAAACTTATCCAATAAACAAGTGATTTTCAGAAAATTATCATATTTTATTTTCTCCGTATTTTTATCAATTTTTCTCTTTTGATTAATATCAGAATTTTCATTCAATATACAACAAAAGTCATTTATTTGTCAGTCTTTTCGGTTTATTTTATGGTTTTAGTTTTGGTTTTTCGCTGTAATGCTCAATTTTTTAGGTGAATTGAACGTAATTTCTTATTAATTTTATTAATAGTGACCTTGGTAATTTCTTCTGGTAACAAATTTTTTATACGTTCTGGCCATTCTATAAAGCACCAAGCATCACTGTACAAGTAATCTTCTATACCTATATCATAGGCTTCTTCTTCATTTTCCATTCGGTAACAATCAAAATGGTATAAAATATCATTCGGTGCATGATATTCATTCACAATAGAGAAGGTTGGACTACTAGTTAACTCGTTTACGCCAAGTTGCTTAGCGAGTACTTTTATGAGTGTTGTTTTTCCAACGCCCATTTCCCCGTGAAAGGTAATGATTTTATGCTCAGATTCCGCTAAAATAGCTTTCGCAATCTCATCGATTTGAGAAAGATTGTATTCTTTTTTCACTTAAATTTTATTTTTGAGGCTTTCCTCAAATGTACTAAAAAATCTGCAAATGCCTATAAAATCACTTGGTGCACTATTATTTCTGACATTATCTTGGCGATAAAACTGCAAACGGAATAATCATTTCTTCCAAAGACACTCCACCATGTTGGTAGGTATTTCTGTAGTAACTTACATAGTGATTGTAGTTATTTGGATATGCGAAGAATAAATCTGTCTTTGCAAATATGAATGAGCTACTCATGTTAATAGCTGGCAAGTGAATGGTTCTGGGATCTTTAGCCGCTAACACATCTTTTTGTTCGTAGGTTAAACTTCTTCCCGTTTTGTAGCGTAAGTTCAAACTGGTATTCTTGTCACCCACAACTTTCGAAGGATGTTTTACATTAATAGTGCCGTGATCAGTAGTAATAATTAATTTAAAACCTAAACGTTGCGATTGTTGAATAATCTCTAATAAAGGAGAATTTTTAAACCAACTTTGCGTCAATGAACGATAGGCTTTATCATTTGAAGCCAATTCTTTAACAACTTCCATTTCTGTTTTAGCATGTGAGAGCATGTCTACGAAGTTATATACGACTACTGTTAAGTCATTATCTTTTTGCGATTTAAAGTTGTCTGCGAGCTTCTTTCCTCCTTTTAAGCTGGTAATTTTGTGGTATTCATGCTTAATATTAAGTCCTAAACGTTTTAATTGCGCTTTCAGGAAATCATCTTCATGCAAATTCTTCCCGCCTTCATCAGTGTCATTTTTCCAGTATTCTGGATGTAATTTTTCCATATCTGATGGCATTAAACCTGAAAAGATAGCATTTCGGGCATATTGTGTTGCTGTAGGCAAAATGCTGACAAAAGGAACTTCTTTTTCCTTTTTATAATGTGTATTTACAATAGGTTCAAAAGCTTTCCATTGATCGTATCGTAAATTATCAACGACAACTAATAAAGTTGGTTGCGCTTTGCTGATTTCAGGGACAACCAATTCTCTAAATAAAGTATGTGACATAATTGGCGCTTCTTCATTGCCAAACCAATCTGGATAATTTTTATCAATAAATTTCCCGAATTGTACATTAGCTTCATTTTTTTGAGATTCCAAAATTTCAAACATTCCAGTGTCTTCAATATCTTCTAATTGCAATTCCCAATAAATCAGTTTTTGATACAATTCTATCCATTCATCAATAGAATTTACCATTGCCATATCCATTGCAATTTTTCTAAATTCTTGCTGATAGTTGGAGGTTGTTTTTTCAGAAACCAAACGAGAATGGTCTAAGTTTTTCTTTAAACTCAATAAAATCTGATTTGGGTTAACAGGTTTTATTAAATAATCTGCAATCTTAGAACCAATCGCTTCTTCCATGATATATTCTTCCTCACTTTTGGTAATCATCACCACAGGAAGATTGTTTTGTTTGGCTTTTAATTCTGATAAGGTTTCAATTCCTGTCAATCCAGGCATATTTTCGTCTAAAAATACAATATCATAGCTATCTTCATCAATCATTTCTATAGCTTCAGTTCCACTTGTGCAGGTAGTAACTTCGTAATTTTTTTTCTGTAAAAAGAGGATATGAGGTTTTAATAAATCTATTTCATCATCAACCCAAAGAATCTTGAATGCGCTCATGTAAATCTTTATTTAGTAAATTGTTAGTAAGGTATCTTGTTTTGAACTTATAGTACTTATATTTGTGCTTATTCTAAAAATAGACTATTGAATACTAGAAATAAGCTTAAAATCTTAAACGACCCAATTTACGGATTTATTACAATTCCCAATCCGCTCATTTTTGATTTAATTGAGCATAAATATTTTCAACGGTTAAGGAGAATTTCACAAATGGGAATGTCTTATTTGGTATATCCAGGCGCGCATCATACACGTTTTCATCATGCATTAGGTTGTATGCACCTTATGCAAAAAGCAATTCAAGTGCTTTGTTTTAAAGGTGTTGAGATTTCTGAAGAAGTAAAAGAGGCTTTGTTAGTTGCTATATTATTACATGATATTGGTCACGGACCTTTTTCGCATGCTATGGAGCATAGCATTGTAAATAATGTGCATCATGAAGAAATTTCACTGCTTCTTATGGAGCAATTGAATAAAGAATTTAACGGAAGTTTAACGCTTGCTATTGAAATATTCAAAGGAAATTATCCTCGAAAATTTATGTATCAGTTAATTTCTGGTCAAATTGATATGGATAGAGCTGATTATTTAAAGCGAGATAGTTTTTATACAGGAGTTGCCGAAGGAAATATCAACTCGGAGCGTATTATTACCATGTTAAGTGTAGTAGATGATGAATTGGTTATAGAAGAGAAAGGAATTTATTCTGTAGAAAAGTTTTTAGTAGCAAGACGTTTAATGTATTGGCAAGTATACTTACATAAAACAAGTTTGGTTGCAGAACAATTATTGATTAGAGTATTAAAAAGAGCCAAGGAATTAACCACACAAGGCGTTAATTTACAAGCAAGTGCAGCGTTATCGTTTTTTATTCAGAATGAAATCTCTATTGAAGATTTTAATTTTGAAGTCTTAGATCGATTTGCGCAATTGGATGATTATGATATAGTTTCTGCTATGAAAGAGTGGATGAAAGAAGAAGATTTTGTGCTTTCCAATCTTTGTAAAATGATTATTAACCGCGATTTACTCGGTATAAAAATCAAAAACAAGAAAATACCAAATAAAAAGCTTCAAAGCGAAACACAGAAACTAATGGACACCTATAACATAAGTAAGCAAGAATCGGCATATTTTGTGTTTTCTGGAGAAATTTCTAACCAAGCATACAAAACCACAAGTCAGAATATAAACATCTTAATGAAAACTGGAAAAATTCAAGATGTGGTCAAAGCTTCTGATCAATTAAACTTGAAAGCGCTCTCAAAACCCGTGACAAAATATTATATATGTTTCCCAAAAGATAAACTTTAGGAGTTTTTTTATACTTTTGCGGCAATGAAGTTTACAGCGACACAAATAGCAGGTATTTTAGAAGGAGATATCGTAGGTAATCCAGAAGCGGAAGTATCTAAACTTTCTAAGATAGAAGAAGGCACAGAAGGTTCATTAACTTTCTTAGCAAACCCTAAATATACACAGTACATTTACAGAACAGGTGCATCTATAACCATTGTAAATAAAGATTTTACCCCCGAAGAAGAATTGTCTACTACATTAATTAAAGTAGAAGATGCGTACAAATCATTTTCCAAGCTTTTAGAATATTACAATAAAGTAAAAATGAATAAAGTAGGTATAGAACAACCTACTTTTATATCGGATTCAGCTACGTTTGGAGAAGAATTGTACTTTGGAGCATTTTCATACATGGGAGATAATGTTAACATTGGAGATTACGTAAAGGTGTATCCAAATGCATATATTGGTGATAATGTAACTATCGGCAATAATGTAATTATCTTTGCAGGTGCAAAAATTTATTCTGAATCAGTCATTGGAGATAATTGCGTAATCCACAGTGGTGCGATTGTTGGTGCTGACGGATTTGGTTTTGCGCCAAATGAAAAAGGAGAGTATCAAAAAGTACCACAAACTGGAAATGTAATTTTAGAAGCCAATGTTGATATTGGTGCAGGAACTACGATCGATAGAGCAACTTTAGGTTCTACAATCATTAGAAAAGGAGTAAAGCTTGACAATCAAATCCAAATTGCACACAATGTAGAGATTGGTGAAAACACCGTAATTGCAGCGCAAACAGGAATTGCAGGTTCTACCAAAATTGGAAAAAACTGCATGATAGGTGGACAAGTTGGAATTGTTGGACATATTACTATTGGTGACAATGTTCGCATCCAAGCACAATCAGGAATTGGTAGAAATGTAAAAGATGGAGAAACATTGCAAGGTTCACCAGCATTAAATTATGGAGATTACAACAAATCGTATGTGTACTTTAAAAACTTACCAAAACTTGCAAAAACAATCAATCAATTAGAAAAAAAAATAAACGACAATGAGTGAAATTATTGTTAAACAAACTACCATCGCCAAAGAAGTATCCCTAAAAGGCGTTGGATTGCACACAGGAAAAGAAGTTACCTTAACTTTTAAACCTGCACCAGAAAATCATGGATATACTTTCGTAAGAGTCGATCTTGAAGGAAGTCCAATAATTGAAGCAGATGCAAACTACGTAGTAAATACACAGCGTGGAACTGTTTTAGAAAAAAGAGGTGTTAAAATTCAAACTTGTGAGCATGTATTAGCAGCTTTAGTAGGTTTGGAAATTGACAATATAAGCATAGAATTAGATGCTTCAGAACCACCAATTATGGACGGTTCTGCAAAATTTTTCTTGGAAGCTCTAGAAGAAGCTGGAATTGTAGAACAAGACAAACCAAGAGAAGAATACATTGTAAAAGATGTTATTTCTTATATTGATGAAGAAACAGGTAGTGAAATCACAATCATTCCTTCCGATCAATACCAAGTAACAACTATGGTAGACTTCGGAACGAAAGTATTAGGGACGCAAAATGCTACTTTAAAACATATTTCTGACTTCAAACGAGATATTGCAAGTTCTAGAACCTTTAGTTTCTTACACGAACTAGAAATGTTATTAGAACATGGACTTATCAAAGGAGGTGACTTAAACAATGCGATTGTATATGTTGATAAAGAATTATCTCTAGAAACAATGGACAAACTTCGAGTTGCATTCGGAAAAGATAATATCGCAGTAAAACCAAATGGAATTTTAGATAACTTAACCCTGCATCATCCAAACGAAGCTGCACGTCACAAACTATTAGATGTTATTGGTGACTTAGCATTGGTAGGAACACGCATCCGTGGAAAAGTAATTGCAAATAAGCCTGGACACTATGTAAACACGCAATTTGCAAAGAAACTATCTAAAATCATCAAAATAGAAAAGCGTAACAAAGTTCCAACGTATGATTTGCACCAAACGCCTTTAATGGATGTCAATCAAATCATGGCAATGTTACCACACAGACCACCATTTTTATTAGTTGATAAAATTTTAGAATTATCTGATAAGCATGTGGTAGGTGTGAAAAATGTAACGATGAACGAACCGTTTTTCGTCGGACATTTCCCAGGAGCACCAGTAATGCCGGGAGTTTTACAAATTGAAGCGATGGCGCAAACAGGAGGAATTCTAGTACTGAGTACAGTTCCAGATCCTGAAAACTACTTAACGTTCTTTATGAAAATTGATAAAGTAAAGTTCAAACAAAAAGTAGTTCCAGGTGATACCTTAATATTCAAAGCCGATTTAATTACGCCAATTCGTAGAGGAATTTGCCACATGCAAGCCTATGCTTACGCTAACGGTAAATTAGTTGCAGAAGCAGAACTAATGGCACAAATCGCACGTAAAAAAGAAGAAGATATCGTAAAAAAATAAGGCTTTAAAAAAAAAGCGTATTTTACGATCAATTTCAAAGTATTAATTAAAAACTAGTAGATGAATCAACCTTTAGCATACGTTCATCCAGGTGCAAAAATAGCAAAGAATGTCGTTGTGGAACCGTTTACAACCATCCATAACAATGTAATTATTGGAGAAGGAACTTGGATCGGTTCAAACGTAACCATTATGGAAGGAGCGCGAATTGGGAAAAATTGTAACATCTTTCCCGGAGCCGTAATATCTGCATCACCACAAGATTTAAAATATCAAGGAGAAGATACCATAGCCGAAATAGGTGACAACACAACTATTCGTGAATGTGTTACAATTAACAAAGGAACCTCAGATCGTATGAAAACGGTGATTGGAAAAAATTGTTTGATCATGGCGTATTGCCATATTGCTCACGATTGTATTGTAGGTGATAACTGTATCTTTTCAAACAATAGTACATTGGCAGGACACATTACTGTTGGAGATCATGTAATTCTTGCGGGAATGACAGCTGTACACCAATTCTGTTCTATTGGAAACCATGCGTTTGTAACAGGTGGTTCATTAGTTCGTAAAGATGTTCCTCCGTATGTAAAAGCAGCACGTGAACCATTATCGTATGTAGGAATCAATTCGGTTGGATTGCGTAGACGCGGATTTACCACTGAAAAAATACGTGAGATTCAAAATATCTTCCGAATTCTCTACCAAAAAAATTACAACAATACTCAAGCTGCTGAAATTATTGAAGCAGAAATGGAAGCCACTACCGAGCGTGATGAAATCTTACAATTCATCAAAAACTCGCATAGAGGTATCATGAAAGGTTATATTACATCAAATTAAAACATTAAAACATGGCAAGTACTTCAGATATTCGCAAAGGATTGTGCATTCGTTACAACCACGATATTTACAAAATTGTTGAATTCTTACACGTAAAACCAGGAAAAGGACCTGCGTTTGTACGTACTAAATTAAAAAGTGTAACTACAGGGAAGGTAATTGATAATACATTTTCTGCTGGACATAAAATTGACGATGTTCGCGTAGAAACACACACATTCCAGTATTTATACAATGACGGTGATACGTTTCACTTCATGAATACACAAGATTACAACCAAATTACACTTCAAAAATCTGCTTTAGATGCGCCAGATTTATTAAAAGAAGGTGAAAATGTTAAGATTCTAATCAATTCTGAAGATAGTGCGCCATTATCTGTAGAAATGCCAGCAAGTGTTATTTTAGAAGTAACACACACAGAACCAGGTGTAAAAGGAAACACAGCAACCAATGCTACAAAACCTGCAACAGTTGAAACTGGAGCAAGAGTAAACGTTCCTTTATTCATCAATGAAGGAGATAAAATCAAAGTAGAGACTGAAAAAGGTACCTACATGGAACGTATAAAAGAATAAAAAATCATAAAGCGCAATTTCATACATTGCGCTTTTTTCTTTTAAAAACCATCTGATTAAATCTAAAAAACCACAGATGAAATTCCCTAGAATACACACACTTAAAGAAATAGCTGAAATCATCAACACTTCGTATGTTGGAGACGATTCGTTTCCAGTACACGGAATGAATGAAATTCATGTAGTAGAAGCAGGAGATATTGTCTTTGTTGATCATCCAAAATACTATGACAAAGCCCTTGAGTCAAAAGCTACAATTGTATTAATAAATAAAGAGGTAGAATGTCCAGAAGGCAAAGCATTATTAATTTCTGATGATCCTTTCAGAGATTTTAATACGCTTACAGATCACTTTAGACCTTTTGTTAGTGCTTCCGCGTCAATTTCACCATCTGCAACTATTGGAGAACGTACTGTAATTCAACCGAACTGTTTTATTGGAAACAATGTAACTATTGGAAATGATTGTATGATTCATGCAAATGTTGCAATCTATGACAATGCTGTAATAGGAAATAATGTAACCATTCATTCAGGAACGGTTTTGGGTGCAGATGCTTTTTATTACAAAAAACGCCCTGAAGGATTTGATAAACTAAAATCTGGTGGACGTGTTGTATTAGAAGACAATGTTGATTTAGGATCTTTATGCACAATTGATAAAGGTGTTACAGGAGATACAACCATTAAAAAAGGAACCAAAATTGATAATCAAGTACATGTTGGGCATGATACTGTGATTGGAAAGAAATGTTTGATCGCATCACAAACAGGAATTGCTGGTTGTGTAGTTATTGAAGACGAAGTTACTATTTGGGGACAAGTAGGAATTACAAGTGGAATCACTATAGGAGCAAAGTCAGTTATTTCAGCACAATCAGGCGTAAGTAAAAGTCTAGACGCAGGAAAAAGTTACTTTGGAACACCTGCGGATGATTTTAGAAAAAAATACAAAGAAATTGCATCAATTCGTCAAATTCCAGAATTGATAAAACGAATAGAAAATTTAGAAGAATAATAGCTTTAAAAAGTATGTAAAATATTTCAAGATAAATCTCAAAAAATACTTTACAAATACTTTAGAAAAAACTATTTTTGTTCAGCCAAAAAACAAATATCAAATGAGCGTTTTAGTAAACAAAGATTCAAAAATAATTGTTCAAGGATTTACAGGAAGTGAAGGAACATTTCATGCAGGTCAAATGATTGAGTACGGAACTAACGTAGTTGGTGGTGTAACTCCAGGAAAAGGTGGACAAACACACTTAGACAAACCAGTTTTTAATACAGTTGCTGAAGCTGTTGAAAAAGTAGCTGCCGATACTACAATCATCTTTGTGCCGCCAGCATTTGCTGCCGATGCAATTATGGAAGCTGTCGATGCAGGAATAAAGGTAATCATCACTATTACAGAAGGAATTCCTGTAGCAGATATGACAAAAGTTGCTGCATATATTGAAAATAAAGACTGTCGTTTAGTAGGTCCTAACTGTCCAGGTGTAATTACGCCAGGAGAAGCTAAAGTCGGTATCATGCCAGGATTTGTTTTTAAAGAAGGTAAAGTAGGAATCGTTTCTAAATCAGGAACCTTAACTTATGAAGCTGCCGATCAAGTAGTAAAACAAGGATTAGGAATTACAACGGCTATAGGAATTGGGGGAGATCCAATCATCGGAACTACAACAAAAGAAGCTGTTGAGTTATTAATCAATGATGATGAAACTGCATGTGTAGTAATGATTGGGGAAATTGGTGGACAATTAGAAGCTGATGCTGCTAAGTGGTACAAAGAAAGCGGAAGTAACAAACCTGTAGTTGGTTTTATTGCTGGAGAAACTGCACCAAAAGGTAGAACCATGGGACATGCTGGAGCAATCGTAGGTGGAGCAGATGATACTGCAGAAGCAAAGAAAAGAATCATGCGCGAGTGTGGAATTCATGTAGTGGATTCACCAGCTGAGATTGGTAAAAAAGTAGCAGAAGTGTTAGGATAAACTAACCTGTTAAAAATATATAAAAGCGCATTATCAAATGGTAATGCGCTTTTTCTTTAGAATTAATTTACGATGTCTATAATACATGCTAGATTATCAGGATTAATATGTTCTCCAATAATACTTTCTTGATGCTCTATTTGATACTTTTCCAAATTTTCTAACATAGTTTTTATTTTTAAAAGGTTGATAAATATTTCTAATCCATATCATAACATTTTGGATCCTGAGCAAGATGTTCACCTCCTGTAATCACTTCTAAATTTTTGATTTGATACTCTTTAAATTTTCTAACATAATAATGAGTTTTAATAATTGAACATGCTTAAAGGCATCTCATAAATGTTGGGAAATCATAGCTAGAAAGCCTAGTTCATACCTAAATTATTTAAAATGGGGAAGTGTGTTATTCTCAAAAATGAATACCTAATCACATAACATTTATTACTTGGAAAAGATAAAAAAGTGCTCTTTTTAGAAAATAATATTAAGGTACTATTGTAAATTGAAAATAAGATGCTTTTTGAATGTAAATTACTGATTATAAGATTTTTGAGGTGTATTTATACATCTTGCAATTTATGAATTTAGAGTATGATTTCTTTTAATTTATTATTTTGATATGTACTTTTAAAGTATAAAGTTTGTTAACCATGAAAAAAGAAATTTGACAAACTTGCAAATTGGTTGCAATCAAAGTAGCTACTTGATTAACCTCCAAGTATCTCATGTCAGCCAGTAAGTATTTGCTAATCACATAGCAATCATGAAAAAAAGTGGAAAAGTGGACTTCGGTCCACTTTTTTAGTTTTGAACACTGATATCTCTCTAAAAAAAGTAGTGAAACATTGTTAAAGTTTATTTTGATTAAATACCAATATAAAAAATATATGATCCATGATGTAGATATAGGCAATTATACTCGAAAAAGTAATATATTGTCGTACGTTACATGATAAAATACTATTTAACGTTTCTATGTTACTAATTAATTGAAAAAGAATGAAAAAAATCAATCTTCTGCTATTAATTGCATGCACACTTACAATTTTTAGCTGAAAAAAAACGAACGATGCTGTTGAAGCTGTTCAGAAAAAAGATGCGAACGGTTTCTCGTATGAAACTGTATCAAACGATCCAACAGGATTACGATTGTATACTTTAGATAATGGACTAAAAGTATATTTGAGTAAAAACACGGAAGAACCTAAAATACAAACTTATATTGCGGTTCGCGCAGGTTCTAATTACGATCCAAAAGAATCTACAGGATTAGCACACTACTTAGAGCACATGGTGTTTAAGGGAACTGATGAAATCGGAACGCTAGACTGGGAAAAGGAAAAAGTAGAATTGGCTAAAATTTCAGACTTATACGAGCAACACAGAGCTGAAAGTGATCCTGAAAAGAAAAAAGCGCTTTACAGAAAAATTGATAGTGTTTCCTTGCTTGCTTCTAACTATAGCATCGCAAATGAATATGATAAAATGACAACGTCATTAGGAGCAACTGGAACAAATGCGTATACTTCTTTTGAACGTACAGTATACACAAATAAAATTCCTTCTAACGAATTAGATAAGTGGCTAGATTTAGAAAGTGAGCGTTTTAGTCAATTAGTACTGCGTTTATTTCACACAGAGTTAGAAGCGGTATTTGAAGAGTTTAATAGAGGACAAGATAATGATGGATGGAAAGCGTATTTTGCAAAATTAGAAGGTTTATTTCCGAAGCATCCTTATGGACAACAAACAACTATTGGTACAGGAGAACACTTAAAAAACCCTTCAATGGTTGCTATTCATAATTACTTTGATAAATATTATGTACCTAACAATATGGCGGTAATTTTAGTAGGAGATATTAACTTTGAAGAAACTATTCAAAAAGTAGCTAATACGTTTGGTAAATTAGAAAAGAAGGAAGTAACACATCCAACTTTACCTAAGGAAGATCCAATAACAACTCCTGTTTCTAAAGAAGTTTTTGGACCAACTGCTGAAAATATTTCAATTTCGTATCGTTCTGGAGGAATCAATTCCGAAGATGAAAAACTAGTGACATTAGCCGATATGATTTTGGCGAATGGGAATGCTGGTTTAATCGATTTAAACTTAAATCAAAAACAAGCAGTACAATATGCAGGTTGCTCTACAACATTCCTTATTGATTATGGATACCATTCATTTACAGGATATCCAAAAGCAGGGCAAAGTTTAGACGAAGTAAAAGACTTATTACTAGCTCAAATTGAAAAATTGAAAAAAGGCGAGTTTGATGAATGGATGATTGATGCAGTTATAAATGATTTAAAATTAGGGCAAACCCAAGGATATGAAAGCAGTACTGCTGTAGCAAACGCTTATGTTGATGCCTTTATTCATCAAGAAGATTGGGCTAAAAGAGTACAGTTTTTAGAGGAACTTAGAAAAATTACAAAACAAGAACTTGTTGATTTTGCAAATAAATTTTACAAAGACAATTACGTAGTAGCTTACAAACGTAAAGGAGAAGATAATTCGATTGTAAAAGTAGAAAACCCAGGAATTACACCTGTGAATTTAAATCGTGGTAAAAGCTCTAAGTTTATAAAGGAGTTTAAAGCCAAGGAAGCAATGCCACTACAACCGAAATATGTTGACTTTAAATCTGCAATCAAAGAAACACAACTCACAAACGGAATTAAGGTTTCCTATATTGAAAATGAGCAAAATGATCTTTTTGATTTAAACATCATTTTTGACATGGGAGCTGATAATGACAAAAAACTTGGTTTAGGAATTGGATACATGGAATATTTAGGAACTAATAAGTATTCTGCTGAAGAACTAAAGAAAGAATTCTACAAACTTGGCATTAATTACTATGTAAGCACAGGAGCTGACAAATCGTATTTTGGTTTAGATGGATTAAAAGAAAATCTACCTAAAGGACTAGAATTGTTAGAACATTTATGGAGTAATGCTGTGCCAAATCAGGATGCGTATGAAAAATATGTTGATCAAATCTTAAAAACAAGACAAGACAATAAAGTTCGTAAAGGAACCATCTTACAACGCGGATTGATGAATTATGCAAAATATGGTGAAAACTCACGTTTACGTAATATTTACAGTAGAAGTGAATTGTTAGACATGAATCCTCAAGAATTGGTAGATATCGTCAAAAACTTAAAGAATTACAAACAACGTATTTTCTACTATGGTAAAGATGTAGGGCCAGCAATTGCAGCTTTAAATCAATACCACAACGTTTCTGATGAGCTAAAATCATATCCAGAAGCAACAGAATATGTAGAGCAAGAAACTGGAGGAAACGTATATTTTGTTGATTACGATATGGTACAAGCTGAAATGATGTTCTTAGCAAAAGGAAATCCATTCAGTCCTGAAAACATGGCAGCATCACGATTATTTAACACTTATTTTGGTGCTGGTTTATCATCTATTGTATTTCAAGAAATTCGTGAATCAAAATCACTAGCATATTCGGCATATTCTTTTTACAGTCAAGCTAGAGAAAAAGGAGATCCTAACTATGTAACAGCATATATAGGAACGCAGGCAAATAAAATGCCACAAGCTGTCGATGCTATGATGGGCTTAATGAATGATATGCCAGAATCAGAAGCGCAATTTCAAGCAGCAAAAGAAGCTACATTGAAAAAAATTGCAGCACAACGTATTACAAAATCAAACGTTTTCTGGACGTATGAGCGTCTGCAAAAACTAGGAATCGATAACGATCATAGAGAGGAAGTATACAAAGCTATTGAACAAATGACTTTAGCAGACTTAAAAGCTTTCTTTGATCAAAACATTAAAGGGCAAAAATATAGTGTGGTGGTTATTGGAAACAAAAAAGACATTGATATGGAAGCATTATCTAAACTTGGAAAATTGCAAGAAATGGATGTTGATTATTTGTTCAATTATGAGAAAGTAAAGAAAATCAAGCAATAATATTTTGAACTTCACATAAACTGAGTCAATAAAAAAGCGCCTCCATTTGGAAGCGCTTTTTGTATAGTTGTAAACTAACAATAATGATTATCCTTTTACTTTCGTTCTCATATTTTCATTTAAGAACGTGATCATAGAATTGTAAAAGTCAAATCGATTTTCTTGATTTCTAAATCCGTGCCCTTCATTTTCTTTTAACATGTATTCCACAGTCACTCCATTTTTACGTAAAGCTTCTACCATTTGATCAGATTCAGCTTGTACCACACGTGGGTCGTTAGCTCCTTGAGCTACAAACAAAGCAGCTTTAATCTTATCAACATGGAAAACAGGACTGTTAGCCTTCATCATAATACTATCTTTTGTATTAGGATCTCCAACCATTTCATATAACATTTTCTTGTATGGTTCCCAATATGGAGGAATTGTTTCCATAAACGTGAATAAGTTAGAAACACCAACATAGTCAACAGCAGCTGCATATAAATCAGGTGTATTTGTAATTCCAGCTAAAGTAGCGTAACCACCGTAACTTGCACCGTAAATTGCAATACGATCTTTGTTAGCAATCCCTTTTTGAATCAACCATTGTACACCATCTGTAATATCATTTTGCATTTCCTGTCCCCATTTCTTGAAAGAACTTTCCATGAATTTCTTTCCATATCCTGTAGAACCTCGAAAATTCATTTGTAATACAGCAAAACCTCTATTTGCCAAAAGCTGTACTTCAGGGTTGAATCCCCAACTGTCACGAGCCCATGGACCTCCGTGTGGATTTACCACAACAGGTAAGTTTTCAGCTTTCACACCAATTGGCAATGTTAAATAACCATTGATAGTTATTCCATCTCTAGAAGTGTAGGAGATCGGTTTCATATTTGCCATATGATCAGAATTGATCCAAGGACTTAAATCTGCTAGGTGCTTTAAGTTATCTTTTTGAACATCATAAAAATAATAGGCACCTCTCGTTTTATCATTTCCAGTATAAATTAGTAACTTGTCTTCGTCTTTATTACTTGAAGTAATGTAATATTCGTTATCTGCACCCAATTTTTCCTCTAGCATTTTAAAAAGATTCTCAGTGTCTTTGTCTAAAAACTTTCTATTTAGTTTTGCTCTAGTATAACTAATATAAGTAGGTACTTTTCTTTTTGATGAATACGACATTCCATCTACGTCAACTTCTGTATCTACAAAAATTTCTTCAACTTCTTTATTTTCTTTTAAATCGTACTTTACAATAGCCGTTTTATCTCTTCCTAAGTTTGAAGAAGCGTATACAATATCACCATTGTCAAAATCAAAATACTGAGGTGCTAAAGTTTGCTTAAAATTAGTAGTAATTACTTCTTTGAAATCATCGTTTTCTGTTGGTCTGTACAAAATAGTATTGTCAACACCATTCGTCATATATGCTAAACGTAATTTACCATCGTGATCTGTTCCCCATCCAGTTATATTCCCTGGGTTTTCATAAAGAATTTTCATCTCACCTGTATTAATATTCAAGCGATATGGGTCATACACTTGTGGAATTCTCTTGTTCAATCCAATAATCATCTCTTCTTGATTATCTTCCAGCGCATCAATAATTTGTGAACGTACACCGTCAAAAGGTGTTAAATCTTTTTCGTTACTTCCGTCTTTGTTTACAGCAAAAAGATGGAAGTTTTCATTTCCTCCTTTATCTCTTGTGTATACAAGACGATCATCACTTGCCCAGAAATATCCTGAAAGATCACGGTCTTCTACGCCAGTAACTCTGGTAACTTCTTCACTGCCGATTTTTTGCACATGAATATTCATTCTATCCTTATAAGGAGCTAAATATGATAAATATTCACCATTTGGAGACAAACGAAAAGATGTCTTTTCTGAGTTTTTAAAAAAATCTTCAACTGAAATTTTCGGAGCAGGTTTCATTTCTGCAAGTTCGTTTTTTTGTTTTGGTTCTTCTTTACATGCTATAAAAAGCATTACCAAAGAAAAAAGCATTAGTTTTCTCATGATTGTGTTTTTTGTATGATATTCCCATATGACGATAATTCACAAAAAATGTTACACTTTGAATCATATAATTTTCATAAAATTAATAAAACTTGTTCCTTTTTTTGATAAATTTATAAATTATTACCTAGGAATATATTAGAATAGAATCCTTAATGGTTATTTTCTGAATAATCCTAAAACTAACTATTGCAAACCTAACTATTCTAACTATATTTGACTAAATAAACCCAACCATTAACACGTATGAAATTACTAGAAGGCAAAACAGCCATCATCACAGGCGCGAGTAGAGGAATAGGAAAAGGAATAGCGCAAGTATTCGCAGCACATGGAGCAAATGTTGCATTCACATACAGTTCATCTGTAGAAGCTGCCAACGAATTAGAAAAAGAATTAAACGGATTAGGCATCAAAGCCAAAGGATATCAAAGTAATGCAGCAGATTTTCAACAAGCACAAGACTTGGCTGCCGAAGTATTAAAAGAGTTTGGCTCGATTGATGTGCTAATCAATAATGCAGGAATTACAAAAGACAATCTATTAATGCGTATTTCTGAAGAAGATTTTGATAAAGTTATTGAAGTAAACTTAAAATCAGTCTTCAATATGACCAAAGCTGTACAACGTACAATGTTAAAACAGCGTAAAGGTTCCATCATTAATATGAGTTCTGTTGTGGGTGTAAAAGGAAATGCTGGACAAACAAATTATGCAGCTTCTAAAGCCGGAATCATAGGATTCTCTAAATCTGTAGCTTTAGAATTAGGTTCTAGAAATATCCGTAGCAATGTCATCGCTCCAGGTTTCATAGAAACAGAAATGACAGGGAAATTGCCAGAAGATGTTGTGAAAGGATGGAGAGAGGCAATTCCTTTAAAAAGAGGAGGAACACCTGAAGATGTAGCTAATACATGTGTTTTTCTTGCAAGCGATATGTCAGCGTATATTACTGGGCAAGTGCTCAACGTTGACGGTGGAATGTTAACGTAACCATAATAATCACAATATGAAAAAAGCATTTTTAGTAATGGCAGTTTTCTTTCTGTCTATTAATGCAGTACATGCACAAAAATGGAAGAAGTACAAAGCAGAAGACTTAGCGTTTATTGCCTATTATCCGGAAACTCCTAAAAGAAGTATGCAAAAAGTTCCAACAGCTGTTGGTGAATTGGATATGCACATGGTAATGTATTCACCAGATTCTGGAGATGATAACGCTATATATTCTGTGATACGATCTGATTATCCAGAAGATCAATTTAAAAATGCAGATGCAGAATATAATAATAAAATCTTGACAGGAGCGGTGAATGGAGCAGTATCAAATGTAAATGGTACATTGATATTCGACAATAAAGTTAAATTCAACGGCTATCCAGGAAGAAGTATAAAAATTCAAATGCAAGGAGGTTTCATATACATAAACGCATATTTAGTTGAAAATTCAATGTTTATTACGCAAGTAATTTGCCTAACCAATAAAGATGAAAATGCTAGTATTCAACGTTTCTTGAATTCTTTTGAAATTATAAAAACAAAATAACTATTGCAAACGACAACAATCGTATACATTTGTATAGCAGCTATAATATCAGCACTTGTTGCGATATTTCATTATTATTACAAGACGAAAAAACGTACTAAAAAATTAGTGCTTTTTTCGTTTTTGAGATTTTTAAGTGTATTTGCTTTATTACTCTTACTAATCAATCCAAAATTTAAACAAAAAAGCTATTTCACAGAAAAACCAGTACTGACGATTGCTGTTGATAATTCTTCTTCTTTAGCCGAATTAGGGTATGATGAAAAAGTAACGAATGTCCTAGGTGAATTAAAAAACTCAAAAGAACTACAAGATAAATTTGAAATTGACACATATATCTTTTCAAAAGAACTTCAAGAAAACGACACTGTTAATTTCAATGGATCTCAAACAAATATAAGCAAAGCGCTAAAAGATATCAATAAACTTTACAAAGATGCAATTGCGCCTACAGTTCTAATTACTGATGGAAACCAAACTTATGGAAATGATTATCAGTTTCTGTCTTCAAAGATAAAACAACCAATTTTCCCCCTTATTGCTGGCGATACTACGAAATACGTCGATTTGAAAATTGATCAGCTAAACGCCAATAAATACGCGTATTTAAAAAATAAATTTCCAGTAGAAGTCATTGCAACTTATACAGGAAACGAAACGATTCAAACAAACTTAGTACTCACAACCAACGGAAAACCTTTGGCGAGTCAAGCATTAACATTCTCTCCAACAGACAATTCTAAAGTAGTAAATTTGAATGTTTCTGCCACAAATATTGGTGTACAAACATTACGAGCTACTTTAACACCTTTAGATACTGAAAAAAATAAGCAAAACAATTCGCGTTATTTTGCAGTAGAAGTCATTGATCAAAAAGTGAAAATTGCTTTAATTTCTGATATAGTTCACCCTGATTTAGGTGCTCTTAAGAAAGACTTGGAAAGTAATGAATTGCGTGGTGTTGATATCTTAAAACCAAATGAAGCAAACAGTGTGCTCAATGAATATCAATTGGTTATTTTATACCAGCCCAATCGTAAATTTCAAGAAGTATATCAAAATATAAAGCGTTTAGAAAAAAATACACTCACAGTCACAGGAACACAAACAGATTGGAACTTTTTAAATGACATACAAACAAGTTTTCGTAAAGATGATTTACAAGAAACAGAAGAAGTTCAAGGACAGTTAAATGCAAATTACACCAACTTTTTAATTGAAAACATTGACTTTTCAGACTATCCACCATTAGAAAACGCTTTTGGAGAAATAGAGTTTAATGTTGCTCATGAAATCATTCTAACACAAGTAATTTCAGGTGTTTCTACAAATTCAGCCTTGCTTGCAACGTATACAGATGACAACAAACGAGCTGCGATACTCGCTGGAGAAAATATTTGGAAATGGCGTGCAAACAGTTTCTTGGCACAGGAAAACTTTATAGAATTTGATACGTTTCTTGGTAAATTGGCGCAGTATTTAGCTTCTAACAAAAAACGAGAACGCTTAACGGTAGGCTATGAATCGTTCTATTATGGAAATCGTGAAATTCAACTCACAGCACAATATTTCAACCCTTCATATGAGTTTGATGCTAACGCGAATCTAACAGCAATCATCAAAAATAAAGACACAGAAGAAACTACAACGTATCCGCTATTATCTAGCGAAGGTTTCTATACAGTTGATTTAAACAATCTACCACCTGCATCATATGACTTCACTGTAAGAGCGGAAGGTAAAAACATTAGCAAATCGGGAAGTTTCAAAATCTTAGAATTCGATATAGAAAAACAATTCTTAAATGCCGACAAACAACGTTTACAGTCCATCGCAACTACAACAAGCGGAAAAGCATTTCACATTAATGACAATTCACAAAACATTATATCAGAGCTTGTAAACGACCAACGTTTCAAAACAATTGAAAAAAGTAATGAAAAGGTCGTATCTTTGATAGACTGGAAATATCTACTTGCCTTCATCGCAGTATTCCTTGCATTAGAATGGTTTTTAAGGAAATATTACGGTTTAATTTAATTGTGTGTTTCAAAAATATTTAGAAATGCTTGTAACAAACCATAATTCAAATACACATATTAATAATTTTTAACAAAGTAAAATCAATCTATAACCTTTATGTATTGATTGTAGAATTAACAAACAGAAAAATAATTACTAAAAAATAATCAAAAACAAAAAAAATGGATAAATTACCTAAAATTGGAATACCAATACTAATCATTGTAATCGTAGTAATTGTATTAATTGCAAAATCGGCAGTAACCATAAACTCAGGAGAAGGAGGCGTTTTGTATAGACAATTTTCTGGTGGTGTGGATGTTGAAAACTTTTATGATGAAGGCTTTCATGTAGTAGCACCTTGGAATACTATGACTAAATATGATTTAAGAGATCAGTCGGTTAAAGAAAAGTTAGACGAATTATTATCTGTAGATGGATTACCTATTGAAGTAGATTTAACAATTCAGTTCAAACCGAACAAACCTAACTTAGGAAAATTGCATAAAACGGTTGGTTTAGACTACTATACTACAAAGGTAAAACCAGCAGTGAGTTCTGTAGCACGTAGTATTATTGGACAATATACTGCAGAAGAATTATATTCCTCTAAAAAGAATTCAATTCAAAAAGAAATTGAAGAACAAACGAAGAAAGATTTATCACTGGTGTATGTTGATTTAATTAAAGTATTAGTTGAAAAAATTGAATTACCAGCAAAAATTACAGCTGCAATTGAAGATAAGAAAACCAAAGAGCAAGAATTAGAAAAGTATAAGTATTTATTACAAACTGCTGAAAAAGAAGCGGAAAGACAACGAGTAGAAGCAGAAGGTAAAGCGGCTGCTAACAAAATCTTAAGTGCGTCGTTAACAGACAAAATTTTACAAGAAAAAGGGATTGATGCTACGTTAAAACTATCTGAGTCACAAAATAGTAAAGTAATTGTAGTTGGTTCAGGAGAAAGTGGTTTGCCGCTAATTTTAGGAAATCAATAATTCGAAACATATAATAAAGAAAAAGGGAAACTGGCTTAAAGTTTCCCTTTTTTTATTCTGAGTAATTTTAGGTAGGGAGGAAAGCTATCACTCATTTAGCCAACCTATTATTTTTAGTTTTTAATCTTAGCAAGTCTAAAAACATAATTTTCTTTTTGAATAGAATCGAAATCTATTTTTCTGAGCCCAATCGTTTACTAAAATCAGTGGTGGTACTTTTCTTTAAAATGGCAGCCTGACCTTTCCAATCGTCACGTTCAATACGTCCTGGGAAAAATGAAATCAATTCCGTAACAGTTTGCATATCTTCTGCAGTAAACTTGCTAATCTGATCAAAGGTGTATATTCCGATCGTGTTTAGCTTCTGTTCAATATAAGGACCAACTCCTTTAATACGTTTCAAATCATCTTTTTCTGAAGCATCCGCAACACCAAAACTATCAAAGTTTAAAGGAGAATTTTCGGTATCTACAGTTTCTGCTTCTGTTTCAGTTTCGGTGGTGTCAGAATCTTTGGAATCTACCGCTCTTCCTGAACGTTCACGTGTTTTTACAGCGCGTACACCTCTGGAAGGCGTGTAGTTTGTATTAATAAATTCGTCTTTTTTCTTTGACTTTTCAGCAGCAAGCAATTTTTCATATTTTCGTTTGCAGCTGCGTTTTCCAAAAATCCAGCCAATTAAAAAACAACCAAATCCAATCAGAAATACTATAAAATATTCCCAACCAGAAACAGGAGTAAGGCTTTCTAAAAGTAAGAGTGGCATAAAATCAATTAGTTGTGTGGGTTAGTTATAGTTTGGTTTTATAAGTTTATTTATTATCAATCGTCTGAAATGTTTATTTCAATACGTCTGTTTAGTCGTTGTCCTTCTAAAGTGTTGTTTGGCGCTATTGGCTCCGTTTCTCCTTTAGATGAAATGGTCAATTTATCGGCGTTAATTCCTTGCGATACAAAATATTGCATCACACTTTTAGCGCGTTCTTTTCCAAACCACATATTTGCTTCTGCATCACCATTACTGTCGGTGTGACCAATAATTTCTACTTTTTTTGTAGGATGTTTGAATAAATAGTTCTTCAGTTCCATAGTATAAGCATTGAGCGTATTATCAGGCTTAAATGTTTTGGAGCCAAAACCAGCGTATAAAATCTTAGAAGAAATTCCTTTATCAATTACTTTTACACGCTCTTCTGTCATCTTTTGGTACTCGTATGCAAATCCTTTGTTGAATTGATTGTTATCTGTAAAAGTAATATCCTCTTGCTTTGTCTGCATCACTACACGTTCTGTATTAATTCCGAAATCTGCTAATTTCTTCTTAACAACTTCATTTCTAGAAAGTGCTATAGCTCCATCTTCAGCTTTACTAAAGAAAGAGGTAATGACTAATTCTTCTTGTTGATTGGCGTTTAAATAATCAAAAAATGATTGTAACGGATTTGAAACAGAATCGATTAATGAAACTTTTGCATCATTTTTAACAATAGTAAATGGTAAAAAAGTAAGTGCTTTTTTTGCAGGAACTTCTTTGATAACCTTAATAGTATCGACTACTACGGATACTTTGGTTTCTGCGCACAGATTCTTTACGTTGCATTCGTAATAACGAATACCGAAATAAAGCCATGTACAAAAAAGTACAAAGGCAATCAAAAAATGTTTCATAGGTGGGCTGACTATTAATATCTAAAATTAGGAATTCATTTTTTATATCACAATTATAACCATCAAAAAAATCTAATTTGATTGCATTTTTTTGATAAAATGCAAAAAAATAATTTAAAAAAAGATTTGGAGGCAATCAAAAATATTAATTACTTTTGCATCAAAGGATAAATAAACATGTCTTATACACAATTACATCATCATCATTCTCATACTTGCCCTCAAGCGAGCTGATAATGTATTGAAGTAATTAAAAATATATTAAAAACCCGTTTGAGCACATCAAACGGGTTTTTTTGTACCCAATTTTTGTGCTTAAACTTAAAATGTAAAAATGAAAAAGCTAAAAATTGCCATTCAAAAATCGGGACGACTCAACGAAGATTCACTCAAAATCTTAAAAGATTGCGGAATTTCTATAGACAACGGTAAGGATCAACTTAAAGCAGCAGCTCGTAACTTTCCTTTAGAAGTCTTCTATCTCAGAAATGGAGATATTCCACAATATTTGCGTGATGGCGTTGTAGATATTGCGATCATCGGAGAAAATGTGCTCGTAGAAAAAGGACAAAATATTACCATCGCGGAAAAGCTAGGTTTTTCCAAATGTAAAGTCTCACTCGCCATTCCAAAAGGAGAAACATACAATTCTATAAAAGACTTCGAAGGCA
This sequence comes from Kordia sp., assembly GCF_022447245.1. Classification (GTDB taxonomy): domain Bacteria; phylum Bacteroidota; class Bacteroidia; order Flavobacteriales; family Flavobacteriaceae; genus Kordia. Next base: position 31,215 of record NZ_JAKVBC010000003.1, on the reverse strand, counting down.
AACGTATTGCGACTTCATATCCGGAAACTGTAAAAGCGTATCTTAATGAAAAAGGTGTCAATGCAGAATTACACATTATCAATGGCTCTGTAGAAATTGCCCCAAACATAGGACTTGCCGATGCTATTTGTGATATCGTTTCTAGCGGAAGTACACTCTTCAAAAATAATCTCAAAGAAGTTGAAGTTATGTTAAAAAGTGAAGCCGTGTTAGCAGTTTCACCTAAAATAGACGAAGAATGCAAACAATTACTTCAAAAACTTCGATTCCGAATTCAGTCAGTACTCACAGCACGCACTTCAAAATACATCCTTCTCAACGCACCAAACGATAAAATAGAAGCGATTAGCAAAATATTACCAGTCTTAAAAAGTCCCACAATACTTCCACTAGCCGAAGAAGGCTGGAGTTCACTACACTCAGTTGTCAAAAAAGAAGATTTTTGGGAAGTCATAGACGAACTCAAAGCCAATGGCGCAGAAGGAATTTTAGTATGTCCAATCGAAAAAATGGTCCTATAATGAACAAAATATTTAACCCACAAAAAAATACTTGGACAGAAATCTTAGAGCGTCCAACCCAAACTGTAGATCACATTGAAGCTACGGTTTCTCAAATATTCTCCGAAGTCCAAAAAAATGGCGACAAAGCCATCAAAAAATATACATCGTTCTTTGACAATGTAAAATTGGATGATTTGGTTGTCAGTCAAGCTGAAATAGAAGCTGCTACCAATAATGTTTCAGAAGATTTAAAAGCGGCTATCGCTATCGCGAAAGCAAATATTACTTCATTTCACAGAGCACAAGAAACTGCTGTAATTGAGGTAGAAACGACACGTGGCGTACGCTGCTGGCAAGAAAAAAGAGCCATTCAAAAAGTGGGATTGTACATTCCTGGTGGAACTGCACCATTATTCTCTACCATTTTAATGTTGGCTGTTCCTGCTACAATTGCAGGTTGTCAGGAAATCATTCTATGTACACCACCAAACAAAGAAGGCAAGGTAAATCCTGCCATATTGTACACAGCGCAGTTATGTGGAATTACCACAATATACAAAGTAGGAGGAATTCAAGCCATTGCAGGAATGACTTTTGGAACAGACACTATTTCGAAAGTATACAAAATCTTTGGACCAGGAAATCAATTTGTAACAGTAGCAAAACAATTAGCAACCAAATACGGAGTAGCAATTGACATGCCTGCTGGACCAAGTGAATTGTTAGTTGTAGCAGACGAATCTGCAAATGCAGACTTTGTTGCTTCTGATTTACTAAGTCAGGCAGAACACGGAACAGATAGCCAAGTGATTCTTGTAACAACTTCAAAGAATTTTCTAACAGATGTGGAAAAAGCTATTCAAAAACAACTAGACGTATTACCTCGTAAAGAAATTGCAACAAAAGCAATTGATAATTCCAAATTAATCTATGTTTCAACTGATCAAATTGCACTGGATTTAATCAACGAATACGGTCCTGAACACTTTATCATTTGTGTACAAGATGAAGAATTCTATACCAACGGAATTCAAAATGCAGGTTCTGTATTTGTAGGAAACTATACGCCAGAAAGTGCTGGAGATTATGCCTCTGGAACCAATCATACCTTGCCAACAAACGGATATGCAAAAGCCTATTCTGGAGTGAATCTAGCAAGCTTTCAAAAAAGCATGACGTTTCAAAAAATAACAGCAGATGGAATTCAAAACATTGGTAATGCTATCGAACAAATGGCAGGAGCAGAAGGTTTACAAGCTCACAAAAACGCTGTTACATTACGATTAGAAAGTTTAAAATAACCCAAAACCTAAAACCCGATACCAAAGACCCAAAAAGATGAACATAGAAAATCTCATCAGAGAAAACATAAAAACACTCAAACCATATTCTTCTGCAAGAGACGAATATAAAGCTTCTGGAAGTGAGATGGTATTTTTGGATGCCAACGAAAACCCGTATGAAAATGGTGTCAATCGTTATCCAGATCCAAAACAAAAAGATGTAAAAACAGCTTTAGCAGCAATAAAAAACTGCAATCCTGCAAGCATGGTTTTAGGAAATGGAAGCGATGAAATCCTCGATTTGATTTTCAGAGCATTTTGTGAACCTAAAGAAGATAACATCATTACATTACCACCAACATACGGTATGTACAACGTATTAGCAGGTGTAAATGATGTCGCCGTAAAAGAAGTTTTATTGACAGAAGCATTTGAACCCAATGTAGATGAAATTTTGAATGCAGCGGATGAAAATAGTAAAATACTATTTCTCTGCTCTCCCAATAATCCAACAGGAAACAGTTTTAGTAACGAAGCTGTAGAAAAGTTACTCAAAGAATTTAAAGGAATTATAGTGATCGACGAAGCATATACAGACTTCTCAAGCCAAAAAAGTTGGTTGAATAGGCTTGAAGAATTTCCGAATCTTGTCATTACACAAACGCTCTCAAAAGCTTACGGAATGGCTGGTATTAGATTAGGAATCTGTTATGCTTCGCTCACTATCGTAGATGTTTTAAATCGTATAAAACCACCTTATAATGTTAATTTACTTACTCAATTTAAAGCTTTAGAACGTATTTCTGCTCAGGAAATAGTTCAGAAAGAAATTGATAAAATTCAACAAAACAAAGCAGAATTAGAAAAAGCTTTAGCTAAAATCAATTTCATAGAAAAAGTATACTCATCGGATGCGAATTTTATTTTAGCTAAGGTGGATAATGCTGATCTTCGCTACGATCAACTAATCAAAAAAGGAATTGTAATCCGCAATCGTACAACACAGCCACTGTGTGAAAATTGTTTGCGATTTACCGTAGGGACAGATACAGAAAATGAAAAACTAATAAACGCATTACAAGAAATAGCATAAAAATAAATTCCTGCATGTCATATCGAGCACAGTCCAGCTATACTCAGGAATAACAAAATAATAAAGAAATGAAACGAGTACTATTCATAGATCGTGATGGAACGATCATCAAAGAACCAGCAGACGAACAAATAGATAGCTTTGAAAAACTGGAATTCTATCCAAAAGCCTTATCTGCGCTGCGAAAAATTGCTAGCGAGCTAGATTTTGAATTGGTCATGATTACCAATCAAGATGGTTTGGGAACGGAAGTATATCCAGAAGATACGTTTTGGCCAGTGCACAATTTCATTCTACAAACCTTAAAAGGAGAAGGAATTGTGTTTGATAATATTGTCATTGATAGAACATTTGCCAAAGACAATGCACCAACACGAAAGCCAAATACAGGTTTGCTAACAGAATATTTCTCTGAAAACTTTGATTTGGCAAATTCATTTGTCATTGGCGATCGCTTGACAGATATTGAATTGGCAAAAAACTTAGGAGCTAAGGGAATTTATATCAATGACGAAACATTTTTAGGAACGGATGAAATTACAGTAAAACGTTCAGAATTAGATGTTTTTATAGGGTTGGAATCGAATAATTGGGACGAAATCTATACCTACTTAAAAGCAAAAGAACGCAAAGCTTCTTTAACCCGAAATACCAACGAAACTAAAATTCAAATTGACTTGAATCTTGACGGAACTGGAAAATCGAACATAGATACAGGCATTGCATTTTTTGATCACATGCTCGATCAAATTGCGCGTCACGGTCAAATCGATTTAGACATTAAAGTAGATGGTGATTTGGAAGTAGACGAACACCACACAATTGAAGATACAGCGATTGCGTTAGGAGAAGTATTTTCAGAAGCTTTAGGAAACAAACTTGGAATTGAGCGTTATGGTTTCTGTTTACCGATGGACGATTGCTTAGCGCAGGTTTCTATTGACTTTGGCGGAAGAAACTGGTTGGTTTGGGAAGCGGATTTCAAACGTGAAATGATAGGAAAGATGCCAACAGAAATGTTTTTCCACTTCTTCAAATCGTTTACAGATGGCGCAAAAGCAAATCTAAACATCAAAGCAGAAGGAACCAACGAACACCACAAAATAGAAGCAATCTTTAAAGCCTTTGCAAAAGCGATCAAAGCTGCTGTAAAACGTGATGTAGAAAAAATGATATTGCCATCTACCAAAGGAATGCTCTAGGAAATTATAAATGTTGAATGTAAAAGTTGACTCAGATTACCAGTTGCTAATTCGAGAAGTATTCTGATATACGCATCAAACTAATAAAAATTAATCCATAACAAAAGTGAAAACAATCATCATAAATTACGGTGCAGGAAATATCCAAAGTATCAAATTTGCTTTGCAACGATTAGGTGTAAAAGCCATATTGAGTAACGATGCTCAAGAAATAAAAACCGCTGACAAAGTAATATTTCCAGGTGTAGGAGAGGCGAGTAGTGCCATGAAAAAACTCAAAGAAAGCAAGCTTGACAAAGTCATTCCAACGTTGACACAACCTGTTTTAGGAATTTGTTTAGGAATGCAATTGATGTGTAATAATTCAGAAGAAGGAAATACAGAAGGTTTAGAGATTTTTGATACAGATGTTGTTCGTTTTTCTGAAAGAGTAGAAGTCCCGCAAATAGGATGGAATACTATTCGAAATTTGAAAAGTCCACTGTTTGAAGGCGTTCGTGAAAACGAATATATGTATTTGGTACACAGTTATTATGCTAAAAAGTGTGATGAAATGATTGCTGAAAGTGAATATGACATTAACTATGCTTCTGCATTGCAAAAAAATAACTTTTACGGTGTACAATTTCATCCAGAAAAAAGTAGCAAAGCAGGAAGTAAAATACTAGAAAACTTTTTGAAATTATAACTGTTGAATTTTTACTAAAAAATACTTTTTAAAACCCAAAACCCAAAACCCAATTATCAAAAAATGAGAATCATACCCGCAATAGATATCATCGAAGGAAAATGTGTCCGCTTGTCCAAAGGTGATTACAATACAAAAAAAATATATAACGAAAACCCTTTGGAAGTCGCCAAACAGTTTGAAGATGCTGGAATTCAATACTTGCATGTCGTAGACTTAGATGGCGCGAAAGCGAAACACATCGTTAATTACAAAGTATTAGAGCAAATAGCTTCGAAAACGAATTTAAACATTGATTTTGGTGGAGGATTAAAATCTGATGAAGATTTACACATTGCTTTTGAAAGTGGTGCAAAACAAATTACTGGCGGAAGTATTGCTGTAAAAAATCCTGAAATATTTACAAATTGGATTCAACGATATGGAAGCGAATGTATTATTCTTGGAGCGGATGCTATGGACGAAAAAATTGCGATTAGTGGTTGGCAAGAAAAAAGTAATGAAGAATTAATTCCATTCATTCAAAAATACCAGCAAAAAGGCATTCAATATGTAATTTGTACAGACATTGCCAAAGACGGAATGTTAGAAGGACCATCATTTGATTTGTATAAAAAGATTTTAAGCGAGTGCGATGACAGTTTGAAACTAATTGCTTCAGGCGGAATTTCTACATTTGATGAATTGCCTAAACTAAAAGAGTTAGGCTGTGAAGGCGTTATTATTGGAAAAGCCATTTATGAGAATAAAATCTCACTCAAACAATTAGAAGTATTACTATAAAACTATGAAATGTCATTACGGGGAAGTATAACGAAATAATCTTAAAGTCACAGATTGCTTCATTTCATTCACAATGACTAAAACAACTAAAAAAATGCTAACTAAAAGAATCATTCCTTGTTTAGATATCAAAAACGGACGTACAGTAAAAGGCGTAAATTTCGTAAACCTTCGTGATGCTGGAGATCCTGTAGAATTGGCTAAAATATATGCAGAAGAAGGCGCAGACGAGTTGGTCTTTCTGGATATTTCAGCTACGGAAGAACGACGCAAAACATTGCAAAAGCTAGTTTTAGATGTTGCGGCACATGTTGATATACCTTTTACCGTTGGTGGCGGAATTTCTTCTACAGAAGATGTAGATCGTATGCTGCAAGCTGGTGCAGACAAAGTTTCTATCAATTCAGCAGCCGTAAAACGTCCAGAGTTAATTAATGAATTGGCTTCAAAATTTGGAAATCAATGTATTGTGGTTGCCATTGATGCCAAGCAAATTGAAGGTAAATGGAATCTACATTTAGTAGGAGGAAAAGTACCTACAGAAATCAAATTGTTTGATTGGGCTAAAGAAGTAGAGCAACGTGGTGCAGGAGAAATTCTATTTACATCTATGGATAATGATGGTACCAAAGATGGTTTTGCAAACGAAGCCTTGACAAAACTTTCAGAAATTGTTAATATTCCAATCATTGCTTCTGGAGGAGCAGGAAACATGGAACATTTTAAGGATACCTTTATCAAAGGAAAAGCAGATGCAGCTTTGGCCGCTAGTGTTTTTCATTTCAAAGAAATCGGAATTCCTGAACTCAAACAAAATTTAAAAGCCAACGGCATCAATGTTAGACTTTAAATTAAAGCCTTCATTTACTAAATAAACGAATTAACAAACAAACGAATTGACAAAAAATGAATATCAACTTCAATAAAAATAACGACGAATTGGTTCCAGTAATCATTCAAGACAATGAAACCAAAAATGTTTTAATGCTAGGATATATGAATGAAGAAGCCTATGCGCAAACAATTGCTACAGGAAACGTTACCTTTTTTAGCAGAACAAAACAACGGCTATGGACAAAAGGAGAAACAAGTGGAAACTTTTTAAAATTAATAAGTATCAAAAACGATTGTGATAAAGACACCTTACTGATCCAAGTAAACCCTATCGGTCCAACATGTCATACAGGAACTGATACATGTTGGAATGAAGAAAACACAATGACATATGGTTTTTTAACTCAATTGGAAGAAACGATTCAAAATCGTAAAGAAAATCAAAAAGATGAAAAAAGTTATGTGGCGTCACTCTTCCGAAAAGGGATCAATAAAATTGCCCAGAAAGTTGGAGAAGAAGCGGTGGAAGTTGTAATTGAAGCCAAAGATGATAACGAAGATTTATTCTTAAATGAAAGTGCAGATTTACTATTTCACTATCTAATTCTACTTCAAGCTAAAGGATATAAGCTAAATGATATTGTGAATGTATTGAAAAGTCGTGAAAAATAGTTTTTGTATTTGATAAGTTTAATTTCATATAAATACATAAACAAAAGCACAGCAAACAAATTAACAAAAAGACAAACTGCCGAATTGATAAAAAAATCCTATCATTGCAATGTCTTTAGCTAAATACCATGTTTGATCAACTATTTTACAAAACAATCTTAAGTTACAAATCCAGAGTTAAGAAGCCTAAACAACGAAAATTGATGTCAAAGGCAACTACGTATATTACAGCACTTCAGCTCAGTATACTATTTGTTTTAGCTATAGTTTTAATTAAAGCAACAAGAAGTAGTTTCCTATTATACTCTAGCATCTACGAGCAAGTTTTTTATATAGTTTTAGCAGGAATCATATTGTATTTATTCAATGCATTGTACTATAATGGAAAACGTATGTTACAAATAAAAAATAAAGCTATCAAGGAAAATACAAAAGGCACAGAAGTCTGGAAATTATGGAGTATTCCTATTATCATGATAGCCTTAGGTTTTATTCTATTAAATGCTGCTTAAAAGGATAAATAGCTCACTTTTAGCTATGAATCAAAAGATGACAAATTGAAAAAAAGAAGTTATAAAGTTCATAAATCTAACTATCTACGATTCTATTCAACAGATAAAGTAAACAATCTACCAAACACCAAATACCAAACACCAAATTGAAAAGAAAACGCCATTACTATCTAATCACGCTACAATACTTAGGATTTCGCTATCATGGCTGGCAAAAACAACCAGACGTGAATACAGTACAGCGTATGACAGAACGTACTTTGGCTTATGTGTTTGGACATAAGAATTTTAAATTGCTAGCTTCAGGGCGTACAGATGCCAAAGTTTCTGCTAATGAAATTGCAATTGAATTGTTTTTGGATAATGAAACCTTAGACATTCCTGCATTTCTTCCTGTTTTCAATAAAAACTTACCACAAGACATTCGGGCTATAGAAATTACACAAACGAATGAAAAATTCAACATCATACAACACCCGAAAGTAAAGGAATACATTTATCTGTTTGCTTATGGCGAAAAGTACCATCCGTTTGCAGCGCCTTATATGACCAATATTTTAGGTGATTTAGATGTGTAGCTCATGAAAAAAGGAGCAAAACTCTTTGAAGGAAAGCATTACTTGAAAACGTACTGTTACAAACCAACGGAACATACGGTTTTAGAAGGCGAAATTGAATTGTGTGAAATTGTTGAAAATAAACTTTTTACGGCAAACTTTTTTCCTGTAAACAGTTATCTGCTGCGTGTACAAGGCGCAGGATTCAAACGTCATCAAATTCGTATGATGATGGGAACGCTTATTCTTTTAGGGAAAGGCGAATTGGATTTAGATTTTATTAAAAAATCACTGCTGCCAAACTCTACACTTGAAGTCAATTATATTGCGCCAGCTTCTGGTTTAATCTTGAATAAAATGATGTTCAAGGATTTAATATAAACTGCAAAGACAGATTTCTTAACCTTTAAAGCAGTACAACCAAAGATATATTTTGTTTCTTTGAAGTAACTTTAATTAAAACCTTTTTTATGAAAAAAATTCAACTATGTCTTTTGGTATTCATAGGATTTCAGGCTATGACATACGCACAAACTTGTACAGAAATACCGCCAGAAACAGTACTAAATATTCAAGATTTGAATGCACAAATAGATCTTATGGAAGCCAATTCTGCCACTGAATCAAGAACCGTTATTTTAGCAGATTTTACACTAATTGGTCCTAAAGTGTATAACTCATCTGCTACTGCAATTCTAAATCGTGATATTGATATTGCGGGCCCATGCAAAAGTGTTATAAAAGCTTCAAATCCTAAAAATGTGTATCTAAAAGGAGATGTCTCTTGGCGATTCAATAATTCAAAAAATGTAACCATTGACGGATTTGTATTTAGAAGAACTGAAGAAGCAGGAAACAATGTAGGATTAATTGAATTAGGCTCCTTGAGTGATGCCATCACTATTAAGAATAGTGTGTTAATGGAATATGAGTCAGATAAACCTGATGATAATTATAGTTTTCTAAAAGTAACAAAAGGAACTAATCATGTCATTGATAGCTGTATTTTCCAAAATAAATATAGTAGAGGAAATTATGTCTTACTTTCTGAATCTAATAATTTTAAAATTCTAAATTCAATATTTCGTGAAAACGATACTTTTTTATTTAGTGGTTTAAGTTTAGATCAAGATGGAGTTCCATATAGGGAAGACGCAAAACGATATATTTTTTCAGATGACAGTGAAAATCTAGAGATAAAAGGTTCTTCATTTTCCAATAAATACAGTTATTGGGCATATGTACAATTGAATAAAGGAAAGGATAATAAAATCGAGAATAATACATTTTATGAGACTATGGATATAGACAATGTTATAAATAATAGCGCAAAAAAAGATTATATTAAAATTATAAATGAAACATCTCTTGATATACTCGACAATAATTTTGTAAGAAAGTTTTCTGAAAGTAATATGATTAATTATTCTCCCACTGTAGATGCCACGACAGGCCTCATTCCCAACACTATAGATGGAGAAATAAGCGGAAACTATTTTGGAAAAAAGTTTCAAGAAGTAAACAAAGAATCTTCTATGATAAAATTAGGGAATTGTGGTGCTGGAACTGACGGTTCACACGCATTAAATATTTTAATAAAAAACAATGAATTTGTCGATTATAATTATCAAGATGAAAATGGAGCATATTATGAAGTTATTTCCAATAAGTCGTCGGGAAACACTTATGAAGGGAACATTTTTATAAATTGTAATGGAGGTTTGTTTTTAAGATGTGGAAATAATATTACTGTTTTTAAAAATAAATTTTTGGGCGATAACACAGGTATAAAATCTGGAATTACAGTCTCAGGAACTGATCATAAAATTTATAATAACTATTTTCGAGACTTAACTTTTCCGATATTAAATATCAATGGAGGTGATCTTGATGGGAATTATACAAGAGTTGAAAATCTTGAATTTATATTCAATACAATTGTCAATTGCGATGTTAATATAAAATTTAATAAAGATGTGTCTATTAATCCAGATGATGGTGACGGAATATTCGTGATGGCAAAAATGAATAGTATAGAAAATAATATATTTTTTAAAGATCAAAATCGAACAAGTCTAAGATTGGTCTGGATGGATGCTGATTATTTAGGTAATCCTAATCCATTGGATGAGATAAACGAATTCAGCACAAATTCATTCAAGAATAATGTGTTTTATAAGAACACTTCTAATGTTTTAACTACAATTATTACTAGTAATTGGACATTACCTGATGAAAATACCTTAATCCATGTCAATCCTGAACTTGCGTATGATTCTTTAAATGAAATTCATACACTCACAGCTAGTTCTCCAAATACTATCGTAAATGGAGCACATGATACAGCGTATTATTCAGCATACATTTCAAATGACATTCTTGATACACCTAGAGGAACAGTTTATGACATCGGCTGCCATGAATTTGGTGGAGCGAATATATCTGCAAATAAAACTACTGGTTTGGGAGTAAATACTAAAAATAAAGCATTGGTAAGTTATCCAAATCCTGTAAAAGATATATTTACAATCAAAGGAGTCGCCAAAAATACGGCGTATACAATTTACAGTATAGCTGGCGTAAAAGTTCAAGCAGGAAACATACTTAAAAACGATACTATTGATGTTTCTTCGCTTAGTAAAGGAATGTATGTATTAGAACTAGAAGGAGCAAAAACAATAAAACTTATTAAAAACTAACGCTTTTAAATTATTTATAGAGTTGTTGAAAAAAGACTTATGAAACTTCATAAGTCTTTTTTTGTGCCTATCATTAAAAAATCACGTAATAGTACGTGTAGATTATCTTACAAAATCAAACTAATTTCATACCATAAAAATAACCCATATTAACCCAAATCTTTTATGAGTCACTCTTTTACATTCTCAGGGAAAAATAACCTGACTGATAGTGAATTAAGCAAAAATCATTTTCAAAACTCAAACTTTACACTTCAGTGTTGGATACAAACAACAACTGTTGGCGAAATTTTATCCAAGCAAACAAATGAGACTTCTTTTGCGTTGCGTGTAAATTCAAAAGGACACATCGTATTCACTGTAACAAATAATGAAAATACACGTACAATAACGGCTACAAATGTTTCGGTCCTAGACAATGAATGGTATCATATAACAGCTGTAAAAACAACTACTTTTTTATATCTCTATATCAATGATTTAAAACTAATTATTGAAAATAGTGAAGAAAGCGTAAGTTCAAACAGTCAATTAGACATATTCTCTGTGGGCGGCAATGTAATACCAAACTTCTTCCATGGAATTATAAGTCAAGTTGCCATTTGGAATAAAGCATTATTAGAAAACGAAGTAGCTCTTATACGAGAACAAGAGGACATATGAGTAACTGATGGATTGATCAAAATTTTAAACTACATAGAAGATACTTTAGATCGATTCTTGCCAGATAATCTAGGATTATCCGTAACTGTAAAAATCCGAAATACCTCATTTGAAACGCTTACTTTAGTAAATTCTGAAAAATATTCAACTGATATTCCAACTGCCATTGCTGTAGATGAAGAAGTTACTATTGTATTGACTTGTGGACTATTTTTAGTAATTAATAAAAAAATTCGATATGAAAATCGTAGCGGAAGTACAACAATCACCATCAAGAAAAATCTAGATAGATTCAATACGGAAATTACAGCAATATCTACAAAAGATCTTGTAGGCGATTTATCGATTAAGAAAAATAAACCTTTGTACGCTTCCGCAGAATTGGTCATTGGCGAAAACCAAGTTATTGTAAACATGCGGAACGTATTTAACTTTCTTAATGGATTACGCGGCTATTTAAAATGTGATCAAATTCAAACTCCTGGAGGAAATTTGGTCAACGAAATAGAATACAACAAAGCAAGTCAAGTATTCAATCGTAGATTTCAAAAGAAGCCATTTGCAATTATCTATTGTGAATCTACAGAAGATGTACAACGTGTGTATAAAGATGCGATTGCTAATAACTTACCGATCAAAGTAAGATCTGGTGCACACGATCATGAAGCGGAATGTACGGGAACAGATGTTATTTTGTCAGACATGACACGAATCAATCATGTATATGTTAGTCATAATAAGAAGTATGCTCGTATTGGTCCAGGAATCCGCTTTAAAGACCTAACGCCACAATTGGCAGTAAATGAGGTCATGATTCCACATGGAACCTGTGCAACTGTTGGTGTTGCCGGATTTACCTTTGGTGGCGGTTGGGGACCATGGACACGCAAACATGGAATGAATTGTGAAGGATTGGTTGGAGCAACGGTCGTACTTGGAAATGGAGACATCGTAAAATTACAGGCAGAAAATAGCGATAAAAAAGATTTGTTATGGGCACTAAAAGGTGGCGGAGGAATGAGTTATGGAATTGTCACTGAATTACAACTAAAAGTCTTTCCATTGCCAAAAAAACTGATCAAATACGAATTGGAATGGAATCCGTATGACGAATGCGATCCTTCTAAAATTGTTATTAATAGCCATAATCGTTATACAAAAGCAATCATACAAGCATGGGAAAACGTAATTATCAATAAAGACAATCAATTTTCTGGAGAAGACTTTACCAACGATCAATTGATTGGAACAAACCTTAAAGGTTTAGGAAAACATTTAGAGAATCCTTATGAATTCGATGCTGAAATAGCTATTCACAACTGTATCATGTATGGATATTGGCAAGGAACCGAAGAAAGCTTAAAGGCATTTGTAAATCATTGTTTTACGGGTGCAGCAAAACCGTATGAATTGCGTTTAATTGGTAAAGGTGGACAACGTTTAAACTACGCAGATGATGGATTGATGAGTGCTTGGGATAGAGAATCAGCTAGTGCTATTAAAAGAACAATCAGATTGGCAAATACAGATGCAAAGGCTAAAAATAATGCCGAAGCTACGATTAAAAAGAATGAACCAACCTACGATAAAGTTTTTAAAATAGGAGAGAATCTGGCTAAAAATAGTAATCTGGATATGGTGACAGAAATATTTCAATCCTTAACAACCAAAAGACCATTACCGCTAGATTTAGATGCACCAGCACCACATAAAATAACATCTCGTTTGGCTAATAAAGGTGGTTTAGGTGATGAAGGATTAAAACAATTGATTAGCTCTTTAACTTCAGAATTAATCTTACCAGACAATCGTTCACTAGGTTTGTTTAATTATATTACTTTGGGAGCAATTGTTGGAGAATACTACGATAATATGCCTGAAGAAGCTAAAAAAAGAAGTGCTTTTCCTTACAAAGACAAAGCCTATACCATTCAATATCAAACTTGGTGGAATACAGAGTTGCTTCAAAAAGAAGAGCAGCAAAACAATGAAGTATATAACAGAACCAATAGAGCACTAGATTGGATGCAAGTATGCCGTGATTATGAGATTAAAAATTCTGGAGGTGCATTTATCAGTTTCAAAGATACTTCTATTCCAACGGAAACGTATTTTGGAGACAATTACGAAGACTTGATTCAAGTGAAAAAAGATTACTCTGAAGATCCACTGAATCATTTCAGAACAAGAAAAACGATTATATAAGTATAATTATAATAAATTGAAAGCTGCTTAAATAGTTCATTTTAAGTAGCTTTTTTTAATATAGTATGCTGTTTTTAAACACCTGTCAACAGCATACTAAAACAATTTTTCACACCATTGAATATTTTGTATTTTAGTAAAAAATAATCGACGATGAACGAAACTATTCCTAGAGAAACCTTTGACTTTTAAACAGCCGTCAAGAAAACAATAACCGGGAATGGTTTACGGAAAACAAAAAAGAATTTAAGGAGATTGAACGAGAAGTAAAGCAATTTTACAATCAATTAGGAGAGCATTTAAACAAGCATGATCAGATTGACAAAGTAAAAGTATTTCGTATTTATCGTGATGTTCGTTTTTCAAAAGATAAAACACCTTATAAAACTCACTTTGGTGGAAGTTTTCACCGTATAAAGCCAAGATTACGTGGTGGTTACTATTTGCATATTGCACCGAACAATCAATCGTTTATCGCGACAGGTTTTTGGGAACCAAAGAAAGATGATCTACTTAGAATTCGTAAAGAATTTGAAATGGATGATGTTGAAATTCGAAAAATTATCAATAAAAAAGCCTTTAAAGATATTTGGGGAGAATTTGTAGGTGATGAAGTAAAAACAGCTCCTAAAGGATTCAGTAAAGAACATGCTGCTATTGATTTAATAAAGAAAAAGCAGTTTATCTTTACCAAGAAACTTACAGATAAAGAAGTGACTTCAACTGACTTTATGACGCAAATAGATGGTTGTTTTAAAGCAATTCGCCCATTTTTTAATTATATGAGCGAAGTGCTAACTACCGATTTAAACGGTGTTTCTTTAATAGAAGACTAAAAATCGTTGCAAATATCATCACAAGCAGAGAAACAACTATCTCTTACAGTGACAATATCACATTTTTTTCCATCATAATCTTCCGATGTATGCACTACATCTGTACAATCAAAGAAAATAGAATAGGTAATAGGAATAATCGTGATTCCTCCTTTAATTTGATTGTCAAGATTTGAAATAGTCTGTTTTTTTAATTTTAAACTGGATAAAGATCTTTTTTCATAATTTAAAAATTTAGGTTATATAAGTAATGAAAAATAAATCATGTAAAACTAAACAGCTAAAAAAGTAGTTAAATGTTTGTAAAAATTAGCTAAAACACATTTTTTCAAATAAATAAGCTTTGTGTTTTTACTTATTCTTTAGCTTGTAATCTGCTAAATTCTTATCGTAGTTCGATTTTCCAGTTTCGTATTTTGCAGTCATTTAAGGATTTACAAGAATAAAAATACTGTTCTTAGCATGCTTGAATATTTTGGAAGTATCATGAACATCTTTCGGTGAAAAATAATCTACAAAAGAATATAAATCATCAATCTGTTGCAGCTGATCGTTATTGTGATTGTACACCTTTGTTTTTAAATGTGAATCTTCAATATAATGTACTTGTACACCTGAAATGCTATTTGAATTTAACGCAACATCAATTTTATCAAAAATGGTATCGGTATAAACCGTTATTGCCTGAACCACTTTTGGATCATAAGAATCTGTAAAGAAACCTTTTAAAGTATTTTTAAAAAATTGAGCAGAATCGTTTTTAATATATAAATGATATGAATCTTTGTCATTAGCTTCAGGATGAGAACCTAACCAATATTCAAAAGCAAATTTGTTATTGTTTAAAGAAATATTTCGATAACCATCAGCCTGAACTTGTTTTCGTCCAAAAAAATTACAGGAAACAAAAAATGTACTTACAATGACCACAAATGCAATAGTGAAACGCTTCATATCTTTTCTTCTAATAAATAAGTTTCAAAGATATTGAAAATGTGCTATAATTTAGGAGCAATTCAAAAAATTACCTCGCAATATTTAGATAACGGCAGTGAAAGCAATATCTTTTTCAAAAAGTAGAATATTATCTTTCAAACGTTCAATAACAATATTCATCATTCGCTTATTCAAAGGTGACGAATTTTGGATATATGTTTGGTATTCTACAAGTGTAAACTGCCCAATAATCATACCTTTCAACGAATTGCGAAACTTCATATCTTTCTGAATGGCATTTTCGATATACAGCAAACGTTTCTCTGTAGATAAATCGTAAAAAACATTCTTTCGTTTAGCAATATAGTTTCGAAAAGCAGCAATAAGTAAAGGACTTTGAAGTTTGATAACTGGCCGAAGTGTGGAATTTTGAAAGCGCTCGTCATTTGACATATTTTCAGAAATAGATTTCGGAGAAATTTGCGGGCGCGCTTTGACTAAATCATTTTCTCGATCGTTCATAACACTAAATTTTATTTAAAAATAGAGATAATAGATGTTAATTCTCAACAGGTTATAAACAACTTGTTAACTATCTTATTAACAATATAAAAAATCAATCGCCTAAAAAATCCTGTCAGAATTCCGTATTTTTATCCTTTACAAAATCCAACACTAATGAAATTTGGAAAAGTTACCAATCCAGAACTGATAGATTTTACCTTACCACAAGATCATCCTGAAACAGAAGTTGTATTCCAACAGTATAAAAACCAAGAAACACCTTCAATTTATATTGGTTGTGCCAAATGGAATCGTCAAGATTTAAAAGGATTCTATCCAAGAGGCACAAAAGACGAGTTAGCATATTATTCCACACAGTTTAACGCCATAGAACTCAATGCAACCTTTTACAGAATGTTTCCAGCGGAACAGTTTGAAAAATGGCGAGACAAAACTCCCGAAGGTTTTAAATTTTTTCCAAAAATCACACAAGAAATAAGTCATTGGAAGCGCTTGCAAGCCACTGAAGCATTGGTAGACTTGTATTTGTATAACGCTTCGCATCTTAAAGATAAATTGGGAACTATCTTTTTGCAAATGCATTCTAATTTTTCTCCAAAAGATTTTGACAGAGTAGTCAATTTTGTAGAATTCTGGCCAAAAGATGTCCCGCTTACAGTTGAATTTCGCCATACAGATTGGTTCAATGATGAAAAAGTAGCGAACGAATTATACCAACTATTACAAGAAAACAACATTGCAAATACTTTGGTTGATACTGCAGGAAGACGTGATATCATGCACATGCGAATGACCAACAACGAAGCATTCATACGATATGTAGGTGCCAATCATGAAAGCGATTATACACGATTAGATGATTGGGTAAATCGTTTAGAAAATTGGATAGCTAAAGGTCTGCGAAACATTCATTTCTTTATTCATCAAAACTTAGAAGAAGAATCACCTTTGTTATCTGCTTATTTTACTCGAAAACTCAACGAAAGATTAGGAACAAAACTAATAATTCCTAAAACAATTACAACACCTATAAAACCGCAAACACTATTTTAAATAAGTATAAAAAGAATTGAATTCTGTATTGTTAAACTCTATCTAAAACGGTAGAATAGGAGGAAAGGAGCTTGTATTTTTGTGATATCAGAAGTTAAATAGTTTATATTTTGATTTAAAAAGTATAGTAACAACTTGGCCAAAAGCCAAAAGCTAAAACCCCAAAAAACATGAGATTTCATACACGAAAATGGGTAAAACCCGAAGATTTGAATCCTAACGGAACTTTATTTGGAGGAAGATTATTAGAATGGATTGATGAAGAAGCTGCTTTATACGCCATTATACAACTCGAAAATCCGAAAGTAGTAACCAAATATATGTCAGAAATAGACTTCCGAAGTTCTGCAAAAAAAGGAGATATCATTGAAATAGGAATAGAAGTCGTAAAATTTGGCAAATCATCGATCAGACTTAAATGCGAAGTGCGTAATAAAATGACACATGAAACCATTTTAACAATCGATAATATTGTAATGGTAAACCTAGATATAGATGGGAATCCACTACCACACGGTAAAAACAAAGTAGAATTTGTCAGTGATCGTTTGAGTTCAAAAGAAAAATAATCACTCTATTCTTAAAACTGCTATCAACTGCTATGATTTCCTCTTTTTTCGTTTAAATTTTTCGAAATTTGAGCTCTTAACACGTTGCATTTTTTTTAATAAAATCGTTAAAGGTTTAAGAAAAGTATATTTATTTAAAAAATAATTTCCTACAAAAAATAAAAAGTAGTAGGTTTGTAATTCAGCAATACTATAAAAAAACTTTAACAAGTTTTTATGAGCCCAATCCTTAATTGGGCTCTTTTTTTTTGTATCTTTAGTAGGAGAAGAATTAACATTAATTTGCTGTTTAGTTAATAATTTTCGCATACTGGTCAATTCGGCTTAAATATTTTGACCAGGTAACGTCCTTGATTTGCAATATTAGGGACGTTTTTTATGGGGTATTTTTAGCCTAAAATACACTCATATATTTCTTCATTAGAAACCTCAAAAAAGAAATTAACAAATTGGTTGTTAAAAAAAATAGTTTTCAATCTAAAGAAGATTACTTAAATATGCACTGCAAAAGTATTCCCCGATATGAAAATTGTTCAAACAATTCCTGTATACAACAGAAAAAGCAAACGTGTTACAAGTCTTAAAATTGATGATTTTAAGCTGATTAAGAATGAAAATGAAGAGTTTTTTGATGTGCAAAGTGATTTTGTTATTATCAAAGACCGCTTTTTTAGAGTACCTCATTTGGTGAAACCTTGGACTTTTTGGATTGAAAATGGCAAACCACAAGCCGAACCAACAGAAAATACACACTATACAAAAGTTCTTTTTACAGTAGAAGCACCTGATAAGAATGAGTTTGATTACAAAAATGATTTCAGAGCTATGAATCCACTTGCAGGATACTTTCAGAGCTTTAAGACAGGTTTTTTAGAATTGATGAACCGAATTTCAGAGGAAGAATTGACAAATTTTCAAGTCACATTTTATACATTAGTCCCATATCAAACCTCATTACATTATTTATTAGGAAAAACAGGAAGCAGTCAAACACGTTTAAACTTTTGGTTTTATGGCTGGATCAATCTAAAATATAGAAATGATTTTATGAACTTTTTAAAGCAGTATGAATTTGATTACTACATCAATGGAAGTACAAGTGCTTTTAAAGGAATTATTTCACAAGAACTATCACGTGTAATTGATGTAGAATATCAAGTGCACCATCCAAATAGTGGATTTTGGAAGCGAAAAAATATCAATTTAGGAATCAAAAAGATCGTGCATTTAGAACTTGCTGAAATTCAATGGATCTGACAATTGTAAATTGGAATGATAATTGTGTGTTAATATCTGAATGAGTAATTGAAAAAATGCGTAATATTGTGTTGTATCATTACAATTGATCAAAAAAATCAGCTATTTTGCCCGTGAATCATTTAAAATTTAAACTTAGAGTTCTCTTCTTTTGTCTCCTCTGCGGGATGATGACTTTGCATGCGCAAAAAGATAGTACAAAAACAAAAACTACCGATGCTGATATTACAAAAGGTAGAATAAAACTATCGTTTCCTAAGCCCAAAGAACCTTTAAAACCACAAGATGGTCCAACGTTTATGGAGTTTAAAGTACCGAGTCTATTGGTTAACAAGCGTTCTAGTTTAATTCAATTGCCTAAATCTAAAAGAGCTTCTCTCAAAGAAGAAAAAGAAATTGACTTTATTGGAAAAGAACAATACGTAACGCGCAACAAGGAGTTTGAACGTAAATTAAACAACAAGGACAAAGAAATTCGTCCAGAATACAAAGTAGAACAGTACTTAGGTGATTTTAAAAGCAATGGAAAGTTTGTTGAAATCGTGTGTAGAGATCACGAATTTGTTGATGGAGACAGAGTACGCGTGTATGTAAATGATGTTGTTGTTGTTGAAAATATCCGCTTAGAAGCTGCCTATAAAAAATTAGACATCACACTAAAAAGAGGCTTTAATAAAATAGATTTTCAAGCCTTAAATCAAGGTTCATCCGGACCAAATACTGCTGAATTCAGAGTATACGATGACAAAGGACAACTTATTTCTGCAAATGAGTGGAACTTAACTACTGGTGTCAAAGCAACTATGATTATTGTAAAAGAAGAGTAGTTTTTGCAACATCTATTTAGATAAATTCCAATTTACAACTTCCTGCATATTTCTTAATAGATTATTTTCTGGCTTTTTTGTATCTTTTGTGAACAGAAAAATTGGTGATATGATACTTTCAAAACGATTCGAAGACGCAATACGAAAACTGTACGAAGCATTTCATAATAACATGATCAATCCTGAATGTTGTAAGCAATGTGCTGTCGGTAATATTTTGGATAATAATGATAACTGGAAACACCTTTCAGACGATCATGGATCTATGCGACTCAATTATGTTGGAAAAGTACACCAAAGCTTTGGGCGTAAATTTGGCGGATATACACCACAGGAAATCCTAAAAATAGAAGCCGTTTTTCTAGAAGCTTGTGGTTACGAACTTCCTATTCATCACTCCAGAAAAAAACCAGACAATCCTAGAGATAAGGAAATACTCTTCAATGGACTTACTGCTGTTATTGCCTACTTATGCAAGTTAGAAGACATTGCTAACATTATGGATTACTCCAAGCTCTTCGCATATGAGAATAATCAACCTAAATACAAATTGGATGTAGCAAGTTTATAAAAATAGCTAAAAAAAGTCTAAGCAAGTCTCAGTGTATAAGTGAACCTAAGAACCAATAGTAGTACAAATAAAATTATTCCTGTTTTTTTGAATGCATTTGGTAATGAAATTTCACCTAACTTTTCTAGTCTGCGATTTTTAGCTTCGCAAAATGTTTCTTGCGCCATGATATATTTTTTTATTGATTGACAAATATTTTTGATATAATGACAAATACACCTTACATTTTGTAAAGCACAGGTGATTTTTTGATTTTTTTAACGAAATGTATCTGGCTTAATTGGTATCCATTATTTCTATAAAAATATTTGATATAGAAGCTTCAGACACTGTAAAATACATTCCAAAACGTGGTTTACTGATCACATTGTTAATCATTGCTTTATCTAGAGAAAAGGTGGAGAATAAAATGATTCAGAGTATAAGAACAAAAGCATTCACAATGGCGTTTGTTGTAGGTGTAATTTATACATTGATACAACCTTTAATAAATTACATCGCAAACATACTCACAAATAAAGACCAATACATATTAGAAGATTTTGGCGATTTTCAAATTCTTTTGTTTATGCTGTTTATGTATATTGTACTCTTTCACATGTTAAAAAGAAAACAATAATGAAGAATCGTATTAAGATAGAACGTGCTATTTTAGATCTTACACAGGACGATTTAGCTAAGAAAATTGGTGTTTCAAGGCAAACAATCAATTCAATTGAAAAAGGACATTATGTGCCTTCTACGTTATTGTCGTTAAAACTCAGCGAGCTTTTTCAAAAACCCATAAATGAATTCTTTTTTTTAGATGATACCGATTAACGTTTTGATTTTTAGAATAGATTATCATAAGTTTAAAGATAATAGATAGAAATTGGGATTTATATTTACAGGCATAGCAATTAATAAGAAATTTGAGCAGAAACAAATTGATTCTTTTGCTTTTCGTTTTAGTTGTAACTCTTTAAAATTTGATAGAGAATTGGATTTTGAGGAAGCTTTACATGTTGATTATGAATACTTAGATTTTATCTTTTTTTAAAATGCTACCTTGGTATTTATTCCATTTGATTTAGCAATTTCACTCAAAGCAAGGCAAGTATCTTTTAATTGCGAAACTTTGTTCTTCTCGCTAAATGAATTTCCATGCCTATGATGGTATTTTATTATAAAAATATAGAAAGAATTAAAATCCTTACAGAATCTAATGGTGAAGTCCGAAAGAACACAGACAACGGATTGGATATAGCATATGAAAGTTCCGATGATTTGATTTTTAAGCTTATGGAAAAAGTAACAAAAGTGAGTTTTTGGGATATTGAAAATGATACAAATGTGTACCGTTACCGAATCACAGAAGAAAAACCATTAATCAGTCGCGCTGATGCAAAATGGAAAAAAATATCTGGCTAGACACAAACAGCTAACTGAATCTAACAAAAACTTAAAAGTAGAGAAGAAGAAGTGATGAAATTTAGTAAGTTACTCTCTTACAATACTATAAATATTGATGGTTTGCGCCTTTCCTCTAAGTAGCAAGTCATCAATGTTTTTTGTAATATATTCTTCTGGTAAATTCAAGTCTCTCAATAACGATTCTGAAATTAAAACGCTGGCATTATAGGTATTACATTGCGATTGAATTCTTGCTGTTGTATTGATTACATCTCCATGATAAGCAATTTCCTTTTTTACACTTCCCACTTCAGTAACCATCAATGTTCCTCCGTGAATTCCTGCTTTAAATTGTGGTATGAGACCATATTTCTCCTGATAATAATTACTACGACTATCAATACGATCATTAAAAGCAAAATATAATGCTACAACATTATTACGGTTAATTCCACGTTTGTATTTCCAGCTTAAAACAGCTTCATCTCCAACATATTGGTAAATTTCTGCATCATACTTGCTTATAATTCGATTCAAATCATAAAAACAATCTTGAATCAATTGACTATACTTATAATGTCCTAAATTTTCAGCAAATGTTGTAGAAGATTTTAAGTCTAAAAACATAAAAATTCGCTTCTCTTCTTGTGGTTTTCGGTACTTTCCTAATAACATTTTAATAAAAACGCCTCGACCAAATTTCTCATTAGCAATTCGGATAAAAGAAAATACCAGTGACGCAATAACAAAGTAAATCATAATGGACCAAAAAGTCTTATTGGTGCGCCACCAACCACGTTCATCTGACAATGAAACATCTAACATATAACCAGTATATTCTACCACATAACTCACTAGAAGAATCAGTGTGACAAGATATAAAAACGTCTTTGTGAAAATAATAATGCCTAATGACAAATTTTTAGCCAAATAGCGATCAAACAAAAACTCTACCGCAGCATAAAAAACTCCAAAAGGAATTGAAGACAGGCCCACATACAACAATAAATCCTGTATCGGAAGTTCATATTTAGGAAGAATACTCACACCTTTTTCCTCAAAAATGCCGAAATAGCGAATGACAATCATAAAAGAAAAGGCGAGTATCCAAAATAGGACAGATCTGAATGTAAATAATAGGTATTGTTGGAAAGTTCTCATATTTCGCAAAATACTAAAAGTTCATCATAAATTTTAAATTTGATTCTGTATTTTAGAGGTAATTTTTAAAAACCGATTCATGAAAAACATCTTTAAAATCGCACTACTTTCTTTATGTATTATTGCTTGTAAAAGTGAAAAGAAAGAGACCAAAAAAGAAACAAATACAATAGAAAAAAACATAAAATTAGAACCTAAACTTTCACATGAAATAAATGGATTAACGCATTGTGAATCTGTTGCATACAACAAAAAAGAAAATTTGTTGCTAGCTTCATTAATTGGAAACAGTGAAGAAGGCGATGGAAGTATTGCTAAAGTTTCATTGGATGGAAAAGTGATAGATACAACGTTTGTAAAAGGTTTGAATGATCCGAAAGGAATTGCGATTACCAATGATAAATTATATGTTAGTGACGTTACCGTTTTAGTAGAAGCCGATTTAAAAACTGGAGAAGTCCTAAACAGACATACCACAGAAGGAACTGTATTTTTAAATGACGTAAATGTAGCTTCTGACGGAACTGTCTACGTTTCAGACACAGGAAACTCGTCCATTTATGTGCTAAAACCTGATGGAACATTTTCACAATGGCTACAATCAGAAGACTTAGAACATCCTAATGGATTATTACAAGTGAATAATGATATGTATGTAGCTGCTTGGGGAAATATGGTAGGACCAGAAGGAAAACAAAAGCAAAGTGGAAACTTCCTAAAAGTGAATATGGAATCTAAAGCAATTGCAAAAGTCTCTCAAGATACACTCGGCAACCTAGATGGCGTGCAAGTATATGATAAACAAAACCTCTTAATTTCTGCTTGGCGTACTGGTAAAATTATGAAAATCAATACCAAAGGTGAAGTAGAAGATGTTTTAACTGTTGGAAGAAGTGTTGGTGATATTTTATACATTCCTGAGAAAAAACTCTTGGCATTACCGATGAACATTCAAAGTCAATTATTAATTTACGAATTCAAAGAAGTAGAAAAATAGAACGCTTTTGTTTTTTGTATCTTTAAATTATTTAATTGTTCAATTCATTGAAATAGCTGTACTTTTGCAGCATGTCAAAAATCATTAAAAATCAACTTGATATCTTAGCTAAATTAGGCATTGAAAAGCTTAATGAAATGCAAGAAGAAGCGAAATTAGCAATCAGTTCGCATCCCAATACAATTCTGTTATCACCAACAGGAACAGGGAAAACCTTGGCTTTTTTAATGCCTCTAATTGCGGAATTAGATCCAACGTTGGAAGAAGTACAAGCCCTAATTTTAGCACCTTCGCGAGAACTAGCAATTCAAATATCTCAGGTAACTCGTGAGATGGGAACTGGTTTCAAAGTCAATGAAGTATATGGAGGTCGTAACTTTTCCAAAGACAAAATTGATTTAAAACATCGTCCAGCAATCTTAGTTGGAACACCTGGGAGAATTGCAGATCATGTACGTAGAGAAACCTTTAGTACAGATTATCTAAAAACCTTGGTTTTAGATGAATTCGACAAATCGTTGGAAGTTGGTTTTGAAGATGAAATGAAAGATATTGTTTCGTTGCTGCCAACTATTGAAAAACGAGTGCTGACATCGGCTACGAAAGACATGGAAATTCCGCAGTTTGTCGGAATGAAAAACCCATTAACGATCAATTATTTAGGGGAGAAAATTGCCAAATTGGATGTAAAGCGCATTTTATCTCCAACTAAAGACAAATTAGATACCTTACTGAATACCATTTCGTTAATGGCGAATCAGCCAGGAATTATCTTTTGTAATTTTAAAAACACCATTCAATATGTAAGTGATTTTCTCAATCATAATGGTATTCCACATGGTTGTTTTTATGGAGGAATGGAACAAAAAGATCGTGAACGCGCATTGATCAAATTTAGAAATGGAACACATCAACTTATTATAGCAACTGACTTAGCAGCACGTGGAATTGATGTCCCAGAAATCAAGTTTATTATTCACTATCAATTGCCAGTAAAAAGTCAAGAATTCACACATCGTAATGGACGAACTGCACGTATGCATGCGGAAGGAACTGCCTTTGTATTGCAGTGGGAAGAAGAAACCGTTCCTGATTTTATTTCTGAAGTAGAAGTTATCGAAGAAATTCCTGCAACAAAACGACCAAAACCTTCTGGTTGGAAAACCCTATTCATATCTGGCGGAAGAAAAGACAAAATTTCCAAAGGAGATATTGCAGGATTGTTTATGAAACAAGGAAATCTAAACAAAGACGAATTGGGGATGATTGAGCTCAAAAGTGATTGCGCCTTTGTAGCAGTGAAGGCTTCCAAAGTTAAAGAAGTCATCCAAAAAACAAACAATACACGTTTAAAAAAGAAAAAAGTGAGAGTTTCTCGTATTTAATAGTGTTGAATTATGCATGAAAATGATATCATTGAATTATCAAAAGAAATACTAGATACACTATCAATAATTATGATGTAGATATATTCATGAGTATGTATTTATCAAATTAAAATACTTAAATCAAGCATTTTTTTGCAATAAATTTACACGGAACTTTTAGCAAAATCAAGATAAACTTTGTTGTAGTGTAGGAATGAAGAGCAATCGTTTAAAATCTAAGAGCATATTTTATAATTTCGCTAAAACTTCCAATTTTTTAAAGACTATAACTTTATACATAGCACTTACAGGTACTTTTTTATCTTCTATTAACAAATTGGTTTTACTTACTTTTGAAACTCTGTTCAAATTGGCAATGTATGATTTATGTGTACGTTGAAAATTTTCAGACAATACCGTAGTAATATTAATGAGTGTTTCAGAGATTAAGTACATTCTTGAATCGGTAAATATTTTCAAATAATTTCCAAAACTCTGAATGTACAAAATAGAATTCAATGGAACATTGACTGGCATGCCATCATGTTTTATTTGAAGATCTTTACTAACCGTATTTTTTTTAGGTTCTATTATTTTTGAAGCAGAAACTTTATTGATAGCCTTTAAAAAGCGCTCAAGTTTTATTGGTTTTAACAAATAATCTACGACGCCATAATTGTAACTTTCCAATGCATACTCAGAATAAGCAGTAGTTAAAATAACTTTTGGTGGTTTTATCATAGATCGTAAAACTTCCATACCATTGAGTTCGGGCATTTCTATATCAAGAAAAATAAGATCAATCTCATGTTGCTGAGTAAAATTGATAAATTCCAGTGGATTTCCTGTACTTATTACTAATTCGAAGTTATCAATTTTAGAACAATAATCTTCCAACACTTTGCGTGCGAGTGTTTCATCATCAACGATACCAATTTTAATCATTACGCTATTTTTAATATTTTAAACTTGTTAAATCAACAACCAGATTTATACGATATAAGTTCTCTTTGTCATCAATTTCTAACACATGTGAATCAAGATATAAGAGATTTAAACGCCTTTTCACATTTTCAAGTCCCATTCCTTTTCTTTTCGATTCAGAAACCATGGATGGTTTTGAATTAACCACACTAAAATGAATAGAGGTATTTTTTATAGAAGCAGAAATATCAATTTTACTTTGTTCATTCGTACTTTGAGCACCATGTTTAACAGCATTTTCCACAAATGGAATGAGTAGCATTGGAGCAATCCTTAAATCGGCCAAATTGCCTTCAATCAAAAATTCAATACTACAGCGTTTACTCAGTCTTTTTTCTTCAAGTAATAAATAATTTTCTATAAACTCAAGCTCTTCTTTCAATAAAACGGTGTCTTTTTTAGCGCTTTCTAGTTGATATCTCATTAATTCTGAAAGCTGCATCACCACATCAGGAGTTTCAGGCGATTGTTGTCTGGAAAGCGAATAAATACTATTTAATGAATTAAATAAAAAATGCGGATTCACCTGCTCTTTTAAATAATTAAGTTCCATCTCTTTTTGCAAACTTTCTTTCTCATCATTTTCTTTTCTGAATAGTATATTTCTTCTCACAAAAAAAGCGGCCATTCCTGTTCCGGTAGTATATATTAGAAAAAAAATCATCTTGTTGACACCATACCAACCATCCTTTGCATAAGCTTTCATGTATGCACCCAAAAACAGACTCCCAAAAAGAAGTATTGTATATAAAAAATAGCGCTTCTTATCAAAAAGATAGGGAATCAACACTAAATGATTGATCCAAATAACACCCATAATGGCAATAGTAAAATTAACACTATGCAAGTAAAAAGAATAATCTGTATCAAACTTATCCTTAATTGCCCAAACACTCAATACTTCAAGGATGAGTACCAATAAAAAGGCTCCTATATTAAGGAGTATTGTGTTCTTCAATGACTGTTTAAACATACATTCTTTCTATTAAAAGAGTGTAAAAATACTATATAAAAATGCAAGTTTTTATAATTTCTTATGAAAGCCATATATCAATGATGAAATGAGTTTGTCATTTGATTGCGCTGTTTGTCCTATTTAAAATTGTTAGCGAGAATTATATGCTACTTTTATTCAACAATTAATTATGGATACCGAATTTTTATAAAAAAGTAATTATGAAAAATAAAACAGGATTACTACTTCTAATTCTTCTTATAATAACAAATACTGCCTTTGCTCAGAAAAATAGTGCAAAAAGATTTACATCAAATAAAAAAAGCTCTTTTTTAGAATTATCACATATTCAAGTAGTTCCAATAAAAGCTACTCAGACGAAAAGAAATTATGAACTTTATATAAAATTGCCTAAAGATTATTCAGAAAATAAGGATATTTCGTATCCTGCGATTTATTACACGGATGCAATGTGGCATCTCGAAATGTTATCAGGTTCTACAGAATACATGCTAGAAAATGTTATTCTAGTCGGAATCTCATGGCAATTGGACATCAATGAAGATCTAAGAAAAGAGAGAGGAGCACATGTGAGTCGATTTAGAGATTATAGTTTTCGCAAATCAAACAATCCTAAAATTCAAAAAAAATATCAATTAGGACAAGGAAAAAAACATTTAGACTTTATTCGAAATGATGTCATTACCTATGTTGAAAATACGTATCGAACTGACCCAAACAGTCGTACGTATTTCGGTTATTCAATGGGCGGTGAATTTGGCGCTTATGTACTATTGACGCAACCAGATACTTTTAACAATTACATTATTGGCAGTCCATCCATAAAAAATGAGGTTTCGTATCTATCCGAGCTTAATTCAAAATTTGGACCTTACGAGGCATCAAATAAAAATTCTAGTATAAAAGCCAATGTTTTTATTTCACGCGGTTCATTAGAAAAAGATATGGAAGAACCTATCGATGAATTTGTTAGTATATTAAAAAACAGAAGAGATAGTGGTTTGGCGGTATTAAAAGTAGTGATTGATGGTGATCATGGAACGGCATTCCCTATGACTGTGGTACGTAGTGTAACTTGGCTATCATCCTTAATGAGTCCTATTTCAAATGATAACTTTGAAGCTTCATTCTGGGATATTCCACATCTCAATAATGCATATGTCAGTACAACACCAGAAGACAGAAAAGATGGTGTGTCAGTGGATACATTATCGGTGAAAAGTAATGACCAACAGGCAATCCTCAAACTTTCTCAAGAGATTTTTGAGGGTAAGCATGGAAATTATGATGCATTACTCATTTCACACAAGAACAAATTAGTTTTTGAATCCTATTATAAAAAAGGGCGTATCAATTTGCCTCATGGACAAGCATCTGCAGTAAAAGCATATACCAGTTTGATTTTGGGTAGAGCTATTCAATTAGGGTATTTATCTATGGAAGATCTACACAAACCTTTGATTCATTTTCTAAAAGATATTGATCTTGAAAAAATCACCAAAGGTGCCGAAAAAATCACGCTTCATAAAGCATTAACCATGCATGGAGGATTAACTATTGATAGCGAAGTATGGAAAGAGTTTGAGAACGATTCTGTTCGATTAAAAGGGCAGGGATTGGTTCAGACACTTCTTGAACAAAGCAAACCTGTAACCCAAGAATCTCAGAAATATCTGTACGGTAATTTCAATCCAATGTTAGTAATGACGGTTATTGATGCCGTTGTGCCAGGAACAGCTGAAAACTTTATAAAAACTGAAATACTGGACAAACTTGGCATCACAGCATATGAATGGACAAATCATGTTAGCGGTTTGCCTGAAGCTGGTTGGCGTGTAAAATTCTTGTCTCGCGACATGATCAAATTGGGGAATTTAGTTCTTAATAACGGAAAATTAAACGGTGAGCAGCTTATTTCTGCTGAATATCTGGACAAAGCCACTAGCGGCATTGTAAAACCAACTCAAGACTGGATGCCAAAAGACTATCGTTACGGTTATTTTTGGTATCAAACACTCATAAAGGTTGGTCATAAAAGTTACAATGCAACATTTGCTTGGGGCGGCGGCGGACAACGTGTCATAGTGATTGAAGAACTTGATTTGACAATTGTCGTTTCTGGTCATGATCGAGAAGATGAACTCATGACTCAAATTTCTGAAATTATTATCCCTGCAATTGTCAAATAATAATCCACATAAAACAATAGACTATAAAAGAGAATTTAAGTACCTTGGTGTTTTATCTAAATTTACACAAAAACACCTTACATGTCTTATTCTCAAAGCCTTTTAGAATTTATAGATCAAAGTTCAACGGCATTCCACGCTGTAGAAAATTTAAAAAATGAATTATTAACACAAAATTATAAAGAGCTAAAGGAAGAAGCCAACTGGTCGTTAGAAGAAGGAGGGAAGTATTTTGTAACAAGAGCCGATGGATCCATTATCATCTTTAAAACACCTCAAAAATGGACAAATAACTATGCTTTTTCTATTATTGGAGCACATACCGATTCGCCTTGCCTAAGAATAAAAAACAATCCTATTTCCACAAAAGAAGGCTTTCAAGTATTGAATATTGAAATATATGGAGGTGTATTGTTAACGAGTTGGTTTGACAAAGACCTGTATTTTGGTGGCCGAATAATTATTGAAAATGAACATGGTCAGTTAGAACAACGAATAGTTAAAATAGAAAAAAGGTTACGCATACCTCGTTTAGCAATACATTTAGATAGGGAAGTGAATAAGCAGGGATTTAAACCCAACCCACAAGAGCATATGTTTCCTGTGATCGGACTTGAAAAAGACCTAAATTTTGAAGATTGGATAAAAAAAGAAACAGGAATTTCTGGAACGATACTCAGTTGGGATTTATTTTTGTTTGACGCTGAAAAATCAAGTTTGGGAGGTATTAACAAAGAGTTTGTTTTTGCTCCTAGATTAGATAATTTAGCCAGTGTTCACGCATCATTTGAAGCTTTAAAAATATCTGAAACTGAAAATAACAAAGTACAAATAGCGGCGTATTTTCAGCATGAAGAAATTGGTTCAGAATCGCAGAATGGAGCTAATTCTAACTTTTTAGAAGCTACGTTAAAACGCATTCATGGTCACATATCATCAAATGAAGAAACCTATTTTCAAACCATAGCACGTTCGTTTTTTATATCAGCTGATATGGCACATGCGGTACATCCTAATTATCCTCATAAGCACGATAGCCATCACAAACCACAGTTGGGTGCTGGACCCGTTATAAAAAGTAATGCCAACATGCGCTATGCTACAGATGCTTTTTCAATAGCGAAGTTCAAGCAATGGTGTACTAAGGCAGGTGTTCCTTTTCAAGACTTCTGCAGCCGTAATGATATTGGCTGCGGATCTACCATTGGACCTATGACCGCCGCTAAAATTGGTATACCAACCATAGATATTGGAAACCCAATGTTATCGATGCATAGCATTAGAGAAATGTGTGCTGTTACAGACCATGATGCTATCATTAAAGTATTTGCTGAGTTTTATAGAAGCTGAAAGTTCAAGGATGAATACTAAAATTTTTTCAAAACAAACAAAGTAACCAATCATTATGTTTTGTAAGGGTTTTTAATTTAAAAACGACACAAAAGCAATTTTGCATAATGACTGATTATAAATATATATAAAATGTGTTATAATGTTCTCGCGTTATGTTACTTTGCTTAGAGAAAAAGCAAAGTTTACACTTTAAATTTTTAAAAAAGTTATTACATAAAAGTTTCTTCACTAAAGGTAATGACATGCGTAGCATTCACGAGCACTTCTATATCAAATAAGAATGACGCGAGTAAACATTTTTTTTGCGACGATTTTACACTGAGTTTGTCGAAGTGTAGGAGGGAAGTGTAATAGTTGTGGAGTGATTATTATTTGCGAATTTGATAAATACAAAATAGTTACAAGGTTTGATTGCGTTTATATACAGCTAAATCTTCACGACCAGAAGCTTCAGATTGTAATTCAGAAATATATTTTAATAGAGATGGTCTTTCTTTTTTAATAATGTCTATAAGTTTTGCAGAATTA
>NZ_JAKVBC010000029.1 GCF_022447245.1 Kordia sp. | reverse complement strand
AGATTGGTACAACACTCTGAAACCATTCAGAATGTAAAAGATGCTATTTTAGGGAGCGACGATGTCAAAGGAAATTTGCTCAATAAAATAAAAGAGTTTGCCGTAAAATATAATATCTCTTCACAAGATATTAAAAACCTAACGATAGCAAATCTATTAATGAATCTACAGAATAAATCTAATGACGATTCTGAGCAAACGATGTTTAGCAATCTGATGAATTTTGCAGAAGGATTAGGATTATCTGATGCAAAATTAGGATAAACTTTGAGTTGATGGCTTTTCCATAACTGTGTGTTCTGCGTAGTTAGAATATCAGTTGTGGTTTAGCTTTACACAATAAAAAGTCTGTAATTAGAGCTAATGAATATAGCATAGGGAACCCTATATGCAGATTTAATTATTTGTTTCATTTTGCATCAAAACAAAATGAAAGAAGAAAAATAATCAACAACAATTTCATGCAAGAAGAAAATACAACGCAACCCAATATACAATTAGATGGAGGAACATACGAGGTCATTCAAAATAGACTTTCAAAACAAAAAGAAATCCTTCAATCTAAACTTAAAGAACTCAATGTTTCTAGAACAGAAGTTTTTGGAAGTATAGAAACCAAACTTATCGCAAACAATCGAATCAATACAGAAAACAACTGTATAGCTCGAGATATTGTTACCATTGGAGACACTAGTATTTTTGGTTATAATGTGCATTTTGGATTACGTACTGAAATCACTTTACAAGATGTTTTTAGTGCGTATAGATATGATAAGGATCACTTTGTATCTTTATCATTAGACATCATAAATGATACAGCATTTCAGTTAGATTTTTCCAATCTTTACAAATACTACAGAAATACGATATTCTCTAAATTTGCTATTGTTGGAAACTATCTGCATATGGTGTTTCAATTGAGCGATAGTGTTTCTGATATTAAAACATTTAAGTGGTTAATTAATGAAAACACACTTACTTATGTTGATAATAGAAGCGAACATGAATTTAAATTTCCGCATCAGCACGAATTTCAATGGCAAGAGGTTTCTAGGGAAATGCATCGCTATGGAACGCATCCGCATGTATCTATCTTAGATAAAGTCTTTGTAGAAACAATTGGAGGCGATCTTACTATAAAAATAGAAGACAATACCGAAGAAGGAAAAGGAATATTTAACGAAGAAGTACTACACGCCGATCAAACCTTAGATGATGCACAGTACAGATTTAGTGACTTAGGCAATTTAATTGCGATAGAAATAAAACCTTTTCAGGAAGACGCTCGATACTTTTTATACAATCACAAAATCCAGGAAGTTCAAAAAATTAATAGCCTTAAAAATGCTGGAATCTTGCTGCCAGATTCGCAAGGCGTTTTATTTCCTAAAGGATATTATTTACAATCTGGAGCTTTCAAAGCATTTGAAAACGCATTAGATAATGTAAAATTTCAAGAAAAAATCATAGCTCCCAATGGGGAAGATTTCCTGTATGTATTTTATCAGCCAGAGCAAGGATTATATGCATTAATGTCTTATAACATTATTGAACAAGAACTTAAAACGCCTATAATTTGTAATGGATTTACCATCTTATCTTCGGGTGAATTGTGTTACTTCAAAACGGAAGATGATCAAACCAGGCATCATGTCATTCAAATATGGCAAACGCCGTTTTCTGAAGAAACCCAAATTGCACCAGAACATACAGACTCTTTACTCTTTAAAATAGGAAATAAAGATATTGTAAAAGCCATGGCGGAATGTCAGGCGTTGATCACTTTACTAAATAAGGAGGATAGTTATGACGGATTATATGATGATTTGGCGAAACAATCTATCGATATTTTGGATAGTTACTACTGGATTCGTGAAGCAGAAACAGCGCAATTGTCAGAACCTTTATCAGAAATTCATAATACTGCAAATGCAGCGATTGATGAGTTTGAAAAAGTAGTGCAACTGCGAAAAAAAGCGGCAACCATAACAAGGGAAACCCAGGAAAAAGCAAGGATCTTATTAGGGAAAATAAAAAGTAGTTCCTTCCGATCTATCGATGATTTTGTATCTATTCTAGCGCAGCTTCGCGCACTTCGAGGAGAAATCATTGGCTTACATGAAATTAGATATATAGACAAAGAATTTATAGCTTCATTGGAAGCTGAAGTGGTTGAATACACTAAAAAGATTTCACAACGTTGTGTGACCTTTTTATTAGATGATAAAGCACTCATTCCATATCATGACCGTGTTTCTGAAAAGCAAAAAGCGCTCCAGGACATTAAAAAAGTAATTGAAGCGAAAGCGCTGGAAGAAGAGGTAAATACGATCGTTTCAGATTTGGAAATGTTGATTGATATCGTGTCAAATCTTCAAATAGAAGACACATCGCATGCGACAACGATTATTGATAATATATCACATATTTTCTCAAATATTAATCAGTTAAAAGCTGAAATAAAAAATACCATCACTTCGCTGGGGAGCAAAGAAGCTAGTGCTGAATTTGCAGCACAAATAAAATTAGTCGATCAAAGTATCATCAACTATTTGGATATCGCTTCAACTCCTGAAAAAACAGATGAGTTATTGAATAAAATTGTCATTCAACTGGAAGAACTTGAAGGAAAGTTTGCCGATTTTGATGATTTTATTACAGCAATTATTGATAAACGAGAAGAAGTATACAATGCTTTTGAAACGCGAAAATTGACGATCATAGAAGCGCGAAACAAAAAAGCAACTGCGCTAGAAAGTGCTGCCAATAGAATCTTAAAAGGTATTATAAAAAAAGCATTGAGTTTTGATTCCAGTACTGCAATCAATGGATATTTTGCTTCAGATTTAATGATTGTAAAACTTCGAGATATCGTTGAGCAGTTAAAAGGCCTGGATGATATTGGAAAAGCAGAAGTGATAGAGACCAATCTGAAACTTGCCAAAGAAGATGCGCTTCGAAAACTGAAAGACAAGCAGGATCTATATGAAGATGGAGAAAACATCATCAAATTAGGATCGCACAAGTTTGGAGTCAACAAGCAATTACTGGATTTAAGCATTATAAACAAAGAAGGAATCTTATATTATCATCTTACGGGGACCGATTACTATCAAAAAGTAGTACATGATACGTTACAGGAAACACAGGCATATTGGAATCAGGAATTGGTTTCAGAGAACAAACAGGTGTATAGAAGCTCTTATTTAGCGTATAAAATATTTAGATCAACTCAAATTGAAATTTTATCACAAAAAAATGATGATGAACTATTGAATTTGATCCAAAAAGAAAGTGGTTCACGATATGCAGAAGGATATATCAAAGGTGTTCATGATATGGATGCGCTCAAAATTTTAAAAGTGTTGGTGACAAAAACTGAAGATTTAGGATTGTTGCAGTATGAACCTAAACTAAGAGCTGCAGGGCAATACTTTTGGAACGGAATTACAGCTGAATTACAGGAAGCATTAGCCGCAAAAATAAAAACTACGACTGAGGTATTGGCAACATTTCCAGAAAGTACCTCGTATCAACATTGTATAGCTGATATTGCCAAAGAAATTGATGCATTTGTAGATGTGGAAGTTGTTCACACGTCATTTCTTCCCACAGAAAAGAACTTAGAAATAGCGAGCTATCTATTTGAAGAATTGAGCCTATCAAAAGAGTTTAGCAGATCGCAACGTACTGAAGAGTTGTATGAAGATTTTGTGAAATTCTTGCAGAAGAAAGAGCGTTATAGATTGGTTAAAGAAAAAATAGCCAGTATCGATTCTTTATATGAAAAAATTGCACTTGCACAGCAATGGTGTGCATCTTATATAGAGGCATACAAGAATGAATATACAGCATATACTGGAGAATTGGTATGTAAGCTTTTATTTGATGATAAAGGAACTGTGAGCATTATTCATGCATTTCCTGATGAAAAGATAACCGGTTTAAAAGGAAATCATCACACGATACAAGAAGGCGTATACATCTTTAATTATCATGAATTTATAAAAATGATTTCTCACTATACGACTATGGAAGTTCCAGCTTTTGAAGCCTATAAAAAAGCAAAACATGAAGTAGTGGAAGAGCAGCGAGAAGCATTGCGCTTAAATGAATTTAAACCCAAGGTGTTATCGTCTTTTGTCAGAAATAAGTTGATCGATCAGGTGTACTTACCTTTATTTGGTGATAACCTGGCAAAACAATTAGGAACAGTTGGGAAAAACAAACGTACAGACCGAATGGGAATGTTGCTTTTAGTTTCACCACCAGGATATGGAAAAACGACACTAATGGAATACCTTGCCAATAGACTTGGATTGGTTTTTATGAAAATAAATGGTCCTGCAATAGGTCATGAAGTCACTGCAGTAGATCCAATGTCTGCTTCCAATGCAGCAGCAAGAGAAGAGCTGAAGAAACTGAATCTTGCTTTTGAAATGGGTAATAATGTGATGCTGTATTTGGACGATATTCAACATTGCAATCCAGAGTTTTTACAAAAATTCATCTCTTTGGCAGATGGAACCCGAAAAATAGAAGGTGTATACAATGGAAAGCCAAAAACATACGACTTTAGAAGCAAAAAGTTTTGTGTAGTCATGGCAGGAAATCCATATACGGAAAGCGGCGAAAAATTTCAAATCCCTGACATGTTAGCCAATAGAGCAGATATCTACAATTTGGGAGATATTATTGGAGAAACGGCTTCTTTATTTAAATTAAGCTTAATAGAAAACGCGTTGACTTCCAATCCAATATTACATCAATTGAGTAGTACTGCCTTTGAGGATGTCTATAAGTTTGTAGAAATGATAGAATCGGGTACGCAGGAAGGAATAGAATTTATAGGAAATCATAGCAAACAAGAAATGCAGGAATACGTTGCTGTAATTGAAAAAGTATTGGCTGTAAGAGATGTAGTGATGCACGTAAATTCAACTTATATTAAATCGGCTGCTATGGATGACGCGGATCGTACGGAACCAGCATTTAAATTGCAAGGCTCGTATAGAGATATGAATAAATTGGTGGCAAAAGTAGTTCCAGTGATGAACGACAAAGAATTGCAAACACTCTTATTATCACATTATGAGAATGAGTCGCAAACGCTCACAAATGCCGCAGAGGCGAACTTGTTAAAATATAAAGAACTCACAGAAACCTTACTCGGAAAAGAGCAGGAACGTTGGGAAACCATCAAAGAAAACTTTGTCACAAATAACAAACTCAAAGGAATTGGCAAAAACAATGAAATGGCGCAGGTATTAGCGCAAATGATGCAATTCTCAGAACATTTAGCTGGAATTCAAAATGTGCTCAAAAACGGACTTGAGAAATAATATATAGCCATTAGTGCTAAAATGTGAACATTAGATAGAAAAAGGCACTTCAAAAATGAAGTGTCTTTTTTATTATCATAAAATCCTATCGTTTTCTTTACTAGTTGTATAGACTTTCTCTTCAACTTAAAAATACAGCTTTTGTAAACCTTTTTAATACTACAGGAGAAAAACCATAGGAGGTTTTGATCAAAAGCAAAGGAGGAAATGACAAAAACCTAAGGAGGTTTTTAGTAAAAGCGAGAGTGTAAACTGAACTCTGTCTAAGGAGGATTAAAAAAATAATTTAATTTAGATAGAAAATGACAAACGAAGGGCAACAGAATTTAGAGAAGAAAGCCCTAGAACAGTTTATGTCAGGGAAGAGTTTATTTGGTAAAGATGGTGCATTTGCGCCAATGCTAAAGAACTTCATATAAAAAGCCTTAGAAGCCGAGATGGACAATCATTTAAGCGATTCTGAACGTAAGAAAGTTAACAAACGAAACAGCAAAGGCAAAAAGACTATAAAGAGTAGCGTCGGTAGCTTTGAACCAGAACTGGTGAAAAAGCGTCAAACAATTTTAGCAGAAAACTTATCGGATAAAATCATCGGTTTTTATGGATTAGCTATGAGTTACCTTGATATCGCTTCTCATCACAAAGAGATGTACGATACCGATATCTCTCATACGGTATTAAGCCAAATTACCGATAAGATCATTCCTGATGTAAAGGCATGGCAGTCACGTCCATTAGAAGCGCTATATTGCATTGTATGGCTAAATGCGATGCAATACAAAGTAAAAGTCAATGGAAAAATACAACATCGTGCTTTATACAACATGTTAGTTATCAACAAAGAAGGTAAAAAGAGCGTGCAGGGCATGTATATCTCAGAGAGCGAAGGTGCTAACTTTTGGTTACAAGCACTAACGGATCTTCAGTATCGAGGCGTGGAAGATATCTTAATTGCCTGTGCAGATAACTTAAAAGGCTTTACACAAGCTATCTTTAGTATATTCCCAAAAACACAGGTACAGCTTTTTATAGTGCATCAAATACGTAACTCACTTAAATACCTATCTTCCAAAGATCGGAAAGCATTCTTGGTTAATTTAAAGAAGGTTTATAGAGCTGTCAATAAATCTATAGCAGAAGATCAACTGCTAAATCTGGAAGAGAAATGGGGCAAAAAATCCCCTATTGTTATCGAATCCTGTCAACGAAACTGGGAAGAATTATCGCAATATTTACAATATTCTGAGCCTATCCGTAAGCTGATATACACCACCGACACTGTTGAGGGCTTCCATCGTTAGTTTAGGAAAGTGACCAAAATCAAAGGAGCTTTCCTTAATGATATGGCGTTGCTAAAGCTTGTATATTTAGCCACCAGAAATATAGAAAAGAAATGGACTTCTCCTGTGTTCCATTGGAGTTTGGTCGTGTAGCAATTATACATTAAATTTGAGAATAGAATCAAACTGGATTTAAACACCACTGACAGTGAAGTAACAGACAGAGTTTAATTTACATATCTCAAATGTAACGATCTAAAAGTGACACTGAGCGAAGTCGAAGTGAAGTGATCTATTTCAAAATATCCGTTCCCAAATATCCATTATCTTTATTGTAATGCCAAGCGCGTTTCTTCGGCATTTTAATTCCATTCACCTCAACTTCTTCAGTTAATAAAATATATTCACCATCTTTTTTGGTTTCATCTTTAAAAAACTGATACACTTCCATGGCATACGTTTTTGGATCAAAGTAAAAATACCAAGTATCTTTTCCAACGTCTTCTTTGTAAGTTGCTTTTAAAACTAAATATTCTTTTCCTTTAAAAGTCTTCTTCTGCACTTTTGGATCAATCACAGTGCCTTCATCTTTCAATTTCATTGGCAATCCATACAAATATGTGTAATAATTCTTGTATAAATTGGCGCGTTTGCAACTTAAATTATTTTCCTCAATAACTTCATCAGAAATATTTGTTTTGCCGTTAAAAGCGATTTTACACTCATTCTTTTCAACGGTATACTCGGTTGTTTTGCCATCGCGTGTGGCTTTCACATAAAAATACTCTTTTGGCAAGTTAATTTTAATAGTGCTTACACGATTTGCATTGTTTGGAGTTTCCATTGTGATTTCTAATGTTCCGTCAAATGTTTCCCAATTTCCATTAGGATCGTGATATCTAATAGACTTGGTTAATAATTCTTGCCCTGTCAATTCTTGTCCAAAAGAAATTGCGGTATATACTAAAAAAAGGTATGTTAAGATTGATTTGGTCATGTTGGTAATTTTAAAAGTGATTGTCTAAGATAGTATTTTTGAGACAGATGAAAAGGAACCTGACATTGTAAACTAAAACAAAAAAAACACAGCAATTAGCTGTGTTTTTTAAATATATTAGGTGGTTTTATACTATTCCTTTTTTTCAGAAGCTTCCCTTGAGTCAGTATCTGATTTGTTAGCTTCTGGTGCTTTTGTTTGAGACGATTCTTGAGTTTTAGTGTCTTCTTCAACAGATATTGTAGCAGGCTTTACTGAAGCATCATGAGCATTATGATACTCTTCTAAAAGATCCATAGTAGCTTTCAATAAATCTTTTGTTTCTAACAATAATCCAAAATACAAGGTTGTGTTCTTCGGACTCGATTCTTCAGTACGTGTGCGTTCAACCTGAGTTTGAATTTTTTGTTCCACCAATTGAAAAATGGTTTCTCTACTCGCTAGAATATCTCCAATTTCTTCGAATGAACGTGAGTCAAAAGCTTCTTTGGTTTTATTAAATAAAGTTTCCAGAGCTTCATCAACCTGTTTCAATTCTTTAATCTGATTGAATTTTAACTTCTTATGATTGTTGTTAACATGCTTATGACTCACTTTAGAAATGTACTCTAGTGATTGTGTCATATCTTGTAAATATCCTAAAATATTAATGTAGAAATTACTCGCACCAATACTAGATTCGTCAAGATTTTTAATAAAATAAAAGATATTATCACGCAATTCATCAATTTCTGTAGAGAGTTTTACAATATTCTTTTTATTCTTTTTAAGCATTGCTAAATCTTGCTTTGCCAATCCGTTGATAGCATTTGTATAAATTCTGTTACCACGTTTTACAACGCTTGCAATATTATCGGCACTTTCGTGGATAACTCCTTGTACGGAGCTGCTTTCGGCTTTCTTTAGACTATCTTCTACTTTGGCTTCCTTTGCTTTTTTATTGTGAATCATGTAGTTTCTAATTAATAAAAATATAGCGAGACCTAATAGTAACGCCAACATGATTGGAAGGTGAATATTTAATAAAAAGGCAATCAATCCTGCTGCAAGGA
Source organism: Kordia sp. (assembly GCF_022447245.1). Lineage (GTDB taxonomy): Bacteria > Bacteroidota > Bacteroidia > Flavobacteriales > Flavobacteriaceae > Kordia. The sequence continues at coordinate 59,563 of NZ_JAKVBC010000029.1, read as the reverse complement.
ATGCAATAATGGCTGTAAAAAACCAACCACCAATAACATTCAATACACCAGCAACTCTGTATACGGCACTTTCTGCGCCCCAAGCTCTATCAGCTAGCGATGTACCCATGGCTACCATAAACGTTACGTATGTAGTTGATAATGGTAATTTCATAGAAGTAGCAATGGAAATCAACACACTGGCAACCATTAAATTCACAGCGGCACGAACCATATCAAAAGCAGGAATATCTTCTTTGTTTTTATAAGTCGTTTTTGTAGGTGGAATTGTAAACTGTTTGTCTATATTCTTTTTCCAAGAACTAGGTGTAATTTGTGATATTCCTTGAGAAATGCCAATAGAAGAACGAACAAAACCTCTTGATAAAAAATTTGGCCTAAAGCGTTCTTTAGTTTGTTCTTGACTCGATAAATCAATTGATGTCTTTACAACGGCTTTTGCTTTGCTTGAAAACCATAACGTTACAACCATGATTAATCCTGCTATTACCAAAAATATAGTAGGAGTTTGAACTGACTTTCCAAGAGATTCCATAGAGAAACTTTGTGCAGCAGTTGTCAAATCGGTCGTTCCAGGAACTATAGATCCCATAAAATCTTGGAAGGCTTGCCAACCAGCAATTGGAACGCCAATAAAATTAACCAAGTCATTCCCTGCAAAAGCAAGTGCTAATGCAAAAGTTCCAATGATAATGATTAATCGATAGATATTGACTTTCAAAAATGTCATAACTGCATAAGAAATAACAGACCAAACTACTAGGCTTATAGCAATGATAGGTAGTACATAAACATTTAAAAAGTTCTTTAAAGTTAAGACTGCATTTCCATCAATTATAGTAACAGCTTTTTCTTTAGTAGCAGATTTAAATTCTTTAATAGTTTCGTAAGAAGCACCAAAATGCTCATTAATCCAAGCTAATAAGCCATCACCTGAGTATAAAGTTTCTATTTCATAAGCAGCATATGAAGTTCCTTTGATTCCTTTTACAAAAATGAAATACGTAATCGCTGTTAGCGCAATTCCACCAAATAGGGCACCAATCCAGCGTGCTTTTTCATTAAAATTATAGGATAATAATAATCTTGAAATCCATTGTACAAATGCTCCAACACTAAACGCTATTACTACAGAAAGTAAAATTCCTATAATAATCTTTGTAGCTTGTGTTGTATTTATATATTCAACTAATGTAGCGTAACTATCTTCTTGCTTTGAAATCTTTATCAGAGCCATAGCAACCGCAGCTCCTAACAATTCAAATACAATGGAAACCGTTGTAGATGTTGGCATTCCAAGTGTGTTAAAAAAGTCGAGCAGCAAAATATCAGTAATCATGACGGCCATGAAAATGATCATGATTTCATGAAACACAAAATTTTCGGGTGTAAAAATTCCTTTCCGGGCGACTTCCATCAATCCACTTGAAAAAATGGCACCGATAGCAACACCGATACTGGCAACAATCATAATTGTTTTAAAGGAAATGGCTTTAGAACCAATAGCTGAATTCAGGAAGTTTACTGCATCATTACTAACTCCTACGACCAAATCGGCAATCGCCAATAAAGTCAAGGCAATGATCATCAGTAAGTAAATATTGTCCATATGTGGATATTAAAAATAATTTACAAATATCAATACTGTCATTAAATGTAATGTTACCATAAGGTTATATCTTATTAGTAACATAGCTATGTTAAATATAGTAAATAACACAAAAAACCACCGAAATATCTTTCATTTTACATTAAATATGCCTATTCAACGCCTATAAATGTTAAGGATTGGTATTTCAACTAATTATGTAGTATATTGCAAAGAAAATGCTATTTTCTAATGAATTGGGAACAATTACTCTCGTTAAAACGTCACGGAGATACCCATAAACGATTGCGTAAAGAACAAGATGAAACCCGATTGGGTTTTGAAGTTGATTATGACAGGGTAATTTTTTCATCCGCTTTCAGAAGCTTACAAGATAAAACACAAGTAGTTCCGCTATCCAAAACCGATTTTGTACATACACGACTTACACACAGTTTGGAAGTATCAGTAGTTGGGCGAAGTTTGGGGAGAAAAGTAGGAATAAAACTCTTAGAAAAATATCCGCATTTAAAAGAGGTTCATGGATTTCAATTCAATGACTTTGGCGCTATTGTAGCAGCAGCAGCCCTAGCTCACGATATTGGAAATCCACCGTTTGGTCACTCAGGTGAAAAAGCAATTGGAGAGTATTTTAAAATTGGAAAAGGAATACAATTCCAGTCAAAATTAGCTCCAAAACAATATCAAGACCTATGTGATTTTGAAGGAAATGCAAATGGTTTTAAGATTTTAACCGAAAATCGCAAAGGTGTTGATGGAAGTTTACGACTGAGCTACGCCACATTAGGGGCTTTTATGAAATATCCGAAACAATCGCTTCCTAAAAAACCAACATCACATATTGCAGATAAGAAGTATGGAATATTTCAGTCGCAAAAAGAGGCGTTTACAGATGTTGCTAACGAATTAGGATTAAAAACTTTTGGACAAGGAGAAAATCTCCGATATGCAAGACCCCCGCTAACGTTTTTGGGAGAAGCCGCTGATGATATTTGTTACACAATTATCGATTTTGAAGATGGAATCAACCTTGGATTAATTCAAGAAGAAAAAGCACTTGAATATTTAATCAATTTAGTGCGCGATACCATTCAAAAAGATAAATATAGCTTATTGCAACATCGTGAAGATCGTTTGAGCTATTTAAGAGCCTTATCGATCAATACCCTTATAGAAGACGCAGTTCGTATTTTCTTGGAAAATGAAGAAGCTATTTGTGCAGGTGAATTTTCAATTGGATTAATGGAAAAAAGTAAATACAAAGCACAAATTGATGATATCATTAAAATAAGTATAGATAAGATTTATAAAAGTGATGAAGTTATCGAAAAAGAAATTACTGGTTATCATGTATTGCAACATTTGCTAGACACCTTTATCACTGCTGTCGAAAACTATCACAACGATTCACTTTCAAATTATGATAAACTGATTTTGAGAGTTTTTCCTGAAAATGTTGACTATGAAACAAATCAATTATATAACCGATTGATGAATATCACAAATTATATCGCTAAATTATCTGATAGTAAAGCCGTCATTCTGTTTAATAAACTCACAGCAAAACTTTATAATCCATAAAAACTAACATTTAAACCCAAATTATTAATTATATACCTATCGTAAAAAAAAATGATGAAAAAGAAAATTACATTTAAAGTAGCTGCAGGTATTTTATTTCTAGGAGTAATGGGATACACTCTTAGTAATTATCTTGTAAACAAAGAAGAAGAAAGTATTTCACAAGTTGAAAAATTACGGAAAAAACATGCTGACTTTTTAGCAAACAGCCCTTTTAAGGAAACACAAATGCTATCTAGGAAAGAACGCAAAGCACAAGGATTACCACCAAATGCTTTCAATGAGCAAAGGTGGGAATTGACAATGAATCCAAACTTAGGAAGACCTACTCCGGAAAATATCATGAATATTGAACGTGATCTTAAGCAATCTTCAATAGAAAAACGTACACCCGGTGATGCTATGGATAATACATGGCAAGATAGAGGGCCCAACAATATAGGAGGTCGGACCAGAGCACTTATGTTTGACCCTAATGATATCAACAATGCCAATTCTTCAGATGATTATACACGTGTTTTTGCAGGAGGAGTTGCTGGAGGATTATGGGTAAATGAAGATATTACGGATGCTAATTCTTCTTGGCAATTGGTAGAAGGATTTCCTGGAAACTTATCAGTTACAGTAATTGTTTCCGATCCTAATGATTCTAATATAATGTACATTGGTTCGGGAGAATCCTATACAGCTAATACGGCTAGTAATACAGTTGGAGGTGGAGTTTTTAAATCAACTGATGGTGGAGTTACTTGGCAATTAATGATAGGAGGAAATACAGGAACAACACAAAACATAAATGGAGTTCTTGTTGTAGATGGAATTTTTTATGTAAATGATGTTGTAGCCAGAGATAACAATGGAACTACTGAAGTGTATGCAACTTTTGCTAGTGGAGGTTATAGTTCAGCAAGTGGACCTTTTAATATATTAGGTTTTAGTGAAAGAGGATTGTCCAAGTCTACAGACGCTGGGGTAAACTGGTCACGTTTTCCAATACAATTTCCAAATGGAACATACATGAATCCCAACGATATTGAGTTAGACTTAAACAATGATATATGGGTAACGACCACGAGTGACAACTTTGGAAATCAAGGAGGAGCTATCTTCACATCTTCTGACGGTGTTACATTTAATTCTGTATTTACTTTACCAAATACACAACGTACAGAATTAGAACCCTCTTCTACAACTCCAGGAACATTTTGGATTGCTGCAGATGTAGGTAACGGTTCGCAAGCAAATATTTATCAAACAACAGACAGTTTTGCTACTATTACAATACTAAATGAACCAAATGATGCAGATAATGGTATTCCTGCATCAGACTATACAAGACAACAAGCATTTTATAACTTGCCTATTGAAGCTGATGAAAATGACAATCTGTACGTAGGAGGGATTGATTTATTCAAATATGATAATACAGCAAATAGCTGGGACCAAATCTCAAAATGGTCAAACAATCCAGGACTTGGAGGTCTTAATATTTCTCTTGTACATGCAGATCAGCATGCAATTGTATTCCGTCCAAATGACAATACACAAGCAATAATAGGAAATGATGGTGGTGTATATTATAGTGCTGATATAGTAAATTCAGCACTTAGCGGAAACGCTATTCAAGCTAGAAACTTTAACTATAATGTGACGCAATTTTACTATGGTGCCATTGGTAATTTAGATGCAGCAGATGGAGATGACATAGCAGGAGGGACACAAGATAATGGAAGTTTAACTAGGCTAGATGCTGATACTGGAGTTAATAGCTTTGGTGAAACTTTAGGAGGTGATGGAGCATTTACAGATATTGATGATGATGATGGGTACATAATTTTTTCTTTTCCATTTGCAAGCCACGTTTTCATTCCTTATCCTACTTTGAATTTTAGTGGAGCATACTTTATTGTAAATGAAGGAAACTCAGGAGGTTTTATCAATACTGCTGAATTAGATAGAAATACGAACACTTTTTATGCTAACACATCACAAGGTGGTACTAATCGTATCTCACAATTTCAAAATATAAATAATGGCTCTGGAAATATTGTTCGATCTGAGTTAACAAATACATTATTAAACAGTAGACCTTCTGCTTTTAAAACATCGGCTGATGGACAAACTTTATATGTTGGATTACGCAATGGACGATTATTAAAAGTAGAAGCGGCTTTAACAACTATTAGGATTTGGTCAAATATACAAGACCCTGGTTTTGTTGGAAGTATTTCTGATATTGAATTTGGAGAGACTGAGAATGACTTATATGTTACCTTCCATAATTATGGAGTAAATAACGTATGGTATTCTCCTGATGCTGGAGTTACTTGGGAACAAAAAGATGGAGATTTACCAGATATCCCAGTAATGGCAATATTAGCAAATCCATTAGTTGCTGATGGTGCAGAAGTAATTATTGCAACCGAATTAGGGGTTTGGAGATCTTCAAATTTTGACACAGCAAGTCCAACATGGGTGCGTTCTGATAACGGAATGCGTTCGGTTCCTGTATTTGATTTGGATTTAAGACCTTCTGATAATACAGTACTTGCTACAACGCACGGAAGAGGTTTCTTTACAGGTCAATTCTTGCCTGGAATCTTAAGTACAGAAGAATTTAGTGCTACCAATAACTTTTCTATCTATCCAACAATTTCAGACGGAAATATGACGCTCAAAGGAAAAGATAGTGGAAAAACTACAGTAACAGCGTATACGTTAGCAGGACAACAAGCTAGTGTGAAAGTATTGAATTTAAGTAGAAATACACCAGCAAGATTAAATCTTTCAGAGTTATCATCAGGAATTTATATTCTAAAAATTCAACAAAACGATGCCGTTAAAACGCAAAAGATTGTTATAGAATAAGTAGTAATTACCATAAAACATAAAAGCGGACTTATGTAATAAGTTCGCTTTTTTTACGATCCATACAAACACAAATCTATTTGACACAAATAAAGGTAATTCATCTACAAAAAATTACTAATTTGGTAAGAACACGTAACTTTGAGAAAGTGAACCTATGAATCACAATCATGTTTAAGAAGTAGCAAGATTACAACTATGGATGATAGAACGAGAAAAAGAAGGGTATTTATAATTTTACTGTTTCTGGCGATTATTGGTTATATGATCAGTAGTAAAAAGAAAAAAGAAGCAGCAGAAGAAAAAACACCTACTGAAAAACTTCAAGAAAAACATGCCTACCATCTTGAAAATAGTCCTTACACAACATCAAAATACAAATCACAATCAGATCGTAAAGCACAAGGAATACCACCAAATGCATACTATGAACAACAATGGGAATTGACTATGAATCCTTCTTTGGGACGTCCAACTCCTGAAAATTTAGGTGATTTACAACAAAAATTATCATCAAAAAGTACACAAAAACGAGCGCCTGGAGATGATTTTGACAATGCTTGGGTAGAAAGAGGTCCAAACAATATTGGCGGACGTACGCGTGCTATTTTATTTGATCCAAATGACATCAATAATCCTGATCCTAACGACGACTATACACGCGTTTTTGCAGGAAGTGTTTCAGGAGGTTTGTGGGTAAACGATGATATTACAGATGTTAACTCTTCGTGGCAATTGGTTACAGGTTTACCTGACAATATCTCAGTCACAGTTTTAACAGCCGATCCAAATAACAGCAACATCTTATATTTAGGTTCTGGAGAATCGTATACAAGTGGATTTGGTGTCGGAAACGGAATTTACAAATCTGTAGATGGCGGAACTATTTGGCAACAAGTATTAGGAGGGAATAACGGAACTTCCTCAATAGATGGCGCTTCTTATCTTGTAGATGGAATTTTTCATGTAAATGATATTGTAGCACGAAATAATAATGGAACTACTGAAATTTATGCGGCTATTGCAAGTGCTTCTTACCGTGATGCAGCAGCACCATTCAATATATTAGGATTTGACGAGCGAGGATTGTATAAATCTATAGATGATGGCGCAAGTTGGTCGCGATTTCCATTACAATATATAAGCGGATTATATGTAAACCCAAATGATATAGAATTAGACATCAACAACAATATTTGGCTAGCAACAACCAACGATTTCTTCAATAATCCTGGTGGTTATATCTATCAATCTACAGATGGAAATACGTTTACATTAGAATATACCCTTCCGAATGGACAACGTACAGAAATAGAACCTTCACAAACTGATGCAGGAACTTTTTGGATTCTAGCAGAAGTCAATCGACAAGCAGATGTGTTTATCACCACTAACAATTTTGGTTCGGTTAACACACTGACAGAACCTAATGATGCCGATAGCGGAATTTCTGCTTCCGATTTTACACGAGGACAAGCATTTTACGATTTAGTCATTGAAGCCGATGCAAACAACAATCTATATGTTGGTGGAATTGACTTATTCAAATACAACACTACAAATACTAATTGGGATCAAATTTCGAAATGGAAAAACGATAGCGGCCTGCAAAATATTACAGCTTCGTTTGTACATGCTGATCAACATGCGATTGTATTTCGTCCCAACGATAACAATCAAGCCGTTATAGGAAATGATGGAGGAGTGTATTATAGTGCTGCTTTTTCTACTTCTGTGAATAATCCCATAGCGATGGAGGCACGTGTAAAAGATTACAATGTAACGCAGTTTTACTATGGTACTATTGCAGATTCTGATATTTTAGATGGTGATGATATTGTAGGAGGAACGCAAGACAATGGAACTTTAGCTGCAATTGATGCTACGATAGAAATCAATAATTTTTCAACAGTAGCAGGAGGCGATGGTGCTTATACCGAAATTGACGAAGCGGACGGATACGCTATCATTTCGTTTCCTTTCTTAAATCATGCCTACGTTCCGTATCCTTCATTCGACCTTTTTTCAGGCTATTTCGTGGCTTCTGAATCAGATCCATTTAGCTTTCGCGAAGGTGAATTTATTAATGTGGCAGAGTTAGATAAAACGAACAATGTATTGTATACCAATGCTTCTATCTCTAATGGCGCTTTTCAAATAGGAAAACATTCTAATGTAAATGGCGGAAATGGCAATGTTATTACATTTGAATTTGTAGATCCATCACTAAATAATGCGCCAACAGCATTGAAAATTTCAGCAGATGGACAAACCTTATACGCTGGTTTAAAAAACGGAAGATTGCTTAAAATAGACAATGCACATACGGAAACTCCAACGTTTACGGATATTAGTGATGGTAGTTTTGTGGGAAGCATCTCAGACATTGAATTTGGTTTGAACGAAAACCAACTCTTAGTAACCTTTCACAATTATGGTGTGAGTAATATTTGGTATTCGCCAAATCAAGGGAATTCTTGGAGCGACAAAGAAGGAAATTTACCCGATATTCCTGTAAAGTGTATCCTTATGAACCCGTTGACCTCTGGCGTAGAAGTGATTGTTGGAACCGAATTAGGTGTTTGGAGAACACAAACTTTTGAGACAGCAACGCCTACTTGGGTGCAATCAAATAACGGAATGCGTGCAGTTCCTGTACTTGATTTGGACATGCGCGATTCGGATAAAATTGTCTTAGCAACTACACACGGACGCGGATTTTTTACAGGGCAATTCTTATCAGGAGTTTTAAATACTGAAGTGTTTCAGGCAGAAGAACAATTTCGCGTATATCCAACAGTTTCTAATGGAGCAGTACACATACAAAGTGATCTAAGTGGAGAAGCAAATGTACAATTGTACAATTTACAAGGAAGGCAAGTTTTCTCAAAAAAATGTACCTTACTAAAGAATCAGTCAAATACAATTGTGTTCAACAAACTATCTTCAGGGATCTATCTGATGAAAATTGAACAAGGAACACAATCAAAAGTGACCAAAATTATTATAGAATAGTATTTAGAAGTCAAACGATATTTCGATTTCTATAGTAAAACAAAAGACTTTCGTAAGAATTTTGTCTTTTTACTACGAATTCACGAATAATTTTATGTGTTTTATTGAAATATTCAGTTGTTACTTCGAGTGATTTTTCAAAGGAAAATAGTATCGAATAGTGCTTAGAAACACATAATTTTATATTAATAAAACATATTTTTTCTAACGCAAAACCTTCTTCAGTATGGCAAAAAAGAAAATATTAAAGATGTCAATGCGTTTGTAGAAGCTGTTCAAAATGGAAAACGAAAAGTAGATGCAAAAGTTTTGCTAGAAGTCTTTAAGGAAATTACGGGAAAAGAACCCAAAATTTGGGGAACCAGCATTATTGGGTATGGAAAGTACACCCATCAGCAAAAAAATGGTGATGAGTTTGAATGGTTTCACACAGGATTCTCGCCAGGAAAAGCACACTTATCTTTATACATGACCTATGATGTTAATACGGAAGAGGAATTGCTAAACAAACTCGGAAAACACAAAACAGGAAGAGGTTGTTTGTATATTAAAAGTTTGACAGATCTGGATATGGATGTTTTAAAACAGCTTATTGAGAAAAGCGATCGTTGGCAACGGTAGTTTAATGTGTTAATTTGATAATTGGGTAGTTCGCTATTGCTCCCTTTTAGGGACTTATTGTAAAGAAACCAAAAACGCTTTCAAAGCTGCTGCAGAAATTCCACATTCCTCATACAATTCAGCAACAGTTCCATGTTCAATAAACGCATCAGGAATTCCGCGAAGATGTAGCGTGTTTGTATACTGATGTGTTGCTGCAAATTCAGCAATCGCACTTCCAAATCCGCCTTTAATCACACCATTTTCGAGTGTGATAATTGTTTCATACTTCTCAAAAACTAGATGTAATAAAGCTTCATCTAGTGGTTTTATAAATTGCATGTCATACAATCCAACTTCATTACTTTTCTCCAATTCATTGATTACTGTTTTTGCGAGATGTCCAATATGTCCAATACTCAAAACCGCAACTTTTGAACCTTCTTTCAGGCAACGCCCTTTTCCAATTTCAACTCTAGAAAAAGCTTGCTTCCAGTCAACAATAGCACCACGACCTCTTGGATACCGAATCGCAATCGGATGTTCCAAGCCAAGTTGCGCTGTATACATCATATTTCGCAAGGCAATTTCATCAAAAGGAGCAAAAATAATAAGGTTCGGAATGCAACGTAAATAGGCGACATCAAACACGCCGTGATGAGTAGCGCCATCTTGTCCAACCAAACCAGCTCTGTCTAAACACAAAACCACAGGCAAATTTTGCAATGCTACATCATGTATCACTTGGTCATACGCGCGTTGCAAAAATGTGGAATATACATTGCAAAACGGAATCAACCCTTGAGTTGCCATTCCGGCAGCTAATGTCACTGCATGTTGTTCGGCAATACCAACATCAAACGCACGATCAGGAATGGCTTCCATCATAAATTTCAACGAGCTTCCAGTAGGCATCGCAGGAGTAATTCCCACAATTTTTTCATTCTTTTCCGCCAATTCTACGATGGTATGTCCAAATACATCTTGAAACTTTGGTGGTAAATGTGCGGTATTTTTAGGTTTTAACTCGCCTGTATGTTTATCAAACTTTCCAGGCGCATGATACTTCACTTGATCTTCTTCTGCTTTGCGCAACCCTTTTCCTTTCGTGGTAATTACATGTAAAAACTTTGGACCTTTAACCGTTTTTAAACGTTCCAATTCGTCCACAATAGCAAAAATATCATGCCCGTCAATCGGTCCAGAATAGTCAAAATTTAGTGCTTCAAAAATATTATCTTGCTTCTGTGTTCCTTTTTTTACATTCGTCAAATACATCTTTAGCGCACCGACACTTGGGTCAATTCCAATGGCATTATCATTCAGAATAATCAACATATTTGTGTCGGTTACACCTGCATGATTCATGGCTTCAAACGCCATTCCGCTTGCAATAGAAGCGTCGCCAACGACGGCAATATGTTGTTTAGTAAAATCTTGTTGTAATTTGGAAGCAATTGCCATTCCTAGTGCGGCAGAAATCGCCGTAGATGAATGTCCTACGCCAAACGTATCATATTCGCTTTCATCGCGTTTTGGAAAACCAGAAACGCCATTTTTTTGCCGGTTTGTATGGAAAATTTCGCGTCGCTCTGTTAAAATCTTATGCCCATACGCTTGATGACCCACATCCCAAACGAGTAAATCATTTGGTGTATCATACACATAATGCAAGGCAATCGTTAAATCGACCACACCTAAACTAGCGCCTAAGTGGCCTTCTTTTACAGACACAATATCAATAATAAACTCACGTAATTCTTTAGCGACTTGTGGTAAATCTTCTTTAGAAAGTTTCCGTAAATCTATTGGAGAATGAATATGTGAAAGTAAATTTTCCATCTATGAATTTAAGTGCATAAAATTACGATTTTTGAAGTTGGTTCACTAAAAACTTATTAGTTTTACGTCATAATATTTCAATATGCAGCTGGAAAACATCTTTGATGACAACTACTTCATGAAAAAAGCTTTGCAAGAAGCAGAAATCGCCTTTGAAAAAGGCGAAGTTCCTGTAGGAGCTGTGATCGTCATAGACAATCGAGTGATTGCACGTGGACATAACTTAACGGAAACGCTGAATGACGTTACAGCACATGCAGAAATGCAAGCTATTACGGCGGCGGCAAATTTTTTAGGTGGAAAATACTTGAAAAGATGTACGTTGTATGTAACCTTAGAACCTTGTCAAATGTGCGCAGGAGCCTTGTATTGGAGTCAGATTTCAAATATTGTGTATGGCGCACGCGATGAAGAACGCGGATGCATCAAGCTGAATACCAAATTACATCCAAAAACGGTGATAAAAGGCGGCGTTATGGCAGAAGAAGCTTCCCAATTGCTGAAAAAATTCTTTATTCAAAAGCGAAACTTGAATTGATTCCATAAAAAAACGCGCAATCAGTATTGCGCGCATAGCTTGTAATGGTGGGTTGGAACAATTTATTCAATAATTTGTACTTGTACTGCAACCATGCCTTTACGACCTTCTTCTTCTTCGAACGAAACTCTGTCATCCGAAGTGATAACTAAGCCGTTTAAGTTGGAAACATGAACAAAAATGTCTTTTCCTGTGTCGTCGTTGGTAATGAATCCAAAGCCTTTGTCTTCATTGAAAAATTTAACTGTACCAGTCATTTGTGATAAAAATAAAATTAATAGAAACCTAAGTTAACATTTTTCGAGCACAACCTTGACAAATAAAGTGTGTTTTTTTATGTTATTCTTTTCGACCATAATCGTTCATTTCCTTCAATTTCTCATTGGAAAGTATAAAATCTTCCTTTTTTCTTCCTTTATAGCGATGGTAAATAAAAAGTGGCATCCAAATAAAAGAAAAGATCAAAATACAAATACCAATGACTTTTTGATCGTAGTCTTCTTCGGCAAATTCATAATTGTAGGCAAAAACTCCGACTCCTACTAGTGCTATGATGAGTATGATAAGAATGTATTTCATTTGTTTGTTCGTGACTAATTTGTTGAATATTTATGTTTGTATTCATTCATTAAGTGTGCAAGGTCTTTTGCTTTTAGTCCATAAGTGTCTGGCAAAGCAGCTTCTGAACCAGCAATTGTAACATTAATTTTCCTAATTGTTTTATGGTTCTGATTTTTTTGTGAGTAATTAAACATTACCATTTTATTGGCATGAATTTTTCCAACCGTAAAAAAAACTACATCTTGCCATCGATATTTATTTTTTTAAACATTGTACAAGCCTCAAAACCTTCATTATCTAATTTGAGATATGCTGCATTGGACAAAAGCGAGATGGAAAAGACTATAACTCCTAAACCAAAAAAGGCAGAAACTAACCAACCTAAAGGACTTTCATCGTTAATCATAAAAACTCCTCCTACCGTAAATATTAGACACAAAAATAGCCAAAAAAAGGTTTTGTATTTTTTAGGATAGAGTGTTTTTTCTTCTAAAAGCATAATCTTATAATTACCGTGTAAAAGTAATCAACTTTCTGCGATACGCTGTCAACAATTTGGATTTTGAGACGAATCCATAATATTTTTCATCTTTTAAAACAGGCAAATTCCAAGCACTGCTATCTTGAAACTTTTTCATCACGGTTTTCATATTATCTTTTTCATAAATAATATAGTCGGGCGCGTGATGCATAATATCATCTACAAAAAGTGTATCATACAAAGAAGTATCAAACATAAACTCGCGGATATCATCCAACAAGATAATTCCCACTAAATTTTCATCATCATCTACCACAGGAAATAAATTACGACTCGATTTTGTCACAGCTTCATGCAACATGGTTCCTAAAGTCATTTGTGGTTGAATCACACTAAAGTTTTTCTCAATAACACTATCAAGCGCCATCAAAGTTAATACAGTTTCATCTTTGTTATGGGTTAATAAATCGCCAGTAGCAGCCAATTCGCGTGTGTAAATGGTATAATTCAGTAGATTTTTTGTGATCAAAAACGAAATAGCACACGTCAACATTAGTGGAATAAACAAATCGTAGCCGCCAGTAATTTCAGCAATTAAGAAAATGGCGGTTAATGGAGCATGTAGTACACCTGCAATTAATCCTGCCATTCCGACTAAGGTGAAATTAGATTCTGAAACCGTAAATCCAAACTGATTGATAACTTTTGACACTACATTTCCTAGCGCACTTCCCATCACCATTGTTGGAATAAAAATTCCACCAGCTCCACCAGCTGCAAAAGTTGTGGTCATGGCAATGGCTTTAAAAATGGTAATTCCGATCAACAATAGAATTACAACCCAAATATTATCCGTGTAATTGTCTAAAGGTGTTGTGCCGAGTGCTTCTATATGATTTCCATCTAACAAATTGGTAATAAATCCAAAACCTTCTCCATATAATGGTGGAATAAAATAAAGCATTACACCAATGGTTAATCCACCAAAAATAAGCTTGTGTTTTTTCTGTTTAAAACGTTCAAAAACCTTCGTAATTCCAAAGTGCATTTTGGTAAAATAGATAGACGCAAAGGCAGTTCCCACACCAAGAGCAATATAAAAAGGAATGTCACCCAATTGAAATTGTTCTGATAAGGTAAAGTTGAATAAGTTTTCGTTACCCAAGAAAAAATACGAAGTTACGACTGCCGAGACCGAAGCCAATAATAATGGAATTAATGAAGTTAAGGTTAAATCGAGACTAAATACTTCTATGGAAAATATGATGGCCGCAATGGGCGATTTAAAAATAGATGAAATGGCGCCGGCGGCAGCGCAACTAATGAGTAATATTCTTGTTTTACTATTAATATGAAACAGCTTACTAATATTGGAGCTAATCGCAGCGCCAGAAGCCACTGCAGGACCTAACAATCCTACAGAACCTCCAAAACCAACCGTTAATGGTGCTGTAACAAGTGGAACATACATTTTATAATTTTCCATGATTCCCGTGCGTTTTGACAACGCATATAGAATAGAGGAGATGGCGTGTTCTGTTTCTTTTTTAAACACATATCGCAACAAAACATACACTAAAAACAATCCAAGAATTGGTAAAATAAAGTACAGTTGATTTTTAGAAAAAATGATTCCATTTTCCAATAATGCCTGAATGGAAAATGTGATGTTTTTTATAGTAACTGCTACTAAGCCAGAACTCAACCCAACCAACACGCTTAAGATAAATACAAAGTTTTTGTTGGAAATATGTTTGTATCTCCAAATCAAAAAGCGTGTAAAGCGTGATTTTTTTTGCGAAGGCATATTTAGGAATTGATGTCTGCAGCTCAGGTTGTATTAGTAAAGATACGATATACTATAAAAAAAATGAGCAAGGAGAACCTGCTCATTTTCTAATTATTTTGGCGATCAGAATTATTTTTCTGTTGTTTCGCTGTGATCTTTGTTCATTTTCTCGTGCTCAGCTTTCATGGCATCGTGTTCTTTTATCATTTTTTGATGCTCTTCTTCCATACGCTTGTGGTCAGCTGATAACTTTTCGTGTTCTTTCTTGATTTCCTCAACTGTTTTCTCTCCTTTAGTATGTGCTTCTTCAATTGCTTTGTGAGCGTCTATAATTTCATGATGTTTTTTCATGATAGCAGCGTGTTTTGTAACAATTTTTTGATGCTTACTTTCAAAAGCTTTGTGGACATCTTCTCCCGGAATAGTATCCGTTACAGATTTGTGTTTCCTTTTCCATTCAGCATGCATCGTTTCAAACTTTGTATGTTCGTTTACCATAATGCTATGGATAGAGTCCATTTTTTTATGTGCAGCAGCCAGTTCTTTATGAAGTTTCTCTGCTTCATCGTTTTTACAGCTTTGAATGCTAAGGGCGCTAAAAATTAATGCTACTAAAATTCCTGTTTTTGTAAATCTATTCATTTGTAAATTGTTATTGGTTAAGTTTTTATATAAGATATTAGTGCAACAAAAATAATATATTCAATACAATTTTATGCACTCTTATTTTTTAAATGAACTTTGATCACCATTTTTTTAATGGAATTTTCTGTTTATTTCATGGCTTCTAACATTGCTTTTAGACCTACATAATCTTCCAAATATAATTGTCGCATTGTTTCTACGTATGGACGTTGATTTGAATATCCGTTCTTAAAATTGTCAATAGCGTCTTCAATGATTTTTAAAGCTTTTTGTTGCTTCTTTTGCCTTTGAGCGATAAGAATTTTTGCTAAGTGATTACTGCTTCGTGTCTGTTGCTCAAAGTTGATTCTGAGTTGTAAGGATTCACATTCGTCAAATAGGATCAATGCTTTATAATATTTGGCATCGGCAAAATTTGGAAAGTATTTTAATATAGTGTTGAAGTCTTTTAATGCAAGTTCATACTTAGATTGATTAGTTTTACTGAGGTATTCCTTGTCTTTTTCTATTTCATAATGTGCAATTCCGCGATATAAAAAGGCTTCAAGTTCAACCCAATCTTCACCAAGTTCATCAATTTCGATTTGAATATGTAGGTCAAAATAAGCAATACAATTTTTATAATCTTTTAAGCCTAAATACGCAATTCCACGCCAATAATTTACACTATGACCTTGCGGAGCATCAATAAATTTTGGTGTTAATGTATCGGTAGCGTCAAAATCGGCAATGGCCTTTTTATAATCACGGTAAAACCACAAATAATTATAACCGCGATAACCTTGCCAAGCAATTGGGTCGAGTTCCACAGCTTTGTCAATATACTTTTTCCATAAATGTGGCATGCCTCTTTTTAAAAAAGGAATTGACAATTCACGCCAAGATTCTGCATGTGTAGGATCGAGTTCTATTGCTTTGGCAAACGCATTGATGCTTTCTTGTGTTCCTTGATAATAATACAAACCGTGTTTAAAACATTCCATAGAACGTTTTTTTAAGTCAACTTTTTCTTCACAAGAAGAAAGCAGTATGACAATAATAACACTAGGGAAGAATTTCTGTAATATTTCCATGTTCTATTCGGTATGAGATATACATATATGAATCCACATAACTACTTGTACTATCTGTCGTAAAGAGATTGGGTTCCCATTCTTGCAGTTGTGTGGTGAGTGTAACAAGTTGTTCAGTAAGCTCTTTAGTAAAGCTGGTTGGCGATAAGTCTAAATCATTTTCGTGAATCACATACCGACCAGGTTTTCCGTGACAATTAATCACAAAGCGGATATTAAGATAGCCAGAATCAGGATAGTTTTTGTTCACATACTTAGACATAATAAACTTGCGAAGCCCATTTTTACCACTGCTATAACGAGCCGGTTTGGGATTGTAATATTGAAAAATTAATTCATTACAGGTTTCAAATCCGTCACTTAATAACGCAGTAGCTGGATCAATATGTTCTGCATCTGCGGTAAAGGCATTTTTTGATGGTAAAAATGTTTCTTCTTTCGGAACTTTAACACAAGCAAGGGTGATGGTTATTATCACTGAAACCCCACTGAACTTTCTAAGCATTTTATGAATTCTCATAAATTTAAAAATTAATAAAAAAATGAAACTCTATTTGGTAAATTTATGGGTATTTTTTCATTTTTATTCTCTTTTAGCTTGTCTATTTCATATATTTTCACATTGAATTACCACACACTTTTTATCTAAAAAAGGGATACTAATTTGGATTTTAGTATTCACCAACTTGAGGTTATTCCTTTGTAAACATCCTCTTGTTTTAAACACAAATTGTTTTAAATATAACAATATACGCAATAATAATTATTTTAATCACAAATTATTTGATTTTACTCATTTTATTAACAAATAACTTATGAATAGTTAAATATTATCTTAATTTTACACTCTTTAAATCTCAAATACCCCAAAATGATGCAAAAATATTTATTTCTTCTATTATGCAATATATTGTTGCTACCAACTGTGAATGCACAATTTGTAGATGTTACAGGCGAATATGCCGCTATATTATCTATAGAATTCAGAGGCACTGATATTATCTTTAGTGATCTTGACACGCCCAATAGTGCAGTTTACAGTGGAGATCTCTCTAGTTTACCTGTAAATGCTACATCAGTTGTAAACGAAACCAGCATATCTTCTATGACTGTAGATGGTGATTTTTTATACTACACAACGAGTACTGAGCTGTATCGATACAATTTGGTTACTGGTGGAGCAGCAACACTGATTACTTCAAACTTGGCAGTTCCAACTGATTTGTATGTGTATGGAAACAATATCTATATTGCCAATTATGGTTTTGGGGATATTATAAAAGCTGATTTGAGTGGTTCATTTCCTGTTACTTCTACTGAGCTTTTAGTTAATCAGACCGCATACAATTTTGCAGGTACAGGAAACCTATTGTATTATAATGATTTATTTAATAGTAATGTAAAGCGTATTAATTTGGATGATGTCATTCCAACTCCGGAGCAGGTAACTGCAGATGGAACTGTTGCAAATCCTATCGGGATAGAAATAGATGGTACAGATTTATATCTATCTGATCGAAATAACAATCAAATTTTGTTATTCGATCTTACAGGTTCTTTTCCTGTAAGTTCTTCTACCGTTGCGTATACGGTTACTGCGCCAGAAGTTCTTAGAAAGAATGGTTCAGATCTATACATTACCACAGGAACTGTAGGTGGAGACACAAAAATTATGAGAAATGCAAATGTACTCAATACGCCTACATTCAGTAAAGGAGCTGTTGACTTTACCCTGACACCCAACCCAACAGGTAGAAATGTTCAATTAACTTCTAATGTGTCAATTACAGAAGTTGAAGTATTTTCTTTATTAGGTCAAAAATTATCAACGTATACAACAAGCTCAATACAAAATACAAAAAGTATAGAAATTAACATGGAGCAGTTACAAGCTGGAACGTATCTTATAAAAGTACAATCAGAGGCTGGAACACTCGTAAAGAAAGTAATAAAAAAATAAATTTTTCAATTCAAAAGATGAATTGAAAGTATTTCTGCAAGAAAGTGAAATTGTATTGGTTTCTCCCCTAATTTACTATTAAAAAAGCCTGCATTAGCAGGCTTTTTTTAGTCATATATTTGATGAAGTATTTTATAAATTAAGTTGTATACTCAGTTCTTTTAGTTGTTCATCATCAATTGTTGCTGGTGCATCAATCATGACATCACGACCCGAATTGTTTTTAGGGAAGGCAATAAAGTCACGGATTGTTTCTTGTCCACCTAAAATAGCAACCAATCTATCCAATCCGAAAGCCAATCCTCCGTGTGGTGGCGCTCCATATTGGAAAGCATCCATTAGGAAACCAAACTGTGCTTTTGCTTCTTCTTCAGTAAATCCTAAATGTTTGAACATGATGGCTTGAATTTCTTTATCGTGGATACGAATAGATCCTCCACCAATTTCATTTCCGTTTAATACCAAGTCATATGCATTTGCTTTTACATCGCCTGGTGTTGTGTTCAATAATTCTAATTGTCCTGGTTTTGGAGATGTAAATGGATGGTGCATTGCGTGATAGTGTCCTGTTTCTTCGTCAAGTTCTAATAATGGGAAATCAATGACCCAAAGTGGTGCAAATTCTTCTGGATTACGCAGATTTAATCGTTCTGCCATTTCCATACGTAAGGCACTTAATTGTGCACGAACTTTATTCGTATTACCAGATAAAACACAGATTAAATCACCTGGTTTTGCTCCTGTAGCTTCTGCCCATTTTGCTAAATCTTCCTGATCGTAGAATTTATCTACAGATGATTTAAACGTTCCATCTTCATTGCATTTTACATATACCATTCCTAACGCACCAACTTGTGGACGTTTTACCCAATCAATCAGTTTATCGATTTGTTTACGTGTATAACTAGCGGCTCCTGGTACGGCAATTCCAACAATCAATTCTGCCGAGTTGAATACTTTAAAATCTTTATGTTGTGCTACATCATTCAACTCACCGAATTCCATTCCGAAACGAATATCTGGCTTGTCATTTCCGTAGGTTTTCATCGCGTGATCAAACGTCATTCTTGGGAATTTTTCAACATCAATTCCTTTGATTTCTTTTAATAAGTGACGTGTTAAGCCTTCAAAAATATTTAAAATATCTTCTTGCTCTACAAATGCCATTTCACAGTCAATCTGTGTGAACTCTGGTTGTCTGTCGGCACGTAAATCTTCATCACGGAAACACTTTACAATCTGGAAATACTTATCCATTCCGCCTACCATCAATAATTGCTTGAAGGTTTGTGGCGATTGTGGTAAGGCGTAAAATTGCCCTTCATTCATACGAGATGGAACCACAAAATCACGTGCACCTTCTGGCGTAGACTTAATTAAATACGGAGTTTCTACTTCAATAAATTCTTGTGAAGACAAATACTTACGAACTTCCATAGTTACTTTATGACGGAAGATTAAACTGTCTTTTACAGGGTTTCTTCGAATATCTAAGTAACGATATTTCATTCGGATATCTTCTCCGCCGTCTGTATCATCTTCAATTGTAAAAGGCGGCAATAGTGAAGCATTTAATACTGTCAATTCTTTCACTAAAATTTCAATATCTCCAGTTGGTATTTTTGAATTTTTAGCTTCACGTTCAATCACCTCACCTTTTACCTGAATCACAAACTCTCTTCCAAGTGTTTTTGCTGTTTCAAAAACGTTGGCAGGTGTGCGTTCTTCATCAAAAATTAATTGTGTAATTCCGTAACGGTCACGAAGATCGACCCAAATCATAAATCCTTTATCTCTAGACTTTTGTACCCAACCTGCTAAGGTAACTTCTTGTGTAACGTGTGATGCTCTTAACTCACCACAACTATGTGATCTGTACATGTGTATGCGATTTTAAAAGCGCAAATTTAATGGTTTTTAGTGGATGATATGTCTTGGAATAGAAATATTTTGGAAATTTAAGAACTGAAAGAAACCGACGAATTTATATATTTTATGAATAATTCTTTTCCGATTTTTGGATTCTTAATATGAAAAAAATACTTTTTGTAAATTAGCGTTTTCAAAAAATGTAAAAAAGCAGCAGAAATATATAATTTCCCCCACAAAAACATCTTTTTTAAATATCCTAAATTACCTAAAATAAAATGTTAAAATTTATTTTAATAAATTAGTAACATCTTATCAGATAATTATTTGGGAATGGATAATTCAGAAAACACTTTATGGTATTCTTTTTTATCGGGAGACAAAAATGCGTTTTCTGTAATTTTTAAAATGAATTACAGTGAGTTATACAATTATGGTTTGAAGTTTTCCAAATGTTCTTCCTTAACGAAAGATTGTCTTCAAGATTTTTTTATTTATCTATACACACATAGAGATTCTATCAAAGAAGTAAAATCAATTAAAGGATATTTATTTGTGTCTTTTAGAAGAACCTTATTGAAAAAGCTTAAAAATGAGCGTCGTTTTGTAGGTGTAGAAAGCGCCTTTTTTTCTAATTTTGAATTTTCTCCTGAAGAAATTGCAATACGACAAGAGATATCAGCTATCAAGTCTGATACGTTAACGAATATCTTAAACAATTTATCCCCTAGAGAGCGCGAAGCTATTTACCTAAAGTACTACAGTGAATTGAAGGTTTCCGAAATTTCTTCAATAATGAATATTTCTTATCAAAGTGTGCTAAATACGATTCAAAAGGCATTCAAAAAAATAAGAAATGCCTCTGAAAATGAGATCATTTCAAATATTTTAAAAAAATATTGAAAAATAAAGGGTATAAAAAGAAAGCTTTTGTCTCCATATTAATAAACAGCCAAACTTTTAAGGTTAATGAATCAAAAACCTAACATACATTTAGAGGATCTTTTAAATGATGACTCATTTAAAAATTGGGTACATGAAAGTAACCAAAATGATGTTGCTTTTTGGAAAGATTGGATAAAAAAACATCCAGAACATATTGACGAAGTGTACACGGCGAAAGCCATGATCTTAGGTATATCTTTTAAGAAAAATAGTGTAGATACCACGGAAATTAATGAGTCTCTACAAAGTGTATTGGACAGTATATCAACAAAACCGACAATGAAAAAGTCTGCTAAACTTATGTTATATACTAGATATGCATTGTCAATTGCTGCTGTAGGGCTTATTATTTTCTTCTCGCTACTAAATTTCTTTGCTGTTTCTGGTGAAATAAATTATAAAACTGGATTTGGTGAAGTTGCTAATATTAAATTACAGGATGGAACATTGGTTACGTTAAATGGAAATTCAGAGTTGAGTTATCATAAGGATGAACCAAGAAATGTAACGTTGAATGGAGAAGCATATTTTAAAGTAAAATCGATACCATCTACAAAAGCCAAATTTTGGGTGAATACTAATGATCTTACCGTAGAAGTATATGGAACCGAATTTAATGTAAATAGTAGACTAGAAAAAACAGATGTTATTCTTGACGAAGGTTCTATTAACCTAGTCTTTAACGATGGTAAACAGAAGATTATGAAGCCTGGAGAGATCGTTTCAGTGTCTTCTAATAAAGAGACAATTTCCTGTAAAAAAATAGAAAAGAATAATACTTATGCTATATGGAAACCTAAGACGTATGTTTTTAACAAAAAAACCTTAGAGTCTGTAATGAAGCATATAGAAAATACCTACGGATTATCTGTTGAATTTGATAACGATAGTTTAAAATATTCTGAAATATCAGGTGGTATACCAAATGAAAATTTAGAAATATGTTTGAAAGCTATAGAGAAAATAACAGATGTTAAAATTGAGAAAAGTAAAGAGAAACTATTAATATATAAACCAACTAACTAACCAAAGTAAATGTAAATATTATGATTAAAAAATCGACCGTAAGTTTGTTACTTGTCATTGCCTTGTTTTTTGGGGCTACACAAGTAATTGAAGCGAGCAATTCAGAATTGGATACCGGAGATTATATTTCCCTTCCAAAATTTTTAGACAAACTAAGTAATGAACATGCAGTGTTCTTTTCTTATAATGCAAAAGATGTAGTGGATACGAAACTAAATCCTAAAGATTATAATTACAAAAACCTAAGTAGAGTCATTACAAAATTAGAGCAAACTACACGCTTTGTGTTTGAACATCTTGGTGATAAATATTATGTAATTTATAACAAGAAAAACAATAGAGCTAAAGCGATTGCTAGTAATCTTGATCCAAAAGGAGTAAACTCAGGTTTGGCAGTAAAAGATATAAAGCTACAAAATACCATTAAAGGAACTATTACTGATGCTGATACAGGAACTCCATTGCCAGGTGCTAATGTTTCTGTGAAAGGAACATCGCAAGGAACAGTTACTGATTTTGATGGGAAATTCATACTTGATGTAGCTCAATTACCAATTACACTTGTTATTTCTTCAACAGGTTTTGAATCACAAGAGGTAGAAGTAAGTTCTTCAAGTAGTTCTGTTAATGTTGCTTTAAAATCAGGAGTTGCTTTAGATAAAATTGTTTTGGTTGGTAACAGAGCAAAGCCTAGAACTGTTTTAGAGTCTCCAGTACCTATTGATAATATTGGTGCTAAAGAATTAGCAATTAGTGCACAACCAGAGGTTGATAAAATGTTAAGTTACCGCGTACCATCGTATAACTCTACCAATCAAACAATTTCGGATGCAACAGCACATTTTGATCCTTCTGAACTTCGTAATTTAGGACCAAGTAGAACATTGGTACTTATTAATGGAAAAAGAAAGAATCAAAGCGCATTGGTATACGTAAACGAAACTCCAGGACGTGGTGAAGTTGGTGTAGATATGAAAAGTATTCCTGCTTCTGCTATTGAAAGAGTAGAAGTTTTAAGAGATGGAGCTTCTGCACAATACGGTTCTGACGCTATTGCAGGTGTAATCAATATTATTTTAAAAGAAAAGCCAAAACAAACAACGATTAATTTAGGATCTGGAGTTACTTCAGAAGGTGACGGATTTAGATATAATGCTGACATTAATACTGGATTTACTTTTGGAGAAGGTGGTTATTTTAATGCTACAGCAGAATTCTACCATCAAGATTACACCAATAGAGCAGGAGAGCCAGGAAATGATTTACTATTCGGAAATATTTTTGGAGATTCTAGCTTATTAGATGGAACAAATCCTTGGATTCAAGCAAACCCTGATTTGGGAATGATTGTAGGACAACCTGAGTATGATAAGTTTGGATTGTCATTTAACAGTGGATTGCCTTATAACGAAGGGAAAGCTGAGTTTTACCTTTTTGGAAGTTTACAACAACGTAACGGAAAAAGTTTTGCATTATACAGAGCACCATACTGGATTACAGACGACTTTGGTTTATTAACGCCTCCAGGACAGCCTTATAATGGTTTTCAGCCAACCTTTGAAACAGATATTAGAGACAATACGTTTTCTGTAGGAAACCGTTGGGAAATGTTTAACGGATGGAAATTTGATTTGAGTTATACATTCGGAAGAAATGCTGTAGATTATACGATTGGAAATACCATCAATCCTAGTTTAGGAGCTAATAGCCCAACAGAATTTAACCCAGGAGGATATAGCTTTAAGAATGATATTGGAAACTTAGATATTTCAAAAAGTTTTGGTGATGTTTCTATTTCATTAGGATCTGAAATACGTAGCGAACAATTTGTTACTAAAGCAGGAGAACAAGCTTCTTATATCAATGGAGGAGCACAATCTTTCCCAGGATTACGTCCAGAAAATGCGTTACGTGAAAAGCGTTCTAACGTGGGTGTATATGGAGGAATAGATTGGGATGCTTCAGAACAATTACTGGTTGGTGGAGCTGTTCGTTATGAAGATTATAGTGATTTTGGAGATAATGTTTCTTGGAAGATCAATGCTAGATATTTACTTCCTGAAAAGAAAGGAGCTATTAGAGCTTCTGTAAATACAGGATTTAGAGCACCATCATTACACCAAATTTATTTGAGTAACATTCAAACATTACAATTGGCAGATGGAACTATTGGCCAGCAAGGAACTTTTAATAATTCAGACCCAATTATTATTGATCCAATAGCGGGGTTAGGGGTACCACAATTAGATGCGGAAGAGTCATTTAATATAGCTGCTGGATTTACGTATAAATTTACACCACAGTTTACAGTTTCTTTAGACTACTACAATATCAGAGTTGATGACAGAGTATTATTCACAAATCCATTAGGGTTTGATGGAGATGATACTACAACCAATGCAGTAGAGCAAGTATTAATAAATAATAGTATTGGAAACATTACATTCTTTGTGAATGCAGTTGATACGAAAACACAAGGAATTGACTTAGTGGCAAATTATAGAGGTATTGAGTTAGGAAAAGGAAAATTAGCTGTAAATGGAGCTTTCAACTGGAATAAGACGGATATTGATGGAACAATTTCTGTGCCTGAAAAAATCTTAAATGCAGGATATACTGATATCTTTAACAGGGAAGAGCAATCAAGAATTACTACAGCACGTCCAAACTTAAAAGGTGTGTTAGGATTAGAGTATGAACTAGGAAAATGGTTCATTGCATTAAATAATACATACTTTGGGAAAGTGACTTGGCAACATCCAAGCAACCCAGCTTTTGATCAAACATTTGCAGGAAAGGTTATTACAGATCTTACAGCATCGTATGAGTTTTCTAAGCTTATATCGGCAAAAGCTTCTATCAACAACTTGTTAGATGTGTATCCTGACGAAATTAATACATTTGGAGATTTTGGAACTGACTTAGGTGGTCGTTTCAGATATCCATGGGAAGTAAATCAGTTTGGGTTTAATGGTATGACCTTAAGTGCAGGATTGACTTTCAACCTATAAATATTATTATAATTCACATATTTTAAAAAGGTGTTTCTATTGTAGAAACGCCTTTTTTTATGTATGTGTTTAGTAGTTGAAGTTTTATCCCAATAACTGTTGTCAATCATAACTTCTCTACTTTCTTTCATCGCTATTTCATATCATATGTTACGGTAATGTTAACACCAAAATGGGATCAATATTTTCCGCTTTTTAAGGCTATTATTAACATTAGGTGTTCTTTTAATTATTTGTTATTCAGTTTTTTGTAGCCACAATGTTAATTTAATGTTATGTAAATGTTGTTTAAGAGTAAAAAAATCGTTAATTTTGTAATATAATTATTAACAGAAGCCTTAAATTTTAAAATATATATATACATGAAAAAGTTACTTTTAATAGCAATTTTCCTAGTTTCAGGACTTACCGCATTCGCACAAAACAATAACAAACCGACGCTAGAGAAAGAAGGAGATTTGGTAAAAGCTACATATTATCATGATAATGGAGTAGTAGCGCAAACTGGATTTTTTACATTAGACGGAAAACTACAAGGAGAATGGAGGTCATTTGATGTAAATGGAAAGAAAACTGCCGTTGGAAATTATGATAAAGGACAAAAAGTTGGAAAGTGGTTCTTTTGGAATACAGACCAATTAAGTGAAGTTGATTACCAGCAAAGTAGAATAAAAGATGTTAACACTTGGAAACAAACTACTACTGTAGCCAAAAATAAATAAGCTTGTTTTAGCTTAAAAAAAATCCCGAAGTCTATTTATAGATTTCGGGATTTTTTATTTGATAGATTTCTTTAAAATTATAGATCGTTCTACAGACATCAGTTAAGTATCATCAAAAATCGAGTATAGCTTCAAGATTCAATGTAAGCAATAAAATAAACTACCTGTTTTTCACGACTGCGTTCAGAATGACAAGAGTTTATTTTTTAGTATTCCAAACAGCTATTTTAATTGAATTCCTTAGAGTTTTTAACTCATATCTTTTACATAAAAAACGCTCGGAATAACATTTAAAAACTTCAAATGTTATTCCGAGCAGTTGTTAAAAACTGCTTTAATTTTAATGTAAAATTAAGGTAGTCTCTGGCATACTTATACCGTTTCTATTGGTAAATCAATTTCGTTCAAATCAATATCATCTTCACCTTCTTGGTTAAGGTATGGAACATCTTTCATTTCAAGATTAGGGCGCTTGCTTTTAAAGATCCAGAATTTGAATTTTGTGATGAGGTAGAATAATACTGGAACAATGATCAATGTTAAGAATGTAGCAATGATTAATCCGTAAATTACTGTCCATGCTAATGGTCCCCAAAATATTACATTATCTCCTCCGATATATATTTTTGGATCAAACTCACTAAATAGTGAGAAGAAATCAATATTAAATCCTATTGCTAGTGGAATTAACCCTAATACGGTTGTAATTGCTGTTAATAATACAGGTCGTAAACGCGCTTTACCAGCCCTCACAATTGCTTCATATACATCTGGAATAGGTAAATAACTAGTTTCAGGAATATTTAATTCATGTTTTTTCCTGTCAATTAACAATTGTGTATAATCAAGCAATACTACACCATTGTTTACCACAATTCCCGCAAGTGAAATAATTCCCAACATGGTCATTATAATTACAAATGGAGCACCTGTAATTAAAATTCCTCCAAAAACTCCAATTAAACTCAAGAAAATAGCAATCATAATGATAGTTGGCTTCGATATAGAACTAAATTGGAAGATCAAAATCAACATAATCAATCCTAAACCGGCAAAGAAAGCGCTCATTAAGAATGACATTTGTTTGTTTTGTTCTTCAATTTGTCCAGTATAATCAATTTTGATTCCTTCTGGTTTGAAGTTGTCGCCGATTTCTGCTTTAATTTGATCTACAATTGCGGCAGCATCTGTGTATCCTGGCGCTAATCCTGAATATACGGTTACTACACGTTTGTAATCGTTATGTTTAATAGCGCTAAATCCAGATGTGTTTCGTTGCTTGGTTACCGCAGAAACAGGAATTTCTTTCAACTGTCCCATCTGGTTTCTAATAATCAACTTTTGATTGAATAAAGAGCTCGTATTATAGCGATTGTCTTGATTGAAACGTAGATTAATGTCATAATCTTCACCGTCTTCCTTATATACAGCCGCTTTTACACCAAATAATGAATTACGTAATTGTTGTCCAACTTGTCCAGCAGAAACACCTAATTCTCCTGCTTTTTGTCTGTCAACAACCACTTGCATAGCAGGTTTTCCTTTATTGACATCAATTTTTAACTCTTCAATTCCTGCAATATTTTTTGAATTGATAAGTTCACGTAAATTTTCTGCTTCTGCAATCAATTTTGTATAGTCTGTACCTTCCAATTCAATATTAATTGGATATCCTGGCGGCGGACCAACGGCATCTTTTTCTACAGAAATCGCAACTCCTGGGTAAATTCCTTTTAAAGCTTCTGTTACTTTCGTACGCAGTACTTCACTGTCTTCTCCTTTACGGAATTTGTATTCGCGCATAGAAGCCGTAATTTTTCCTTTATGCGGCATTTCTGCAGAAGAACCACCATCTGTTTGTGGATTACCAGCTCCTTCACCAACTTGTGATACCGCAGATTCTACTAAGAAGTTTTCGTCTCCGTCCATATATGTATTATCATTCAATACAGCATATACACGTTGTTCAATATCTTTGGTGATTACATTCGTTTTTTCAATGGCTGTTCCTTGAGGATATTCGATATAGACAATAATTTGATATGGTTTATTGTCTGGGAAGAATTCTACCTTGGTACGTTTGCTTCCAATCGATTGTCCGAACATCATAAATGTAGCTAGTAATAGTACAAAGGTTCCAATTGAAAAAGCATAAGCTTTCCATCCTGTTAAGGCAAATCTTAAGAAACGCTCGTATGCTCTCTCCAATGCTGCTAAGATTTTTGTTTGGAAATAACGTGCCATTGGCTTTAAAAGAAACTTATAAGCCCAGAACATCAATGCTGTAAAGATGAATAGTGTTCCTAATCCTGTAGCACTTCCTCCAATGAGGTAACATAAAACTCCTAAGAATACTAAAACAGCAGTTAAAATGATTAATTGTCTTATTTTAAGCTCACGTTCACCTACTTCCATGAATTTTGATACCATCATGGAGTTGATAAAAATCGCGACGAAAAGTGAAGAACCTAATACTACGGATAAGGTGATAGGGAAGTAAATCATGAATTGCCCCATAACACCTGGCCACATTCCAAGTGGTACGAATGCTGCTACTGTAGTTGCCGTAGAGATGATAATTGGAAAAGCAATTTCACCAATACCTTTTTTGGCAGCTTCTATACGCGACATGCCTTCTTCATCCATCAAACGGTATACGTTTTCTACTACCACAATTCCGTTATCTACCAACATTCCTAATCCCATAATCAAGGCAAATAGAATCATCGTATTCATGGTGTATCCAAGTGTATCTAGGATCATGAATGACATAAACATCGACATCGGAATTGCCAGTCCTACGAATAAGGCATTTCTAAACCCCAAGAAGAACATTAGGACAAATACTACCAGAATAATTCCGAAAATAATGTTGTTTACCAAGTCATTTACTTGGTTGATTGTTTTTTCAGATTGATCATTGGTGATAGTTACTTTCAAATCTTCATGAACTTCTTTGAATTCATCAATAATCACATTGATTTGTTCTGCGGCAGCAACCATGTTTTTTCCTGCCCGCTTTTTCACGTCTAACATCACTACGCTTTCTCCAAATTCACGCGCATAGGTAGTTTTGTCTTCTTCTTTAAATGTAACAGTTGCAATATCACGTAAGTATACAGGTCCGTCTAATGACTTTACAACAAAGTCGTTCAATTCTTTAGGATCTTCTATTTCACCTAAAATTCGAATGGTCCGTCTTTGTCCAGAAGTAATCATATTACCAGCAGAAATCGTTACATTGCCATCAGCAATAGCTCTTCTTACATCTTCAAAGTTTACTTGCGCTGCCATCATTTTATAGACATCAACTGCAACTTCTACTTCTTTTTCTTGTGCACCACGAATATCAACTTGTTTGATTTCTTTTAAATCTTCAATTTCGTCTTCTAGAAACTCTGCGTATTCCTTTAATTTTTCTACGGTATAATCTCCCGAAATATTAATATTAAGAATAGGTGTTTCTTCCGAAATATTTAAGTCAAACACATTTGGTTCTACTTTGGCATCATTAAAAATTGGCCAATCTTCTCTACCTTTTTCTGCATCTACTTCATCTTTAATCTTTTGTTTAGCAGCTTCAACCGTAAGACTTTCATCAAATTCAACTACAATAATTCCGTAATCTTCTTGTGATGTAGAAGTAACTTCTACCACATTACTTACATTTTTGATGCGATCTTCGAGTGGATCTACAATTAGCTTTTCAATATCTTCCGCAGTATTTCCTGGATATACTGTACTAATGTAAATCTTAGTTTCTTTAATTTCAGGGAAGTTCTCTCTAGGCATACTAAAGTACGCTGAAAGCCCTAGTACTAAGAGTAATCCCATGACGATATAGATAATTGTGGCATTATCTATGGCCCATGATGATAATTTAAACTCTTTATTGATTTTTTTATCAGACATTGGTTTGATAGGTTATTTTTTAGTTAAAATAGTTATTTCTTGACCATCATTTACACTACGCGCACCTTCTTGTACAATGGCGTCTCCATCAGTTAATCCTTTTAAAACTTCGATAAAATCACCTTGAGTTTTTCCAGTTGTGATATATGCTCTTTTAGCTTTGGCAGTTTCTCCTTGTAATGAATCTGCTAAGTATACATATTGTTCTCCTTCTGCATTTTCCGAAATAATACTTTGTGGAATTAAGATGGCTTTAGGGTTTGTGTAATCATTGATTTTAAGCTTAGCCGTTAAGTTAGGTTTGATGTTTCCATCTTTGTTTGGTACGGCAATTTCTACTTTAAACGTACGATTGTTTGGGTCAATGAAATCTCCTGCTTGACGAATTTTAGCATCAAATGTTTTTCCTAAAACTGGGAAATATATTTCTACCTTTTTTCCTTTAGTTACACTTGTTAAGTATTTTTCAGGAATTACGGCTTCAATATACATATCGCGTAAATTTACGATACGAATCAACGGTGATTGTCCAGCAGCTACTACCGAACCTTGCTCAGTTATTACATCATCAACTACACCTGAGAATGGAGCTTTTACAGCAGTTTTACTTAACTGTGTCTTTAGTTGATCTACAGCTTTTTGTTGTGCTTCGTAAGCAGATTTTGCTTGCAAATACTGGATTTCAGAACCAATTTTTTGATCCCATAATCTTTTTTGACGATCGTAGGTAGTTTTCGCTAGGTCTGCTTGAATTTGTAATTGAGCAACTTGCTGACTTAATCCATTGTCATCTACTCTCGCTAAAATTTGTCCTTTAGAAACGCGTTGTCCTTCTTTTACAAAAACTTGTTTTAGAATTCCGTTTGTTTCTGGAGTGATTACAATATTCTTTTTTGTATCAACATTTCCTTGTAACTCTAAATAGTGATTGAAAATGCTGTCTTTCGCAGAAAATAAGGTAATGTATGTTTTCTTTTTTGTTGGATTGATTTCTTCAATAGCATCAGATAATCGTTTGATTTCAGCATCCAATTCACTTTTTTCCGCTTTCAATGCAGTTACTTTTTTGGTAAGTGCATCTACATTTTTTTCAGAGATTAATGTATCAACATCTTTCTCTTTTCCACCGCCACAAGAAGCTAGTACAAGTACTAATGGGAGCAAAAGGATATTTATTTTTTTCATTATGATTGATTTTTCTTGTTGTTCTTTTTTGGTTTTTATCTTTAATCAGTTTAGAAGTTTATGAGTTTAATTGTGATTTGCACAAGGCATTCAACATTCTACTAATTTCTTCCATATCTTTTCTTTTTAATTCGTATTGATCTTTTGTTACGAAGTTTAAGTCATAAGCTATAATAACTTGACTTAATAATTCCATTAAAGATGCATAGGCGATTTCAGTAAATCGTGCTTTATCTTTGTTGTTCCTTCAGCTATGTTAGAAGCAATAGAAATACTAGCTCTTCTTATTTGACTGATATGTCCAAAGCGTTCTCGTTCAGGAAATCTTTCTGTGATCTTATACAGCCGTGCTGATAGGCTTTTTGATTTCTGCCAAACATTTAATTTTTCAAATGAGAACTGTTTCATAAACATTTAAACTTATAAATGCCTAAACCCAATTTCAATAGGCTAATTCGTTTGATTTAAAATAGTTTCTAACGTTGCTTTTTTGTTAATCACATCGACCATAGCTTGCAAATATTCTTGTTGTGCTGTATACAATTGTGTTTGTGCTTGACGCAATTCAAAACTTGAACCAACACCTTCAAAGAATTTTACTTGGTTTTTCTTTTCAATGCGTTCAGAAAGCCTAAGATTTTTCTTCGAAGTTTCATATTCTTCTATCGATAATTGATAATCACTTTTAGCGGAAGAAACTCGCAATCTGAGTTGCTGCTCTACTTCTGTTAAATCATCTTCTGATTTTTCTAAATTGATTTTTGCACGTTGTGTAGCAGCGCTTCTTTGTAAAGAACTAAATATTGGAATATTTAAACTTACGCCAAAAGCAGCAGTTCCAAACCATTGTTGTTCTCTTTTGAAAAAGTCAAATGAATTTGCATTTCCGTTATATCCAGCAGTTACAAATCCTGAAAGTGAAGGCAACGCTTTACTTTTCTCTAACTTTAATAACAATTCTTTTGATCGCCTATCGTTTGCCGCAATTCTATAATCTACTGTTTTTGTAACGTCGTCATCTGCAGCTAACAATGAAAGCGTAATATTTTCAAGTGTTAACGCTTCTAAAGTATCCGTCAATTTTGTATCATTGTTTAAATCGATTCCCAACGTAATATTGAGCATCTTATATGACATATCCCGTAAACGTTTTACATTTCTCAAGTTACTTTCAATACTTGCTAGTGTAATTTCTAACTGTTCTACATCTTCTTCTTCTGTAAGTCCGTTTTCGTAGATTTTTCTTGTTTCATTCAAGTTCTTCTCAAGAGTTGCTTTGTTGCGCTCAAAGATTAAAACACTCTCTTCTGAAAGTAAAACGTTTCCATAAGCGTTAATAACTGCTTTGCGGATTTCTAAATCTGTTTTTTCTTTGGCATTTTGAGAAATTTCTAAAAATACTTTTGCTGATTGCAATCCTACCAAATACGAACCGTCAAAAATCAACTGATTCAAGGTAATGTTTGCAGTTACGGATTGCTTTGTTCCAAAAATTACTGGAATAAAATCGTCTGAAGCTGGCGCAGCGGGAATATTGTCGAGGACAGGTAAACTACTTAGATCGTAAAAATCTTCCAATTGTCTAATTTGACTAAACGGATCAAAAGCACTAGCAGGAAGTAATGAAACCTGCTGTTTTATATTGTTTTGATAATTAACGGACCCATTAATTTGTGGAAGTCCAGTTGCTGTAGTTTCCCATTTTTGCTTTTCTGCAGCTTCAATATCTCGAACGGCATTTTTGGCAGTTCTATTATTTTCGAGTGCAAAAGCAATGGCTTCATCCAAAGAAAAACTCTCTGGTATATCTTGATTCTGAGAAAATCCCAAACTCAGAAAACATAAACTAAAGACAAATATTAGTTTGTTTCGCATGTTATGATGATTGATTTGTTGTTGTTATAAATTTTTGTAAAGTTTCTAATCCTTGTGGTGTACAAATTCCACGCAAGTGGTGTTCTAAAAATTGATCCATTAAGCTATGCATCGGGAACATTTTGGCAGGAAACAGTTCATTGTCCTTAATGCCAATAACTCCTGTAAAATAAATACGTGCTACAAACTCAACATCAATATTATTTCTATACATTCCAGAGTTAACGCCACGATTTAAATTATCTTTTACACAATCTTGCATGACATCAAATTGCTTCTTTTTTAATGTTGCATAAATTTTTGGATAATATTTTTGTAATTGATATTGTGGTGATGATTTTTCATTTTTTAAATGCTCCATGACAAATCGTTTAATCTCATACAGCTCTTCAATAGAGTTCTTTTCTGCTGCACAAATTAAATCGATGCCTTCACTAATAACACAAAACAAAGAGCTAGTCACTTCTGTAACAAGCGCTGTCTTATTATTAAAGTGCGTATAAATAGTTTTTTTTGATATGCCCATTTCGTTGGCAATATCGTCCATAGTTACACTCTTAAACCCTAAGTTTAAGAATAATTCTGTTGCCGTTATTGTAATTTTTTCTTTCATAAGTAGGGTGTAAAAGTAATATGGAAACTTTAAAAACAAAAAAAGTTTCCTAAGTTTTTGCAATTATTTAACAGTTGATTTTAATTTGCAGGAAAAGGAAATATGGTATTTTTGTTAAAATTTTATATTCATGGTTGATATTGCTCAGTACAGAGAAACATTTTTAAAATATTTAGATGAAAAAGTGGTTTTAACTGAACCAAAAAACTTGTACGAACCTATTGTATACATTCTGCAACTCGGAGGAAAACGCTTGCGCCCTGTTTTAACTTTAATGACTGCTGAAATTTTTGGAATCTCGCATAAAAAAGCACTAGATGCAGCACTTGCGGTTGAGGTTTTTCATAATTTCTCCTTAGTGCATGATGATATTATGGATGATGCACCTTTGCGCAGAGGAAAAGAAACTGTTCATGAAAAATGGGACCTTAATACGGGAATTCTTTCTGGTGATGCCATGTTGATTATTGCATATCAACTGTTTGAAAATTATGATGGAAATACATTTAAAGCTTTAGCTGAATTGTTTAGCAAAACAGCAATTGAGGTATGTGAGGGACAACAATATGATGTAGACTTTGAAACCAGAAATGATGTTACGATTCCTGAATATTTAAAAATGATTGAATATAAAACAGCGGTTTTGGTTGGTGCTGCCATGAAAATGGGCGCGATTGTAGCGGGAACAAGTGAAAAAGACGCAGAAAGCATCTATGATTTTGGTCGTTACTTAGGATTAGCATTTCAATTACAAGATGATTATTTAGACGCTTATGGCGATCCAAAAACCTTTGGAAAGCAAGTTGGTGGCGATATTATTGAAAACAAAAAAACGTATTTATATTTAAAAGCCTTAGAAAACAGTTCGGACACAAATAAAGAAAAATTGATACAGTTGTTTTCTGAGAAACCTACAAATACAGATGAAAAAGTTGCTACAGTAAAAACAATTTTTAATGAAGCTAATGTGCC
The DNA here is from genome assembly GCF_022447245.1 of Kordia sp. Taxonomy (GTDB): domain Bacteria; phylum Bacteroidota; class Bacteroidia; order Flavobacteriales; family Flavobacteriaceae; genus Kordia. The sequence goes on along the minus strand of NZ_JAKVBC010000029.1, from coordinate 24,871 downwards.
AGAAATTATGAAAACTGCTATTTCAGACTATACGCAGAAAGCTTTTCAGGTATTGAATACGATAAACATTGGCGACAAAGAAAAACAAGTATTAAAAGTATTTGGCGAACAATTGATGAATAGAACGGTTTAGTGTTTGGGTCGCTTCGCTTTTGGGTCGCTTCGCGTGTATTCTTAAGATACACTAAGTGTCAGTTTGAGCGCAATCGATAACCACTTTAAAATTGAATAGACTATAATTTATGTGTGAATGAACATTGATAAGTCAACAAATTTATCACAAATCTAAAGATTCGTTCCAAACTTCAATCCTATAGAAATAGTTCTCGGTTGTGATGGTCCGTAAATATAATTTGGATCTCTGTCTACTGTTTGATCAAAATCATCTTGATAGGAATTGAAAATATTCTTTACACCACCATTGATCTCCAATTGATATTCGTCAGAAATACTAAAAGTTCTACTCATATTCAAACCAACTTCTAACATATTTGGTGTTTCTTCAAAAACGGTTTCAGGAATAAAACCAGCGACATGTGGCACAAACATTCTTCCGGTAAATACACCATTTACATTAAAAGCCCAACGATCATTCGGAGTATAATTCACCATCATATTTCCATATATATTTGGTGTACGCGTAATCTTGTTCGTAACAATTCCTTCTTCAGGTTCATATGAATTCTCAAAATAACTATTCTGGAAAGTTCCGCCTAATTGGAATAAAAACTTCGGATTTGGACTGTACTTGGCTTCAATATTAAAACCATTAACAATGGCATTATCACCATTAATTTTTTCTTTAATCTCCAAACCGTCAACTTCACCACGCGCTTCATACACAAAGGGATCGTTGATAGTAGTATAAAAACCTTCTAAAGTTAATATCAGTTGATGATCTTCATGTTGATGGGAATATTCTAACGAGCCAATAAAGCTATGTGATAATTCTTCTTTTAAATTTTCGGCCAAACGCACACGACGCACTTCGCCTGTAATAATTTCCGAATGGACATCTTCCGAATAAAATTGCGGCGCTCTAAATCCTTGAGAGTAACCACCTCTAAAACTAATGGTTTTTGTAATATTGTATAAAAGACTGACACGCGGATTCACAATAAAAAGTGATTCATCATTTAAATTAGAGGTAAATAATTCACCTCGTGCACCAGTTAATAACTTTAAATTCTCTAAAATTTTCCAGTCGAGTTGTGTATAAATTCCCAATGTATTGGTATTTTGTGTAATTGGAATCACGAGCGGATTTTCTCTACGTTCCTTAATGCGGTTAAAACGATGTTCTACGCCAGAAGTTAAATCCATACTTCCGCTAATAAAATCTTCAAACTTTGCCGTATGTTGAATTCCAGCTACGGTTACAAAATCTTTGGTCAAACCAAAACCATTCGGATCTTGATTCGTTCCATAATAATTGTCTGAACGTGTATTTTGAATATTTCCGTAAGCGGAAAACTTTTGCAGATAATCTTTTGTAAAATAATCAAATGTAATTCCTCCGCCAATCACATTACTTGTAATTTCTTCGGCAATATTGGCAAAAATCGGTGATTTATCAAGGAAATCGCCTCCGCGTCTATATTCGTGTGAGGTATTAAACTCTAAAGTCAACTTACGTTGGAAATCAAATTTGTAAAAAGATTTTAAGCCAAAATTTAAGTTGCGCAATTTGGTCATTTCAGTAAAGCCATCGTCATTGTTATCGTAACCTTCACGATCGCGATGCATTCCAAAAAACGTAATTCCTTTATTCAAATCATCTGACACAAATGTAGAGTTAAACGTTGTGATTGCATCGGTACTGTCTCCATCAATCAATCCGATTTTAGAAGCTACTTGAAATTGATTTTCGACAGGATCTTTGGTAATCACATTGATGGTTCCTGCAATAGCATTTGAACCAAAAATGGCAGATCCGCCACCACGTGTAACCTCAATTTGCTCAATCATATTCGTTGGAATCTGCTCCAAACCATAAATTCCGTTCAAAGAGCCAAAAACAGGACGACTATTTACAAGAATCTGAGAATATGCACCATCTAAACCATTAATTCGAATCTGAGAAAAACCACAATTTTGGCAATTCACTTCGGTACGTAAGCCAGGTTGAAAGTTCAAACCTTCAAACAAGGTTGCTGCCTGAACTTTTTTTAAGGATTCTGCATTAGTTACTGTTACCAAAACTGGTGCTTCTCGTCGATTAAGCGCAGTTCTAGTAGCTGAAACCACAACTTGATCCAATCCTAATACATCTTCTTCTAAATTAAAATCCAATGTCAAATTGGTATTTCCAACTGTGATTTCCTTTTCAATAGTTTTAAAGCCGATGGATTGTGCAACTATGGTATATGTTCCTTGTGCAACATGCAGCGAGTACTTTCCTTGATCATCCGTAATTGTACCTTTATTCTTGTTCTTCAAATAGATATTCGCATACGGAATGGGAGTATTATTGGAAGTTGCAATTCCTTTTATTTCAGTGTTTTGAGAAAAACCTGTGAAATAAGTTAGTAGTATTATAAAGCAAACTCTTAGGTTCATTGTAAACAATTTTTTTGCAAATATATGATTAATATTTAGTTATATCTAAAAAAAGAATCAGTCTAAATACAAAATTGTATATTTGTACTGTTAATTAAAGAATTATGATGACACGTTCGGAAGAAAACTACCTAAAAGCAATCTATCATCTAAGTGATACCTTTGATGGAGGAATTAGCACAAATGCTATTGCAGAAAAAATGAAAACCAAAGCTTCTTCCGTGACAGACATGATCAAGAAACTATCTGAGAAAGAATTGGTCAACTACAGGCGCTATAAAGGAGTAGAGTTAACAGAAAGAGGAAAGTTGGTGGCTGCTAGTATTATCAGAAAACATAGACTCTGGGAAGTGTTTTTAGTAGATAAATTAAATTTTACTTGGGATGAAGTACATGATGTGGCAGAGCAATTAGAACATATAAAATCTGAAAAACTCATTAATCAATTGGATGAATTTTTAGGGTTTCCAAAGCGTGATCCACATGGAGATCCAATTCCTGATAAAGATGGAAATATGTCTGATCATGCAGATGTGTTGCTAGTTACTTTGAATAAGAATGACAAAGGAATTATTGTCGGCGTGAAAGATTCGTCATCATCATTTTTAAAATATTTGGATAAACAAGGAATTGCATTGGGTAAAAAAATAAAAGTAATTGATAAAGAGCCATTTGATAATTCTATGAAAATTCGGATCAAGAAAGAGGAATTCACTATTTCACAGCAAATTGCGAATAATATTTATATGAAGAAATAATTTTTGAATATCGAATATTGAATTGTCGTGTCGATCGCAGTCGAGACAATTGTGAAAAAACAAATCAAGACAAAGGTTATGAGTTAATTTGTAAGAAAAACGGGTTAGTAAAAAAATCAGATTAACAAATAACCAAATCAACAGAAAATACAATACATAAAAAATGAAAAAATACATACTAGTAGCATTTCTAACCTTGACTTTGATAGCTTGTAAAAAAGAAGTCAAAAAGCAAGATGGGAAACTACAAATAGTAACCACGACAACCATGATTACTGATATGGTAAAAAATATCGGTGGCGATGTTGTAGAAGTTCAAGTTTTAATGGGAAGTGGCGTAGATCCACATTTGTACAAAGCAAGCGAAGGTGATGTAAGCAAACTATTTAATGCAGATGTAATTATTTATAACGGATTGCATTTAGAAGGGAAATTGGAAGATATTTTTGAAAAAATGGGCAAACAGCGAAAGAAAACGATTGCCGTTTCGGATGCCATAGATAAAAAAGGATTGATTAGTTCTGAATATTTTGCTTCAAGCTATGATCCGCATATTTGGTTTCATGTCGGATATTGGAAGCAAGCAGCACAGTTTGTAATTAATAAGCTCAAAAAACTAGATCCAACGAATGCGAACACTTTTGAAAAAAATGGACAAGCTTATATTGCAAAACTAGAGGCTTTGAATGCTGAAATAGCTAAAACAATTGAAGCATTACCTTTAGAAAAACGAATTTTAGTAACAGCACATGATGCATTTAATTACTTTGGAAAACTAAACAACTTTGAGGTTGTTGGATTACAAGGATTATCTACGGCAACAGAAGCCGGGGTACAAGATGTGGAAAAACTGGCAACTTTTATCATTGAAAAAAATGTAAAAGCCATTTTCGTTGAAAGTTCAGTGCCAAGACGTACAATTGAAGCATTGCAAGCTTCCGTAAAAGCAAGTGGACATGAAGTGAAAATTGGTGGAACTTTATATTCTGACGCCTTAGGTGATGCTGGAACTGTAGAAGGAACGTATATTGGAATGTATATATATAATGTGCAAACGATAGTGGAAGCATTGCGATAGTTTAGATGTTTACGAGTTTGGCAGTTGGCTTTTAAGTCGAATAAAGAACAGATCAGCAAAAAACAAATCAACAAAAAGAGAATGAAAAAAGAATACGCTATTTCAGTAGATGACCTTACGGTTGCATACAATTACAAGCCTGTACTTTGGGATATTGATTTGGCAATTCCTGAAGGTGTGTTGATGTGTATTGTTGGACCAAATGGCGCAGGAAAATCTACTTTAATCAAAGCCATTTTGGGAATTTTAAAACCCATTGCAGGAACCATTTCTATTTTTGGAAAACCTTATGCAAAACAACGTTCGTTAGTAGCGTATGTACCACAAAAAGGGAGTGTAGATTGGGATTTTCCAACAACAGCATTAGATGTTGTGATGATGGGAACCTATGGAAGTCTTGGTTGGATCAAACGTCCAGGGAAAAAGGAGAAAAAAGCAGCCTTAGAAGCACTTGAAAAAGTAGGAATGTTGCCTTTTAAAAACCGACAAATAAGCCAACTTTCTGGTGGACAACAACAGCGAATTTTCTTGGCGAGAGCTTTGGTACAAAACGCTTCTATTTATTTTATGGATGAACCTTTTCAAGGAGTCGATGCTACCACGGAAAAAGCCATTATCAATATCTTAAAAGAACTTCGTAAATCAGGAAAAACAGTCGTGGTGGTGCATGACGATTTGCAAACAGTTCCTGAATATTTTGATTGGGTAAGGTTTCTCAATGTGAAAAAAATTGCCACAGGTCCGGTAAAAGATATTTTCAATGATGATAATTTGACGAAGACTTATGGAATTAATTATAAAGTAAGCGTCCAAGAATAAACTGAATCAATGAAAACATTCAAAAAAAGAATAAAAAACAAAAAACCATAGATTTTCAAGGATACATAGAGCTCATTTTTTCTAATTACACTGCACGAATTGTGATGTTAGGAACTGCCATTTTAGGTGCTATTTGTGGTATGCTAGGAAGTTTTGCTGTATTGCGTAAACAGAGTTTGTTAGGTGATGCTATTTCACATGCAGCATTACCTGGAATTGCTATCGCATTCTTAATTACAGGTGTAAAAGACAGTAACTTATTTCTATTAGGCGCTTTAATTAGTGGACTTATTGGTACGTTTTGGATTCGTAGCATCACGAAAAAAACGCACTTAAAATCAGATACAGCTTTAGGATTAACACTTTCCTTATTTTTTGGTTTTGGAATGCTACTCTTAACCTTTATCCAAAAACAGCCGAATGCTAGTCAAGCAGGATTGGACACATATTTGTTTGGACAGGCAGCTACGTTATTGATAGAAGACGTTTGGTTAATTGCTATTGTAGCAGCTATTGCCTTGTTGATTTTGCTTGTTTTTTGGAAAGAATTTAAAATCTTACTCTTTGACGAAGATTATACCAAAACATTAGGTTTTAATACACGTTTTATAGACATTTTGATCACCACATTTATTGTAATCACCATTGTATTAGGATTGCAAACAGTTGGTGTTATTTTGATGAGTGCTATGTTGTTGGCGCCAGCAGCGGCAGCACGTCAATGGACAAATAGTTTGGAAACTATGGTAATTTTGGCAGCTATATTTGGAGCGTTTTCAGGAGTTTTTGGCACTGGAATCAGTACCGTTGTTGGAAATTTATCTACAGGACCTGTAATTGTATTGGTGGCGGCAAGTATTGTATTGTTCTCGTTTATATTTTCACCAAAAAGAGGATTGCTATTTCGTGAAATTCGCTTCCGAAAAAACAGAAACGATATTAAGATGTATAAAACCTTGGCATTTATGTATGAAATTGCCAAAACACATGAAAACATATCACATCCGCATGCGATTAAAATCTTAAATGGATTTCAAGGATTTTCAAAAAAATCGTTACAAGAACTCGTGGACTTAAATTATGTTCAAATCAACGGACAACAATGGTCTATGACACAAAAAGGTTATACAACCGCAGCCAATTTATACAATCAACAAATAGAAAATCTCCATGAATAGTGCGCAAATCACCATACAAATTATTGTGACGTTGGTTGCTATTGCTTGCGCTATTCCGGGAACATTCTTGGTATTGCGAAAAATGTCGTTAATCAGTGATGCTATTAGTCATTCCATCTTATTGGGAATTGTGATTGGGTTTTTTATTGTGGAAGATACTTCTTCACCGCTACTCATTGTGTTAGCGACGTTGGCAGGAGTCGTCACGGTTGTGCTTGTAGAATTTATTCAAAAAACAGGTTTGGTCAAAGAAGATACAGCCATAGGATTGGTATTTCCAGTATTGTTTAGTATTGGTGTGATACTCATTTCTAAAAACGCGAATGATGTACATTTAGATATTGATTCTGTAATGGTTGGCGATTTAAGTCTAGCACCATTTGATTTATTACAAATTAATTGTCAAGAAGGTATTGCAGATTCCTGTATCAACTTGGGGCCAAAAGCCATTTGGGTAATTGGAATTATTTTAGTCATCACGCTAACCTTGCTAATTGCTTTTTTCAAAGAATTAAAAGTCAGTACGTTTGATGCTGGTTTGGCAGCAGCATTAGGATTTTCGCCTGTAATTATGCATTATGGATTAATGACAGTTTCCTCCGTTACTATCGTTGGAGCGTTTGATGCGGTAGGTCCTATATTGGTTGTTGCATTGATGATTGCGCCAGCAGCAACTGCGTATCTTTTTACCAAAGATTTAAAGAAAATGTTATTTCTGTCCTGCTTCTTTGGTGTATTGGCAGCCATTGCAGGCTATTGGTTAGCACATTTCTTAGATGCGTCTATTTCGGGTTCTATGACTACGGTATTGGCAATTCTGTTTTTATTAGTGTATGAACCAATAATTACGTCTATAATTGTAAGTCTGGTTATAGGAGTTAGTATTGTATTTTCCCAATACTATGATTTTGTAATGGGAGTAGGTTCTGGTTTTGAAAGTTTGTTATTAGGTGATAAAATAAGTGCTATATTTTCACAATTTATCTTTTTAGACTATGTCTATATCTTATTGATTGCAGCAGTATTAGCATCAATTTTAATTTATATTTTGCCAAAAAGAGGTTTAGTATACGGACATTATAAAGTGCGTCAACAAAAAACAGAAATTATGTTGTTAGTGTTTCTATTACACATTCGTAATCATACAGAAGAAAGCGAACGACATGTAAAACATTTGAATGAGCATATAAACTGGCAGCGTTTACGTTCGCAATCAATTGTTGAATTAGCACAAAAAAATAATATGATAACCATTACGGATCAAATTATTTCGTTAACAGAAAAAGGAGCTGATTTTACAGAAAAAGCCACAGATTACATCATCACAAATAAAGACACCGAAATAGAAGAAATGAAAGATGATTTCTTTCTGTTTAGAGGATAAATTTCAACTTCATTATAATGAACATTATAAAAGTTATTTGGTATATCATTTTCTCACTTTTTTCCGATGAAGAAGTACAAGTAGAGGAAGAGCCATTTCCGATTATTATGCAAAAATCGCAAATGGAACGTGGAACAAGGTTTTTGCAAATGATCAGTAGTTACCATGGCGTAAAATATAATATAAATACTTTAAATAAACTCTGTAGTTTAAGTGAACAAAGAACTTCCATGGGCAATATAGGTGATGCAGGTGAATTGATAGGATTGTATAATTTAGCGGTGATTGTAGATTATGAAACTTTATTAAAAGAAGTGCCATAACCAGCGATGGCGCACTGGAGAAGTAGACATTTTGTAGTAGTGTATAATGTAAGTAAAGACAGTGTTTGGGTTGCAGATCCTGCGCATGGTTTGGTTACATATACCAAAGAAGAATTTATACCTGCTTGGACCGATAGCTCTCCAGATAAAGAGAAAGAAGAAGGTTATTTACTACTTTTTGAAACTACAGAACGTTTTTATAAGGTTGATACAAAAAAGAAGGCCTTAGAAAAAGCTAGTAAAAAGAATAAACAGGAATGATTCTTTCCTAAGTTAAAGACAAATGATACACTTAAAAAAAGTATATTCTCTCAATAAAGTAATAATATACTTAAAATTTACTAACAAGTGTTAGTAAATTGATTTTCAGCATGTTGCGTTTTGTTGAAAATACCATTTATCGAATAATTCAGTGCATTTATCGATGAACTATGTGCATTAACCTAAATAATGAACATTTCATGGGTAAACAATGTACATTAGTGATGAGTAATTTTAGAAATCATTTAGTTGTTTAACTTAAGACATTAATTAACAACTTTGTTAAGAAAAGAGAGTGAGGCTTAACACTCTCTTTTTTTTTACCTTTTATTTTCCTGTATAGCTTCTTCAATTTTTAATTTGCAAACTGTTTTTTACAGCGTATAAAAGTCAATATAAATATGTTAAAAGTGTCTGTTTTTATGAATAGCTATAATATATTTTAGTAATATTTTAACCTTAAAAATTATATGAAAAAGATTAGCATTCTTTGTACGAGGAGAAACAAGTTATACATATTCAAAAAGTGAGTTGAACAATGCAAAGGCAAGAACCACAAATTCATTCTTTTTTGGAGTGCGAGCAGGTTTTGTATTCATGCTAAGCAAAAACATAGGATTAGAAACTTCAGTTGGTGCATTAGGATATACAACAAGTAACTTAGAAGATGAAGGAAATAATTCTGAATCAGACTTTAATAGCTTTGACTTCTCATTAAATTCATCAAACTTATTGGTTGGATTGAGTTACTATTTTTAAGAAACATCCACAATACTGCATACAAGCCGCAAAAATCTATAAGAAAATCTTTGCGGTTTCTTTTTACGTTAAACTTTATTAAAAAAGCTTAAAACGCTGTTAAATACATGATGCTATTATAACTGCTTTCTTACATTTGGTTCTAACATTAAAAATTAAAACCAAATTAATATGAAAAAAATTACACTAGTAATGTGTCTTCTTTTTATTGCCTTTGTAAATGCTCAAGATGATGACAAGGCCACTTCTGACAAGCTAACTTTTGAAAAAAACACACAGTTTGTAAACCTAAATTTTTCTGTAAATAGTACTGAAAGCGACTTTGAACGACAAAATCAAAACCAGTTAGATACGGGGGAAACGAAAGCATTCGGATTTAGCATTAGTGCTTCCTACGCGTACGCAATCAACAATAATCTATTTTTAGGATTGGGTGTAGGGTATGGAAGTAATAAAAGAGAAGTAACAGCTACTAATCAAAATGATAACGATTCTGAGAGTAAATCATATCAAGTATTTCCATACGTTCGTTATTACAAGGGAATAGGGAAAAAAATAGCACTTTTTATACAAGGGGAAGCGCGCTTTTCTCATTTTGAAAATGAATTTAACGCCTTAAACGAGGGAGAATCTGATAACTTTTTTGTAGGGATACGACCTGGAATTACTTTCATGCTCAATAAAAATTTTGCATTAGAAACTTCTTTTGGAGCATTAGGATATACACATACAAAGTTAGATAATGGACAATTTAATACTGAAGTGACAACCAATTCATTCGATCTCTCATTAAACTCTTCTAATTTATTTTTTGGGTTGAATTATTATTTCTAAAAGCATAAAAAAATATAAATATGAAAAAATATATATACTATATATGTTTGCTTTTAGTTGCATTTGTTGATGCCCAAGTAGTAGACACAAAAGATGTTGATATACTTAGTTTTGACAAAGGAACACAGTTTGTCAATACGAACCTTTCAGCACGTATTAGCGACGGGAAAATTAGATCATTGAATGATGATACAATTACAGAATATAATCGTGAATCATTTAGTATACGAGGATCGTATGCTTATGCAATTGCGAATGATCTTTTTGTAGGAGTTGGGCTTCGTTATGGACATTGGTCCAATACTAATGATAGCTCAAATCCAGCCTCAGATTCAAAAAGTAGTAGCAATTTGTATGGAATATTTCCGTATGTCCGTTATTACAAAGGAGTTGGAAAAAAACTGGCATTATATCTTCAAGGAGAAACCTCGTTTCGACATGTAAACTTTGACTGGGAAAATACAAACAGCTTTTCAGTTGGTCTCAGACCAGGAATTACATTTATGATGAGCAAAAACTTAGCATTTGAAACTTCTTTAGGTTTTTTAGGATATTTTTCAAATTCTTCAGAAGAGGAAGGTAGAATTTCTGAAAGTAATTCTAAAGCGTTTAGAGCGTCATTTGACTCTTCTAATTTACTCTTTGGGTTAAATTATTATTTTTAAAAGCAATAATTAATGACAGCCGCAATCGTCTTTCCCACAAGCTTTTGCGGTTTTCTTTTTCCAGAAAAATTTTTTCACCAAAAAACCTACAGCTAACAGAAATGTAATACCGACTAATAGTTCCTGAATCATATTTTTTACTTTAAAAATTGATATGCAATTAATGCAGCAACAAACGCAATAACTGTCATCGTTCCTAATTGGATCATAGGCCATTTCCAACTGTTAGTTTCACGTTTTACAATTGCCAGCGTACTCATACATTGCATGGCAAATGCATAAAATAACAATAAAGAAATTCCGGTAGCAAAGCTAAATACCTTTTTTCCAGAACTTGCATATACTTCCGATTCCATTTTGGCTTTGATCGTATTTCCTTCTTCGTCGTCACCTTCACTACCAACACTATAAATCGTTGCTAAGGTTCCAATAAATACTTCCCGTGCTGCAAACGAACTTACCAAAGCAATTCCAATTTTCCAGTCGTATCCTAAAGGTTGTATTACGGGTTCTATACTTTTTCCAATAGCACCTAAGATCGAATTTTCTAATCGTAATCCAGCTACTTCATCTTCAATCAGTGCTGCTTCAAAGAGCGAAGTTTTCGCTGCAATTGAATCTGTGAGTTGTTGTTCTGTATACGTTATATCGTTGGTCGTAAACTCTTTCAGCAAACTTTCTTTATAACGCACAATTTTATTGTCTAATGCAATTTTTTGAATCTCATTCAAGCCATTTTTTTCATACGATACAGCAACAATAGTCTCTGCATTTTTAAATGTATCATTCACACCAACAGATGCTAATACCCATAAAATAATAGAGATTGCTAAGATGATTTTTCCAGCTTCAAACACAAACGCCTTGGTTTTTTCAACTACCGTAATTGCAACGTTTTTGAATAGTGGAATTTTATAATTTGGCAATTCTACCACAAAATAAGACTTGCTTTCAATCTTAAGTGTTTTGTGTAAAATATAAGCAGAAAGCAGTGCAATAGCGAATCCGATTAAGTACAATAACATTAAGGTAATTCCTTGCCAATTGAAAAACCAAAACACACTATCGCCTGGAATTATTAAGGAGATTAAAATGGCATATACAGGCAAACGCGCCGAACAAGTAATAAATGGGGTTACTAAAATTGTGATTAAACGTTCTTTCCAACTTTCGATGTTTCTGGTTGCTATAATTGCAGGAATGGCACAAGCAGCACCAGAAATTAAAGGAACAACACTTTTCCCGCTCAACCCAAACCGCCGCATAACTTTATCCATTAAAAAGACAACACGACTCATATAACCACTTTCTTCCAAGATGGAAATAAAGAGAAACAGAAAGGTAATTTGTGGAATAAATATGACGATTCCTCCCAAACCTGCAATAATTCCATCAGCAAGTAAATCAGTAAACATTCCCGCTGGCAGTACTTCTTTAGTCCATTCTGCCATATTTCCAAAAGTTTCATCAATAAAGTCCATTGGAACAGAACTCCACTCAAATATCACTTGGAAAATCAACAATAATAACAAAGCAAAAATGATGTACCCGAAGAATTTGTGTGTAAAAACTCGATCGAGTTTCGCTTGTAAATCTGTCGCTTTCGAACGATCTACTGTATGCGATTTTTTTAAGGCCTCATTGATAAACTGATAACGAACAATTGTTTCGCGATGCTGTACTTTTTTAAGTTCAACTTTAGAAAGCGACGTTAACAGTTCTGTATTGGTAATGGTATTTTGTGTAATTTTTTCTGCAATAATACAAGGTTCTATAGAAAGAGATTGATACGCAACAATAGCTTCTTTAACCTTGCCAATTCCTGTTTGTTTTTTTGAACTAATTAGAACAATCTTTGTTTTAAGATCGATTTCTAGTTGTGCAATATGGAGTGAAATTCCTTTCGATTTCATTCGATCTGCCATATTAATAACTAAGATTGTAGGAATTTGTAAATCTTTTACCTGCGTAAAGATGAGTAAATTGCGTTTTAGTTGTTCTACATCTGTTACCACAACTGCGACATCTGGGTAATTAACATTTTCAGGATCATTTAAAATATCAATCGCAATTTTTTCATCAGCGGAAGAAGCATTTAAACTATACGTTCCGGGTAAATCTAAAATTGTTGCTTTTTGTGTTCTGGATAGTCTACACGTTCCTGTTTTTTTATCAACCGTAATCCCGGGATAATTCCCAACTTTTTGGTTTAAACCTGTTAAGTGGTTAAATAATGATGTTTTTCCTGTGTTCGGGTTTCCTATTAAGGCTACTTTTATTGTGGAATGATTCATGAGCAAATAGGATTACAAAACTTTTTCAATTTGGATTTCTGCAGCAGTATCTTTTCTGATAGCAATATTACTACCATTAATCGTTAAAAATAGAGGTCCGTTGAATAAGGTAGTTTGTATTAGGGAAACTTCATTTCCGGGCAAACAGCCCATTTCAATAAGTTTTAATGGAATAGTGTCTACAGGAAAATCAAGAATGATTGCCTTTTCTCCTTTTTTTAAATCTGCAACAGTCAATTATTCAATACTTAGATTTATTTTAAAGAAGTAAAAATAAGCTAAAAAGTTTAGTTAGAAAATTTCCGTACCAAAAAAGCATTAATCCTCGTAAGAAGCTTTTAGGGTTTCAATGTCTCTCAGTAATTGTTCAATTTCTTCTTCTTTAGTACCATCGTAGAATCCGCGAATGCGACGTTCTCTATCAATTAGCATAAAATTTTCGGTGTGAACCATGCTATAATCTTTATCACCATCCGATTTTACAGCTAAATACGATTTACGCGCTAGGTCATAGATTTGTTTTTTATCACCAGTGACTAAATTCCACTTGGCGTCATTTACACCTTTCTCAATTGCATAACGTTTTAATTGTGCTACGGTATCAATTTCTGGAAGAACTGTATGTGACAAAAGCATTACTTGATCGTCATCCATAATCTCTTTTTGAATATTTGCCATGTTTTTTGTCATGATTGGACAAATAGTTTGACATGTAGTAAAAAAGAAATCTGCTACGTAAATTTTCCCTTTGTAATGATCTTGTGTGACGGTTTCTCCATTCTGATTTAACAAAGAAAAGTCATTTATTTTATGATATTTACTTATGTGTTGTATGGAATTGTCTACTAATTCAACATTTACATTCGTAGGTTGATATACAGGAAGCACATTGTCCTTGCGAAGCGCAAAGTAGAATAGTGTCATTATGATGGCTGATAAACAGATCATTACAACCGCAAAAAGTCTGTATTTTTTAAAAAATGATAACATTTAGTGTTGTTTGGCGGATAAATCTACAGTTCGCCGATTAAATTTGGGTCGTTCGTCGAAAAACTAAGTGCAAATTTACAATTTTTATTTTGAAAACAGGAAAAATTCCTATATTGGTTGAACCAAATCTAACCACATTACCATGAAGAAAACCATATTAGCCCTTGGTTTTTTATGTAATTTTATAGCCTTTAGCCAAACAGATCAGGAATTGATCGATGTGGTTCAGGGAGAGTATAAAAAAGCTAAAAAGTTACAGGATTTTCAAGCAAATGAAAACACTGAATCTTACGATTTATTATCGCAAAAACTAGAATTAGAAGTAGATCCAGCTGTTCATTATATAAAAGGAAAAGTTACTACAGAATTTCGTTCTTTAGAAAATAAAAACACTATCGTTTTTGATTTATCAGACAAATTAGAAGTATCGTCTGTTACTTCGGAAGAAAAAGCATTACAATTTACACATACTAACAACGAACTCACTATCACATTTGCCGATGATGTTTGTGAAGACGCTATACGCACACTTACTGTAGCGTATGAAGGTGTTCCAAACAAAAACGTAGATGGAGATGGATTTGTAACAACAACACATAACAAAACGCCATCATTATATACACTTTCTGAGCCTTATGGTTCAAGAGATTGGTGGCCTTGCAAACAAGACTTAAACGATAAAATAGATCAAATTGACGTCATCATCACGGCTCCGAAGGCATACAAAGCTGTTTCTAATGGAATGGTAATATCAGAAAAACAGAATGGAGCTATGATGACGACGCATTGGCAACACAATTACCCAATTCCAACTTATTTAATTGGAATTGCTGTAACTGATTATGAAGTATTCTCACAAACTGTTGAAAGAAACGGATATAGTTTTGACATTGTAAACTATGTATATCCTGAATCTAGAGAAAAAGCAGAAGAGTACACGAAAGTGACTGTTGAAATTATGAACTTTTTCCAAGATTTATTTGGCGAATATCCTTATAAAGATGAAAAATATGGTCATGCTGAGTTTGAATATGGTGGCGGAATGGAGCATTCTACAATTTCTTTTATGGGGAACTTTAGCAGATCTTTAATCGCACATGAATTAGCACACCAATGGTTTGGAAACAAAGTTACCTGTGATTCCTGGAATGACATCTGGTTAAATGAAGGTTTTGCTACATACTTATCTGGATTAGTTGAAAATCATTTTGATGGAGAACAAGACTTTATCAATTGGAAGCGTGGAAAAATTGCAGATATTACAACTGCAAGAGCAGGTTCTGTATATGTACAAGATGAGAAGTTAGATAATCCTGGACGCATCTTTAGCTCACGATTAACGTATAACAAAGGTGCAATGGTAATTCACATGTTACGTCAAAAATTAGGAGATGATGTATTCTTTAAAGCCATCAGAAATTATTTGAATGATGAAGAATTAGCCTATGGATATGCCAATACAGATCAATTAAAGGAGCATTTAGAAAATGAAAGTTGTCAAAACTTAGATAATTTTTTTAGTGATTGGATTTATGGTGAAGGATATCCTTCGTATGATGTTGCTTGGTATCAAAAAGCTCAAAATGAGTTAAACATCACGATGAATCAATCACAATCAAGCAAAAAAGTAGATTTCTTTGAAATGAAAGTTCCCTTTTTAATTGTAGGAATGAATGGAGAAGAAAAATATGTAACTGTAGATAATACTTTTGATGGTGAATCTTTCTCTTTAGCTTTTGACTTTGAAATTGCAGATATCATTATTGATCCAAAATTTGATATGATTTCTAAAAATAACAGCATTAGAATTGACATTGAAGCTATTGCCGAATTAGAAATTCAATCTTCTATCAATAATACCGGAAACAAAACTACCTTAGTTACTCCTGAAAAATAATACGATACAGTATCGTTTCTGAATAAATCTAGTAAAATCCAATTATTAGAGTGCTGCTATTTTTTTTAAGTAATCATAAAAGCTTACTTTTGTGCGTTCTATAAACATTTTATACTATAAATGGGAGTATTTATTCAGATTACATCGTTTGTCCTTATCATTTCAATTCTAGTAATTCTTCATGAATTAGGACATTTCATACCAGCAAAACTTTTTAAAACAAAGGTTGAAAAATTCTACTTATTCTTTGATCCGTGGTTTTCTATTGTAAAAAAGAAAGTCGGTGATACTGTTTATGGAATTGGATGGTTACCTCTAGGAGGTTATGTGAAAATTGCCGGAATGATTGATGAAAGTATGGATAAAGGACAAATGGAACAACCTCCGCAGCCTTGGGAATTCCGTTCAAAACCAGCTTGGCAACGTTTAATTATTATGTTAGGAGGAGTTATTGTAAACTTCTTATTAGCGTGGGTGATATACATATCAATATTCATGTATTATGGAGAATCTTATGTTCCTGTTGATCAAATAGAGCATGGATTGTACTTTGATAGTGTAAGTGAAAAAATAGGTCTTAAAACTGGAGATAAAATCATTGCTATCGATGGAGATAAAGTTGAAAAATTAGACAAATACTTAAATATTGATTTATTACTTGGTGACGAAGTAACGGTAATACGTGAAGGAAAAGAAGTAACAGTAGCATTAAGTGATGAAGGAAAAAAAGCAGCTTTAGATAGTAGAGGAAGACAAATAATAGTTCCACGATACAATACTTTAGTCATTGGGAATGTTGCAGATAGCTCTAATGCAAAAAAGGCTGGAATATTACCAGGAGATGAAGTTGTAATGGCTAATGGTAATACTTTTGAGTTTTGGGACGAATTCTCAGAAGAAATTGCTAAAAGAAAAGGAAAATCTATTGCAATACAAGTAAAGAGGAATAATGAATTAATTGATATTAATGCGCAGGTTTCGGACAGTCTTGGATTGGGTGTTATACCGGATTTAGATTTAGCCAAAGAAAAATTATCTATTGCACGTGAATATGGCTTTTTTGAGGCGATACCAAGAGGTTTTGAAGAAACCATTAATGTATTGGTACGTCAGGTAAAACAATTCAAGCTCATTTTTAATCCTGTTATTCAAGGGTACAAAAAAGTAAAAGGTCCTATTGGAATTGTAGAAATGATGCCAACATCATGGAATTGGCAGTTCTTTTGGAGTTTTATGGCAATGTTCTCTGTGTGGTTAGCCTTTTTAAATATCTTACCTATTCCGGCTTTAGATGGAGGTCATGTAATGTTCTTACTTTACGAAATCATTGTGGGGAAAGCACCATCTCAAAAAGTGATGGAAATAGGCCAAATCATTGGTTTTGTAATCATTATGAGTTTAATGGTTGTGATCTTTGGAAACGATATTTGGAACTTAATAAAAGGTAGCTAATCAATAGTACTAGAACAGAACTTAAAAGTTTTTGATTTTTTTTAAAAAATGTTTGTTCGAAATAAAAAATAGCATATATTTGCAACCGCAAAAAGCAATAACACTCCTCCTTAGCTCAGTTGGTTAGAGCATTTGACTGTTAATCAAAGGGTCCTTGGTTCGAGCCCAAGAGGGGGAGCAAAGCTTTCAAAAGCCATCCATTAGGGTGGCTTTTTTTATACGTATACTTCTCGTAAACCGCCAACTTTCCAAGTTTTTTAGACAATTTTACTGCATTACCTATTTTTTGGATACTACTGAATAATAATTCAAAAAAGGTTCCCGGCTCCCTCTATTGAGAAGCCATATAATAGAGTTCATACACATATTATCTAACGATTTGAAAATAAATCAGGTAAGTTAGATATAAATAACATAAGTAGTTCTAGGTCAGTAGGTTCGAATTTTCGAAACTACTGTTTTAGTATTGATATTGATTTTTTGAGTCATAGAATTGACAAAAAAATCTATTTTTGAAATTAATATGTGATACAAATCACGAATGAAAAAATAACTCTTGAAGAAAGAGTAAAAAAATAATGTTCTTTGATGTATTGAGAGATAAAAAAGGTAAAATAAAGCTGATATACTTATGCAATTACACAGCGATTTTACAACAATAGTTCTTGTTGTATTCAAGTCGTTCTTTATTGGATTTACTCAGGACGAGTTTTGCTTCAGCAAGTTTAGGATTCTTATGCACCTCGTTTGGGGTATAAATTTTATGCTTGTTACAGGGCTTTTCGTCATTGTAATTCTCAACAAAGAAATCGAGTTCTTGCTGTATGGTGGTAGAAAGTATCTTTTTGATTCTGAAATAATATGATTTCATAATCTTGTACGGTCCTTCAACGATGGAATTAGAGAAAGTTACGTCTTTCAGCGCAATCTTTTTATTGATGTTAAGTTGACACTCTTGGATAAACTGATGAATGGTTTTGTTATTATTCTCAGTTCCACCATCAACGATAAGATCAAGGGAATAATCTTTCAGATCAACACCAAACTCTTTTTTGATGGCTTTTTTAACCGTATCGGTTCTGATCTTTGCAGATTTTTGCGTAGAAATATCATAAGAAATGATCTTTCGAGAGAAGTTATCAACTACGGTATAGATGTAATAGGTAATATCATCAAAGGTTTTGTATTGTGAAATATCCATATGCCACGTTTCATTAGGACGAGAAGCATCATACGATCCTCGTTTACGTTTGATCTTTTGTGGCTTTCTCGCCTTTGAAAATCCAA
Source organism: Kordia sp. (assembly GCF_022447245.1). GTDB lineage: Bacteria > Bacteroidota > Bacteroidia > Flavobacteriales > Flavobacteriaceae > Kordia. Next base: position 6,333 of record NZ_JAKVBC010000029.1, on the reverse strand, counting down.
GTTTACGAACGTACTTGTACCATGTAGATACCGCCATAGATACAGCACTATCACGAACGGCTTTACCCCATACTGATCGAATACACCAAATCTTGTACTTAGGATTATTCATGTAACGTTTTAAGACATTGATCTCCAAAGGAGAAATTTGATTAGGTCTTCGCTTAAAACACTGTCCGATGATCGAGTTGTTACAATAGGAGGCACGTTCATTGAGCCAAATCATGTATCTGTGTTTAGAAATATCAAGAAATCGAAGCAAGACATGCTTACTTACAGGAAAGTCATCAGAAATATTCTCAAAGGAATTAAGAAATAGTTTAGTATCATCAAGTGAACTTTGAATCTTATCAGCAAACTCGCCACCAATATATTTTTGTGGGTCTTCCTTTCTCCAATAGAAGGATGTACTTCGAACAATATCTTTGGTGAATGAATATGGAAGGACTTGTTCGTGAATGCCAAGAGCATAAGATGTTTTGACATCCGAATGATACTTTTTGTAAACCTGTTGCATCATCAAAAAAACAAAAAAAGAAGAAAAACAAAAATCTCTCAATATGAAAGTCGAATCTTCCTCGATTCGAAAATTCGAACTAAATTAATGAAAAACACTACTGGTTCGATGTCTAAGAGGGGTCTAAAAAATAGCTAACTCACTAAAATTCAAATCAATGCGGTTCGATAATCGACTAAGAGGGGGAGCACACATACAAATGAAAAATTATGTATGTGATAAAAATTAAAAATAAACTGATAATACATGGTATAGCACCTGTATTTAACTATTAGTAACTCAAAATAATGAATGCCATTTGTAAAAGAAAGTCTAAGATAAAAAGTGATGATATGGTAACAATATCAAATAGACAAAGAATCTTTCAATAATACACCATTGTTATGTTGTAGTTTATTACCTTTAAGTGGCTAAATAATCTCTTTAGTATGAAAGTTATCAAAATCCTCACATCTGTATTTTTTGCATCTTTATTAAGTCTCGGGATAGTGCAAGCGCAACATAAAAATAAACCGAAAATAGCTGTTGTTTTAAGTGGTGGGGGAGCTAAAGGAATTGCTCATATTCCTTTATTACAAGCGTTGGACTCCTTAAACATTGTGCCAGATTTAATTGTTGGAACCAGTATGGGAAGTTTAGTAGGCGGTTTTTATACCATGGGATACTCAGGAGATAGTATTAAAAAAATTACGCAAAATGCAAAATGGGATCAATTGTTGGGTGGAAAAACTTCTTTAAGTGATGTAACCGTTGAAGAAAAAAGTGAGTTCGGAAAGTACCTTCTTGACTTTGACATAAAAGACAAAAAAATAAAGAGCAAAGTAGCCATACTCAATGACCAGTATCTAAGGGAGTTTTTTATGACCTACACGAATCCTGTATATAATGTCTCTAATTTTGATGAGTTACCTATTCCCTACAGAGCCGTTGCTACAGATATTGTTAATGGAAAGGAAGTGGTATTAAAAAGTGGAAGTTTGGCATTAGCCATGCGCGCTAGTATGTCTATTCCTAGTATTTTTCAACCTGTTCCTTATGGAGATGTGTTGCTTGTTGACGGAGGCATATTAAATAACTTTCCTGTAGATATTGCAAAAAAATGGGGTGCAGACATCATCATCGGTAGTGATGTAAGTGGAGGTATGCAAAGCAAAGAAGAACTTGAAGGAATTACACCTATTTTATTTCAAGCCGCGATGTTGGTGAGCAATATGAAAAATCCTGAAAGCAGAGCAATGTGTGATATTTTAGTTGATCATTATCCACATCTTACCTATTCGACAGGAGATTTTCAAGACCACGAAGCAATCTATAAAGAAGGGCTTATAGCGACAAAACTTCAACTGAATGAGTTGGTAAAGCTTTCCGAAATTATAAAAAAATATCCTCAAAAAAAACCATTGATACCCTATAAAAATCAAAAAATTATTTTTGACAGTATCTATTTTAAAGGTGTGAGTAATTCCAATTTGGATTTGATTAAATCTCGTTCTAACATCAAAGCAAAACAAGCGTATACTGTTGACGAAATTGTCAAGGGAATTGACAGATCAATGGGAACCACACTATTTAGTCAGATTGATGCAAAACCTGTCACAAAAGATAATTTTATGAACCTTGAATTTATTGCTAAAGAAAATTCTAATCACCGATTAAGGACCTCTTTGCATTACGACGATTACAGAGGTGTAGGACTAATTTTAAATTATACAGGAAGAAACTTTTTAGGAACATCATCCAGACTGGTGACTACAATTGATTTTGGAAAACAACCCAGATTTAGAATTCAATATCAAAAGCAGTTTGGGAAAAATAAATCTTGGTGGTGGCGCAATGAAATATTTGGTGAATTTTTGAATCAAAAAATTTACAGACTAGGAGACTATACAGAAGATTTGAATTTTGACTTTATACAGTTTAAAAATGAAATCAATAAAAATGTTGTGTCTCTTAAAAGCTATGTTGGAATAGGGATGAATTATGAAAACTTTTTACTGAAACCAAGAGTAAATACTGAAATAAATGACAATGTATTTAGTTTTGAAAAGTACCGTTTTCAAAACTTATCAGTAGACATTCATTTTGTAAACAATAACTTGAGTAAATTATTTTTTGCAAAAGAGGGATCTTTATTTAAAAGTAAAGTCTTACGATCCATAGATCATAAATTGAATTACCAATCTTCTGGTGGAGGAATTAGTTTAGAAGATAGAAAAACTAGTGATTTTACGAAGCTACTTCTTTCCTATCAAAAGCGAATGCGATTTCATAAAAACTTAACTCTCATATTAGGATCTAGTGTACATTTTATTTTTCAAGACCAATTGAAAAGTAACCAAGTTCCCTTTGATACGTATGGCCTAGGAGCACATTATTACCTTGGAGGGTACTTAAATGGTACACGAGAGAACAGTCTAAGGTTTCCAGGATTGAATGAAAACGATGTTCCTGTAACGCAAGCCATTAAATTTCATCTAAAATTACAAACTAATCCATTTCATAACGTATATATTTCTCCGCACCTAAATTATGCTACCATAGGTTTTGGAAACTTTAATGAATATATAAAAAAAGCAGTGTTGCCAACTGGAAATTGGACAGAATCTTTTGAGCCAAGCAGTTTACTTTCTGTTGGAACAACTTTTTCTTATGATTCTATATTAGGGCCTGCAAATTTAGATATATCATTGGTAAATGATACCAATAAAGTGCGTGCCTTCCTTGGTGTTGGCTTATTTCTTATGCTATCAGATTAAAATGATTTTTTGCTAAATCTTTTTTTTGATATCGGATAGAAGGTTTTTAGGGAAGAAGCTGTTTACTATTAAACCAGTGATCAAAATGGTTAAAAAATTGCCAAAGCTTCTATGTCTTGAGTGTTCTATTTGACAGATGTTTTTGAGTTCATCGTTCCCCTCGATTTCCATGATAAAAACAAGTAAAAAGAAAAGAAATTCAATCACTTACAACATTATTAATTTATTTAAACAATCTCTATGTAAATAACTAATGCTAAATTAAGGGTTAGCAGTTGTTTATAACTAGTGCCAAGCATGAGTGAGTCAACATAATAATACTCAAAACAAAAAGCTATGCTAATTTTTTAGTGTAGCTTTTTGTATTTTGGAGATATGAGTAGGAGGTACAAATTTCATAACAAGAGTGGATAATATTTTGTAAGTTTTGCGACCATAAACTGGATAGACGTATTTACACGACAAGTGTATTTTGAAGTGTTAGCTGATAGTGTAAATTATTGCAGGGCAAATAAAGGCTTGGAGTTATATTGTTATTGTTTCATGCCAAGCCACGTCCATTTAATCTTTCGATCCAGTACAGATCAACCATCGGAATTACTACGGGATTTTAAACGTCATACATCAAAGAAACTATTGGAAACTTACAAAGTAATCCACAAGAAAGCAGAAAAGAATGCGTATTATAGATGTTTGAGAGTGCAGGTAAAAAGAATACAACCACAAGTAAATATCAGTTTTGGCAACATCATAACAAGCCGATAGAATTATGGAGTGAAAAAGTGATTAAGCAAAAAAATGATTATATTCATAACAATCCCTTAGCAAGTGGTTTTGTAACCAATCCAATTGATTGGAAATACTCAAGTGCTAAAAATTATCAAGAAGATCAGACTATTTTAGAAATTGATGATATTAAATATTTTTAGCTTGTGTATCGTCACGAGTTATAAACTCGCGCTAGCATGCTGAAAATACCTTTTTCTATAAAATAAGTGGCACAAAATAGAATCGTGTAGACCCAATTAATCCATTTGAAAAATGATTAGATTTAAAAATGTTTTTGAATTATATGAGTATAAAGAGTCTCATAGAATATTAGTATTAAAAAAATATCCAGAAGATTCTTTAGATAAAGTTACAGAAACTTTAATCTTTTCTGCTGTTTTCTATATTCAGATTCCTATTTCAATAAATAATTTTGAAATTAGATTTGGAAAAGATATAGATAAGAATTACATCAATGCACAGAATAAAAACTTTTATTTTTATTGGGATTTACAAAAAATATTTGTGATTGATACAGATGATGGTAATAAATACTACATAGGTGCAGGTAACTTAAAATATGAGAAGATAGAAGCTAATGGTGAAAAAATTGTTATAAATTATAGCTAATCATCAAGAATCTGAAATGGAAGTATATGAAAGCACCTTAAGTTATTATTCAAGACCTTTTTTGGATTTCAACAGGCAAACCTTTAGTATAGCAATAACTATAGTACCAATGAATTAAAAAATATGAAAAATATAATTATTATAATACTGTTAATGAGTTATTTATCTTGTGTAACAATGAAAAATCAATCTGTGGAAATCACTGGGAAGGCTGAAGATATGAAAGCTGGAGCAGTCATAATTTCAAATCAAAATAATAAATTCTATTTTATTGATGGTATTAAAAGCTGGCCTGAAAAAATAAGAGGCAAGATTATAACACTTACTGGAATATTAAAGATATTTGATACAAAACTTTCAAAAGATGATGAATCAGTAATAAAACAACAGGCTTTGGGAGAAAAAAAATTAATCCTAAATCCTAAATGGAGAATAAAATATTAATTCGCTAGCGCTAACAAGGGAATTTATTTAAAGGAATAATTTAATCTGTTGAATCAGGCAATGAACATGATAGAATTGCCAGAATAATAAAAGTTGCTCAAAATAAAATTTGCAAAAAATGGAAATAAAAAACTAAGAATATCATTTTATTTAATACTCTTCTGCATAGTTGCAATTGGAATTAGCTTTATTTTTTCCTTTATCAAACAAAAAGATTTTACGAGATTCGATATAATAATGGCTTGTGTTCTTGCTATAATTTTATGCTTGTATTACCTATTAATTGGAAAATGGAAATAAGCTCGCTAGCGCTAGTTTATAGCTAGTGCGCTAGTTGTAATGGTGAATCTGTTACGGTTACTAGCACAAATCATAACGGAGCAAAAGTTAATACAAGTAGTCCAACTTCAACAGAAGTTGATGCTGAAAAATAAAAATCACCAACAAAGCGTATACAGAAAGTATATCCTGCATATAATCTAAGTGGGAAAAAGTATAAAAGCTTTAGAAAAAAGAAAAAATAATGAAATTTAGCTTAGGAAAATATTTTTTAATACTTCTGACCTTTTCATTTAGCTGTGAAAAATCAAATGAAGTAGATAAGAATATAGATTATATAAATGTCTATTTTATTCAGAAAGGAACAACGTATCCAATAAGAATTGATTGCAGTTTTGTTGCTGATCAAGAGCGATCAATCGAAGAAATTCATTATAAAAAAATTACAAATAATGAATTTATAGATAAGTTTTTATCCTTAAAAAATGTTCTTACTGAATCCAAAGACAGTAAACCTGTAGACTCTAAAATTAAAGTTTTTATTAAATATAAAAATAATAAGAAAGATAGTATATGTTTTGGAGCCTATCATGGAATCGAAATAGATGGAGTCAAAATGAATGACTCAGAAGAACTTTTAGAAGTTTTGAAAAATGAAATCAATTATGATAATACATTTAGAAGTTTAGATGAAATTTTAAATTCTAAGTAAAATAATTTTCTAGATATTTTTTTTCTAAAAAAACCAAGCTGCCCATAGAAAGTCAGCGACAGAGTGAGCGCTAGCGCTAGTTTATAACTAGTGCCAAGCATGAGTGAGTCAACATAATAATACGCCAGACTCTGCCATAGATTTATACAGACAACTCAAGAAATATTTTAACTATTATAATACCAAAAGAAGACATCAAGGAATCGAAAATCAAATACCTGTTAACA
>NZ_JAKVBC010000028.1 GCF_022447245.1 Kordia sp. | reverse complement strand
ATACGGTTTTAACTTCAATGAAAAGCACTTATACAAATATATTCCAACGTATGAAGTAGAAGTAGATACAGCGGTTACAAACTTTGCAAGTTTCGCAAAGAAATTTAATATCAACTACAAGATTTTAAAAATCCACAATCCATGGTTGCGCGAAAACAAGTTGAATAACAAATCAAGAAAATTATATAAAATTGCGATTCCTGAAAAAGGATATTATGATAAATAATTCAGAATTTAGAATTCTGAATCAGAAAACTCCCAAAGCGTTGTGTTAGATTCTTTGGGAGATTTTTTAGTTGAAAAAAATTATAACGTAACTATGATATGTCATTTTTACATTCAAATACTTTTACATGAATTACTTTTTACTCCTAATCTTACCATTGTGCATAATGAGATGTGTAATAATTGCTGTCAATATAATATCCTCGATGATAATGCCACCAACGAAATGTTGGGTAATTGCTGTTAAAAAATTCGATGGAAACACATAAACTTCGATCTCCACCACCATCTAGAGAGACCATATTCATAAAATACGCCATAGGGAAAAAAGTAACGCTACTGTCATTTGTTAAAACAGGATGAGGCGTATTCGCATAAATTGTATAATTTTTAGCTGATACACTATTATCTGCCCAACTACCCGTTTCATCAACATCGTACATAGCATGAAAATATTCTGAATTTGCATTATGATACGTATTTACTTGACACGCTGGCTTCGACCAGTCTGTTGTATGTGCCCATTGAAAACTGGCACCAATACTTGGTCCATCTTTGCTGATATCACCGCCAAGACTAAAACCAAAAGTTTCACTTCCGCTACTTCCATCTGAGGTGCCATTACTAGGATTTAATGGTGAATATTCGCGAATAGAGGTATAGAATGGAGTTTGATCAGGATCATTATTAGCAGGTCTATACGTTCGTGGCCACTGATAATTATGAATTTCATCAACAACCCACGTAAAAGGATAATCATTATACATGTAAGGAGTTGCTATGTAACTATGTTGAAAAATACTGGTTTGAGGATACTCATGCATTCCATTATTATCTGAGATCAAGTAGTTTGGAGTTGGCGCAGAATACATCGACGTATTAATAGTAAAATCACCAACATATGGCCAATAGATTTCAAGATCTACATCGTGTTCCTTGGTACCAGATGGGACGTTACTCTTATTTTCAGTATCTTTATTTTTTTGCTCACCATCTTTATTTTTTTGCTCACCCCACTCTAAAATCTTTGTGATTGCTTGCTTCATATCTGCTTGCTTCATGTCTCCCAAAAGACTCGCTAACATTTTGCGTTCGCCATTAACGGACAAATATGAAACAAGGCTAAATTCATTTTTATCTGGATTATTCAAATAGTTTGAATTATTTTCATTTATAGACGGTGTTATTTGTCCATTAGAATCCATATCAAAAGGTGACGGTGCTGTAGTACTATCACTTTCATTTAACTGGGAACAATTGTACCTGAATTTCTGAGATCATCTACCATACCTTTGCGTATATCAATATCTTTCCCAACGAAAAGCATGAATGATTTATCTTCCTTTTCAATAATATTAGACAGTTCTTTTTCAGAACTAATTTGCGTCATATCGACTCCTTGTTGAGAGAAACTAGGACCTTTCATTTTTTCAAAATCAGTATCATTTCCAAAGTAGTAGATCTTATAATTGGATACATCTACATTTGTTACACTCTGATCTTCATGAGGAATAGTTTCGTCATTTTGACAACTACTTAAGAGTCCCAAGAATAAGACGAAACAGAGTTTAGGTATAACTAATCTATACCTTTTAAATACATTTGTTTTTTTCATTTAATTATTTTTTTAATTATTGACTTATAAAAACGAGTAGGTTTTCGTTTTCCCTTTAGTTGAAGCTTTTTGTTAAGACTTCTAAATAATATTTAAGCGCGCATTTAGAAAGTTTTGCAAACATCAACAGTGCAAATGTCTAAATAAGTTTAGATGCTGATTGACTCATTTTTTACTTCAAGTAATCCTGCTTTTGCAAAGAGTTGCTCATTTTTCACTTTGAGTGTCTTTTTTTTAACCATACTTTTTTTGAAGGAAAAACCGTAACAAGAATTCCCTTACTTTTTTTTTCTTTCTATCATGAAATACAATTGCTTACTTATTTACCTTATTTTCAATTGTTTTGTGTATGCGAACGACACCAAACGATACGAAGTCTCAAATACTTTAGAAAGACTATATGAACAATTGTTAGTAGAAGTTTACACAGCTCCTGCGGATACGACTTTGACAAGAGCGACCCAACTTTTGGATAAGATTCGTAAAGAACCAACACATGCAAAACTTCATCAAATACAAGTAGAAACGATGTTGTTAATGATGAAAATGTATGATCAACAGAAAGAATATGATTCTGTACGTTATTATTATGATAAAATAGAAGCAGCTACAAAAAACAATGAATTTTTGGGAGATGCAGAATTGTATATTTCCAAGAAAAAAATGCACGAAAAAAAATACTATGCAGCCATTCGTTGTTTGTACAAAGCGTTGGAATATTTCAAAAAAGAAAATCTGATTGAGAAACAAATTAGTACGTATTTGCAATTAGCACGGCTGTTTAAAAAAATCAATAATATCGATTTAGCTAGAGAAATGGACGCGATTCTAATGAAAATGTTTGTGCAACAACCAATCTCACGTTTCTTCAAAAGTCAAGTTCTGATCAATCATGCTTCATATTTAGCTTCAATTAAAAAAAATACAATAGCACTATATACATTACAAGCTTTGCGAATAGAAGATTTCTCGAAAGATCCAGAGGTTTTGCGATACTATTATGAAGAACTTCTGAAACGCTATACCAAAATAGAAAAAATAGAATTGGCTAGGATAGCCTTGAATAATATGTATAGTGTTTCGCAAATACAATTACCAGAAGACATCGCAATTAAAAATATATATTTAGCAATGTTTTCACTAAAAGAAAAAAAATATAAAGAAGCATTGAAGTATATCCATGCAGCAAAAAATAGCCCCTCATTTGAATACGTAGAACAATTTGAGTTAATCAAATTCTATAAAGTCGTGCATTTAGCAAATAAAGCATTAGGGAATTATAAAAAAGCACTTGCGGGACTTGATGCATACCATGTAACACGTTATTCAATTAAAAATTTCAATCTAAATCTAAATGCTTCTATTTTAAACTTTAAACTTAATCATGACAAGAAAATCAAGGAATTAGAAGAAAAAAATAAAATGAATGCCTTAGTCATGGACGAAAAGAAAAAGTTTTATATTTTTTCCACCTTTTTTGTGTCAACCTCAGTTTTAATTTTAATTTTCTTGGTAATAATGCAGAAGCGCAAAAAGAACCGACTCAAATTGCAGTATGAAAACGAAAAAATGAAGGAAGTTGCTGAGATTAAAAACAATTTTATTGAAAATTTATCACACGAAATTCGTACACCAATTACAATCACTACAGGGTACCTAAGAATGATCACCAATAATGTAATGGATTATTCCAAGATTGTAAAATATACAGATTTGACCATTCGTAATAACGAACAAATTATTAGAATGCTCAATAACTTCTTGACCTTGTTAAAACAAGACAAGCAATCTACAGAACCCAAAAAAACAAAGGGAAAACTAGGCACATTTTTAAAAGAAAGTATTATGTCTTTTCAAGGTGTTGCCGAAATAAAAGGTGTGTATGTGTATTATAAATCGAATATAAAACCACAGCAAAAATTTGAATATGCCTATGAAGATTTGCGGAAAATCATTAACAATTTAGTATCAAACGCATTAAAATACACAAGTCCCAAATACGGAATCTATGTTGATACTTTTATTGATCACAAGGGTTTAACTATCATCGTAAAAGATGAAGGTATTGGCATCGATAAAAAAGAGCAAAAACGTATTTTCGACCGTTTCTATCAAACAAAAAATAACCTAACAAATGGCGGTTTTGGCATCGGTTTATCGCTAGTACAAGAATTGGTGTCAAAACTACACGGAACGATTGAATTGCAGAGCAAAAAAAATGTAGGAAGTGTGTTTACGATACAATTGCCGCTAGAAATGGAAAATCCAATCTTATACCTCAAAGAAAAGGAAAGTGACTATCAAAATATCTCCAAACCCAATACAGAAATAGAAGATCGGTCTACAAATCTTCCTAAAATATTAATTGTAGATGACAATATTGAAATGATTGGCTATCTCAAAGACTTACTAAAACCGACACTCGATTGTACGTTTGCTTTTGATGGCGCGCAGGCATTGGCTTTTGCCGAAAAAAAGCAATACGATTTGATACTTTCTGACTTGCGCATGCCACTCATGGACGGACACCACTTGAAATCGGTCTTAAATACGATGGAAAACTATCAAGCGACGCCATTTATGATTATTACCGCTTCCGCAGAAGAATATCTCGAACACCGAAAAACGGAGCTAAGAATCAATGATTACCTAATCAAACCCTTTGAAGGAATGGAATTGTTGACACGCATTCATTACCATTTAGAAAATAAAATTTACAGAAAGCAATTACAAAAAACTGAAAATGAAAAAATTGAATACAACGGCGCGTATGCAAAATTCATGGAAAAGGTAAATTCGATTATCCTGGAAAATCTGACAAACAACGATTTTACGATCAACGAACTAGCACAAAAATGCGGCTACTCTCACAAGCAATTTATACAAATCATTCAAGAAAAATCTGGGTTGACACCTGTAAAACTCATCTTGGAGATACGCCTTTGTAAAGCATACAATTTAATTGTAAATGATAATTATGATAATATTAGTGAGGTTATATATTCAGTTGGATTAAATAGTCGATCGTACTTCAATAAAGTATTTTTAAAACGTTTTGGACTCACACCAGGCGAGTTGATTAAGAAATGCAACATAAAAAAGAAAGCTTCTTGACGAAGTGGTTTCAACTTTTTGTTTTGAAGCGAAAATTTAAGATTTTTATCACTATGAAAATACAGCTATAAAAGAAAGTTTAAATCTCTTCAATTAAAAAGGTACACTCAGGAACTTATAATCAACACATAAGACCTAAAGCTCAATATCCAAAAACCTGACATTCAAAACAAAGAAAGTAAAATTGCTTCTTACCGAGAAATTTCGTTCTTTTGAATAGTGTCTGTTAGGCACGATAATTCGTACTTTCTTGAGTTTACAAAATAACATACTGCAAACCATTCATCACTTACGAACTTCTGGACAATTTGTTTTATACAGCAATACACCAAAAGTAAGTACCAGTGAACTAAATGATTTGGCTGATTTTTTAGCGCAAGAATATGAAAATGAATCGCTCAATTACCCGTATGATGCGCCAGCTTTTGACAAAGAAGCGGCTGTTTGGGCAGCAAAAACGATTTACTATGCAGCACAATTTTTAGCACATCGTTTGGAAGAACCTAAAAATCTCGGAAAGTTTTTTGAAAATTTTAAAGGTGAACTATCCCCGTCAGTATTACTTTCAGCAGACTTATCACTGCGATTTTTACCATTCATTGTCAGAGAATTAGAACTTATTGACTTTGAAGATTGGTTGGTGAAGCTCTTAAAAAAGAACATACAACAATTTACATATTCAATAATTGGACACGATATGGAAGTAGAAATTAATGAAGAAAAACTAGCAGCACTCTTTCAAAATGATTGTTTCCGAACGGTATTTACAGACAGAGTTATTGCAAAAAAAGATATCAGTCTTACGGCACATAAAATCATTCATGAAAACGTTACCATTCAGTTGGGAGAACATGCCAATCAATTTTGGAGAGCGTTTGTATCTTAAGCATAATATATGATCAACGAAACACAAAAAATACGAACCATACTCGATGAAATCAAAAATGTCTTTGTAGGAAAAGATGAGGTGATCGATTTATTGGGAATCGGTTTGTTAGCAAGAGAAAATGTCTTCTTATTAGGACCTCCCGGAACGGCAAAAAGTGCGATTGTAAAACAACTGTCGAGTCATGTAATTGGTGGAATTAACTTTGATTATCTCTTAACTCGATTTACGGAACCCAATGAAATTTTTGGACCTTTAGACATTCGCTTGTTAAAAGAAGGTGAATTGGTCACAAACACGGACGGAATGCTTCCAGAAGCTTCTTTGGTGTTTTTGGATGAAATTTTTAATGCAAACTCAGCCATTCTGAATAGTTTGCTAATGGCATTGAATGAAAAAATATTTCGTCGTGGAAAAGAAACAAAAAAATTACCAGCGTTGATGTTTATCAGTGCCAGTAACCAATTGCCGGAAGATGAGGCGTTGGCAGCATTGTTAGATCGTTTCTTAATTCGTTTAAAAGTAGACAATGTAAAACCCGATCGTTTGGAAGAAGTATTACAAGCAGGTTGGAAATTGGAACGAAAAGAGAAAACAGCACAAACAAAAATTTCTCCAGAAGAAATCAAAGGATTGCAAGACCAAGTAAAAGAAGTGGATTTAACACCAATTCGTAGTTCATACATTGAGTTAATTCACAGTCTACGAAATACAGGAATAGAAGTGTCTGACCGACGTGCGGTAAAAATGCAAAACCTTGTCGCAGCGAGTGCCATGTTGTGTGATCGTACGGAAGCGATCTTGTCAGATTTATGGGTGTTAAAATACATTTGGAGTACAGAAGAGCAAATAGAAACCTTGCAAGCTACGGTAAATGCATTGATAGAGAAGGAGCAAACAGAAGAACAGGTACATCCGCAAGCATTTTTTAACAAAGCTCCGAATCCAGAAGAATTGATGAACGAAGTTTCAAACTTGCAACTAAAATTTTCAAATCAAGAACTTTCATTACAAGAATTAAATGTAATCAAAGACAAATTGCGCTACCTGCAAAATCGTACGGATTGGGTGAAAGATCAGCAGAAAAAACAATACATAAATACGGAAATTGATCAATTGTGGAAAGAGATCTTACACAAGGTGTAACCGAATATTGGTTGCGATTGCCTTCAAAATATAAAGACAAATTAGCGCAAATTCGTTTGTGGAAATCCTTGCGAATGGGAACTGATAACGACGATATTTGGGTACGAGGAATTGCGCCAAGCCAATTAAATAGCCCTGAAATTCGAAGCATTCCGTTCAAAAAGATATACTTTCAGCAAGATAATGCGCTGTTTCTATTAGGTGGAAATTTACCTGAAGAACGACTAAAAACCTCGCTGCTTTGGTCACCAATTCACAAGGCATTACCTGTGGAAGTACCAGATTATAATTTTAATTTTTTTGGAGTTGATGCCGACATAGATTTTAAAATTGTTCCGTCAAGTATAGAGCGCACTGCAGCAGCACAATTAATTTCATTAGACACATTGGATGAAATCATTCCAAAAATGCCAGCAATTCGTCTAAAACAACTCAGTTGGGTGATTGCTGATGAGAAAGCTTTGATTATAGGAACGCCATTATTGTCTGTACCTGGAAAAGCCTATTGGCAAACGCAAAATTTCTTGTTGCCCGCAGGATACGATTTTGAACATCCAGAATTGAGTCGTTATTTCAACAAAAAAGTCAATCAAAATAGTAATGATATCATTGTCATGCAAAGGGACAATACATATTTTAAAATAGCTAAAGAAAACATACAAAAACTAACAATCAGCGGATACCGATTGTCACGATAGTCATGAACGAAACGCAATCAAAAGCCATATATTACTTTGAATCGTATGATGCCTATTTTTGGGAATGGGAGATTGATCATATGTTTCAAGGAACTGTGATAGAGAATGCACAGGATTATCGTGGTGGCTACAATTGTATCAGTATTCCAGATGGAATGACCATTGCGTACAAAGAACAAGTTGTTGAGATACTAAAATTGCTTTCTGAAACTGGGTTTCCGCCATTTGGAGCGTTGGTGCTTACATTTTTAGCGACAAATTCAGGAGAAGTAAAAGCTGCCTTAACTGAAATCTTTGACGACATTTTAGAACAGCATAAAAATTTTCCGTCAGTAGATCATATTGATTTTGCAGCTGCTGAAGCATTTTTAAAAACCTTACAAGCATTACCATCTGTATATAAAACTGGGAAAAACAGAATTGATTTATTTGTCTTTTTGTTTGAAGCGGCAAATCACAGTCTATCTCAAAAATACTCAAGTGAAATTCTTGATTTTATAGAAAATCACCATTTTAAACTCAATATATGTAGTGAAAAAAAGAACATCTCGGTTGCAGCATTGAGTAAAGATATCAATGCTTTGGCCTCATTACATCATCGTTATCCTTCTGTAAACGATGTATTGACAGCATGGCTTAAAATAACAGAAGTTCCCGTAGAACCAGAAGATACGGAAATAGAACATTTTAGTGAAAATCCAGACTTTATAAAAGAATTGATCGAAGACCCAAAAACCTTTTTTATGGGAAGCTTAATCAAACGTTTATGGTCAGGAATTCAATTGCCAATGCATTATGTACATCCCGGAGAAATGCCTCTAGGTGGAATTTCAGACATTACCAACAAAGGAAAGTTTGACAATATCTTGATGTCAGAATTTGCGAATGATGATTTGATATTCTTGCACAGAATTGCTAACAAAGAAGCCTTATTTATTCGTCGAGAAACCACGCCAGAAGAAGATTTGCGCACACGTATATTTTTAATTGATACAACGATCAAAAACTGGGGAACACCAAAAATACTATCGTATGCAACCGCTTTTTCGTTTATACATCATCCAAAAAATGAGATGCACTTTCAACCTTATGCTTTAGGGCAAACGTATACACCATTGTACTTTGATGAAAAAGAAAAAATTATCAAAGGTTTACAACTTACATCACCTTTGTTGGATGCAGCAGCAACGATTGAACAGTTTATTGAAGAATGCGAAGAAGAGAATATTGAAATTACCTTGTTTACAGCTGCTAAAACGCTAGAACATCAAAATATTAGACGTTTATTCAATACATATCATAACAAATTTGGAGGTGTGATTACTTCTGACAGTCAAGGAAACATTGATGTATACAAAATAAAACAAGGAGCAAAACGCTTAACAAAACATATACAATTACCGTTGTATGAATTATGGGTAAATCCACCACGTAACAAAAAAAGAAGGCAGAAAAAAGAATCGAAAATTGATCCTAAAGTTGTGAATTATCCATTGTTATATGGTTTTCCAACACGATCAACAATTAATTTTACAGATCACAAATACGCTTATATTTTACAAAAAAATGGAGATCTATTTCGTGCTAAAAGCCGTCAAAAAGGATTCAGAATGATACAACGCGATATCCGATTTGTAACTGGAATTAAGCAACAGAAATTAGCGGTCATGTATGAAGATGAGCTCATGGTATTGTATTGGACAACAGCCCATCACATGATTTTTAAAACAACTACGCTGCCCCGTACTTAAAAATCGGATCTTTCAAAATATGAAAAAGCAGTTTTCAAACATTTAATAGTCTTTGATGAATGCTTGTATTTGGTTACAAAAAAATATTACGGTGACGAACCTTTATTTACCTATTTTGATTTGGATGATTACGCGTACTTTGATGTCGATGACCCAACGTCAGAACTTAAAAAAACTTATCAAGCGTATCTAAAAAATCAAATTACCTATTTTGACGGTTCGGTTTTTACGAAAATCAACGCAATCACCATTACCCGAGATTTAGAAATTGTATTTAATCGCAAACATTGCTTAGAGCTTATTGGTGAAACAGGTTATTTTGATTTAATAGACAAAGAAACGGCAGGTTTGGATGGGGAATTTACAAAATATCTCCACAAGCGAAATCAACAAGTAGAATTTATAGAAGGAAGTGTGATTACTATAGATAAAAATGGGATCATCACTTTTAAAAGTGGAAATCCAGACATTCCAACATTCTATTTGGCGTCTTATATTGGCATTGGTATAGGTATTGCTACCGATGAAGAGTTTGCAGGAAATGATTATTTTAAACCAGAAGATGCATCATTAAAAAGAATACCAATCTTTGAATTTGATGTAAAGTACATGGAACCTTTCTTAGAACACATACTAAACACATGAAGTTAGCATTACAACATACCGATAATAGTCCATACACACGTTGTGGTATTTTTATCAAGCATGCTTCTCCAAAAGTATGGTTGGAAGAAATTAAGCGTATGCAATTAAAGCTTTCAGATTGTACATTATATCCGTGTCCGGGAACAGAAGTAAATAGTATTTCAGGAGTTTTAATCATTTTTAAAACCGCGCAAAAAAAAGTAGATGTTATGCAAAATCTATGTGTTCAAAGAGTACATACAGGTTTTTACATTCCTGAAAATACGAAGCTCAATATGGCGCTTCGGCAAGAAGAATTTGCGAGATTACTAAAGGGAAAACCACATTTTTTTCATCATCAATTTGGTTTGATTGAATTAGAAGAAGAAGTACAATGGGAAGAATTGCTAAATGTGCCAGAAGAGCAATTTCCTAAGCTAGAAACTCCTGCTAAAGGCGTGAATATTCCAATGCAAGTCACAGCATTTAGTGTAGAAATAGAAGAAGAAGAAACAGAAAAAGAACTCAACAATCCTTTTAGTAGCGAACAAATAGATCCAAAACATTTGCCTTTTGATATGAAAAGGGTATTGGAAGGTAATAATAAAGAAGTTGAGAAATACTTAAAATATCTAGATAAAAATCCTGAAGCAGCTTTAAAAATGGCAGTTCCATTAGATATGATGGGAACTTCAAGAGGAAAAGCGTTTGCTAAATATAAATTTAAAAGTAATTTCTTTGATGATATCGGATTGGGAAATATTTCTGAACAAACCAAAACCAACTTAAAAACGGTTTTAGGAATTCTGGCGATCATAGCTGTTTTTTGGATTGGTTATCATGTGGTAGATCAGGTAAAAAAACAGCAAGTTGAAGTCGTTACTGGGAAAGAGCAATTCAATTCAGAAAACAATCGTAAATTTTCTTTAGAAGGAGTACTGGAAGAAGGAGGTAAAACGACATCAGAAACCTTACCGATTGATAACGAAACAGATACTGATACAGGAAATTACAATATTACAAACGAGCACAATAAGGAAGCAACGCCGTCTCCGACAAGCACATTAATCAAAAGTTTTGGAATAGGAATAGTATGTCTTATAGCTTTTATAGTATTTGTACTTTACTTTACATCAAAAAAAGTAAAAGACACAAAAACGAAATCTAAAAGTGACAACAAACCAACCTCTTGGATGGATTTACCAGAAGAAAATGAATTGTTCTCATTTACAGAAGAAGTAGAAAATAAAGAAAGTGATTTTTATTTTGGAGGAAACGAATTGTCGATACAAAGTAAAATACTCCTTGTAATAATGTTGATATGTTTGTTAATCTATCTTTTCTATCCAATGCTTACAAAACCAGGTATAGGAACCATATTTTTCTTGATGACAATTGCGTTTGTAATCAGGCTTTTATATTTATTAACCAATAAAAACAAAACTATTATAGATGACTAACGAAGCTAAAAGTAAGTTTCACGCAAAGCTAATTTACTTTATTGTCTTTGTGTTATTCTTAAAGTTTATATATCTCATTATTACGTCTATCATTGCAGGCGATTTCCCCAGCTTTTTGGGTGGACTTTTCGTATTAGCCTTGGTTTTCTTTGCGTTGTCACATTTGATAAACAGTTTATTTAGCGGTAGACCTCCAAGAGGTAGTGTAATGGGAGGAACGTCTACTATCGGCGACAATCAATTCAATAGTTTGATGCAGCGTTATGAAAAACTAACCGAAGAATTCATTGCAAAAAAACAATATAAAAAAGCAGCATACATACAACTAAAGCTATTGCGAAATCCTTACAGAGCAGCCAATATTTTAAAAGATGGATATTTCTATAACGAAGCGGCACATATCTATCTAAAAAAATGCTATCGTAAGGAAGATGCCGCAGCATGTTATGAACTAGCACGTTCATATACGAAATCTATCAAGCTCTATGAAGAGTTGGAGATGAACGAAAAAGTAGGAGATATTTACACCAAAATAAAGGATGCAAAAAACGCACATCATCACTATCAAATTGTAGTAGATGACTATGTGAAAAACTATCAATACGTTAAAGCTTCCTTGATGTATCGTAAAAAAATGGACAACATTCCATCTGCGAATGAATTATTATTGAAAGGTTGGACAGACAACAAAGACGCGGTGAATTGTGCCAATAATTACTTTGCAAATTTCGAAGACAAAGCGTCACTGGAAAACGCACTTCATGAATTCAAACAAAAGCGAGTGGAAAAGGCAAATGAACAAAACTTTCTCAAAGCATTAACGTACGAGTATAACAAAGACATTGCTCCGAAAGAAGATGTGCAAAAAATGGCGTATGAATTAATCTCCAAAAACCATCAAAACGATGAAATGATGTCTTTATTAAAGCATTTTGTCAATGATGATACACAATTGACCAAAGATGTTTTGAGACACAGAATGAAACGATAGAAATGTATTTGAGTTCTATGTGAAAAAAGTTGTTTTAGCTGCAGTAATTTGAAAACCAAATACTCGTTAGTTTGGTTTTATAAGACAATCAAGCGGTTTTGATAAAAAACTATGATTCCTCATTGTGATAATTTCAAGAAAATTCGTGGCAATCTGTTCGTTTCAATTACTAATATGAGTTATGAATTAACAGATTCCTTTGTTGCTCCTACATTAGAATGACGTATGAAAGCACTAATCAAATCATTACATTTTAAAATCTTAATAAAAAAAAGCGACTCCTAAAAGTCGCTTTTCAAAAATCTTATCTTCTTCGCATATTCTGACGATTGCCATAATGCTGTTTTGGAGCACTTGCAGCACGTTTCATTTGCTGCTCCATCATTTTAATCTGTTCGGTAAGCATTCCACGTTTATCTAGGTCTTTAGCTTCTTTCATTAAGCTTTTCGCTTCATTCTTACGATTCTTTTGTGCAGCAATACCTGCTAAGGTCATTTTTACCATCGCCATATCGTGAGACATACTTAAGCCTAGCTTTTCAGCTTTGCGTAGATGTTTCTCAGCTTGTGTCAAATTGCTTTGCGAAGCCATAATTCCATGTAGGTAATAGTAATACCCTTGTTGTTTTCTCGTTAAAGCAGTTTCTGGATTCTTAATTCTTCCTAAAATACGTTTCGCACCATCAAAATCTTGTTTGCGTAACTTTAAGAATGACAATAAGATAAATTCATTTTTAAAGTAGAATAGCACAAAAATGGCAGCTAATAAAATTAAAAAGATTCCATTACCAATATAACTTTCGTAAAATTGGTAAATTGCGAAGGCAAAAATTCCTCCTGCTATAATGAGTTTGATATTTTTGTTGAACATAAAAACAGTATATATTTAAAGAGGTTGCAAATGTATAAAAAACAATCGAAAATATTTTTTAAAATCTGTTTGTTAAAGTGAAAACTCTTTGTATATTTGCGCCGCACTTTTAGAAAGGAATCTCGCGTGCAATTATAATTATTTTCAAGAGAAATTAAAGATATATTAAGTAATGAAAAGAACATTTCAACCATCGAAAAGAAAAAGAAGAAACAAGCACGGTTTCAGAGAAAGAATGGCTTCTGTAAACGGTAGAAAAGTGCTAGCTCGTAGAAGAGCAAAAGGAAGAAAAAAATTATCTGTGTCATCTGAATTAAGACACAAGAAATAATGATATTGTAGTAATATAAATTAGGTGTTGTTTTTTTAGAAGCGACACCTTTTTTTGTACCCAAATGTTTTTTTATTTTTACGCAACACAACACACAACAAACTAATGCCAAAAAGAGAAGACTTAAAATCCATTTTAATTATTGGATCAGGACCAATCGTAATTGGTCAAGCCTGTGAGTTTGATTACTCAGGATCACAATCATTACGCTCACTTAGAGAAGATGGAATCGAAACCATCTTAATCAATTCAAATCCAGCAACTATCATGACCGATCCATCTATGGCGGATCATGTATATCTAAAACCCCTAAACACACGTTCCATAATTGAAATATTGAAAGCGCATCCACAAATTGATGCAGTATTACCAACTATGGGAGGACAAACAGCTTTAAACTTATGTATTGAAGCTGACGAAAAAGGAATATGGGAAGATTTTGGAGTAAAACTAATCGGAGTAAATATTGATGCAATCAATATTACAGAAGATCGCGAAAAGTTTAGAGAATTGATGGGGAAAATAGGTGTTGCTATGGCACCACAAGCAACTGCGACTTCTTTCTTAAAAGGAAAAGAAATTGCACAAGAGTTTGGTTTCCCATTAGTAATTAGAGCATCCTACACATTAGGTGGAGCAGGAGCTTCTATCGTATACGATCCAGCAGATTTTGATGAGTTATTACGCCGTGGATTAGAAGTATCGCCAATTCATGAAGTAATGATTGATAAAGCGATGATGGGATGGAAAGAATACGAATTAGAATTATTACGTGACAAAAATGATAACGTAGTAATTATCTGTTCTATTGAAAATATGGACCCAATGGGAATCCATACAGGAGATTCTATCACGGTTGCACCAGCAATGACTTTATCTGATCGTACCTATCAAAAAATGCGTGATATGGCGATCAAAATGATGCGTAGTATCGGAGATTTTGAAGGTGGATGTAACGTACAGTTTGCGGTAAGTCCAGACGATCAAGAAGAAATCATTGCTATTGAAATCAATCCACGTGTATCGCGTTCTTCGGCTTTGGCAAGTAAAGCTACAGGATATCCAATTGCAAAAATTGCTTCAAAATTAGCCATCGGTTATACACTTGACGAATTAGACAACCAAATTACAAAATCAACTTCAGCGTTATTTGAGCCAACATTAGACTATGTAATTGTAAAAATACCACGTTGGAACTTTGATAAGTTTGAAGGTTCAGATCGCGAATTAGGACTTCAAATGAAAGCTGTAGGAGAAGTTATGGGAATTGGACGTTCGTTCCAAGAAGCCTTACACAAAGCCACACAATCATTAGAAATTAAACGTAATGGTTTAGGAGCTGATGGAAAAGGATATAAAAATTACGATCAAATCATTAGCAAACTAAGACATGCATCTTGGGATCGTGTTTTTGTGATTTATGACGCGATTCAGATGGGAATTCCATTAAGCAGAATCTACGAAATCACTAAGATTGACATGTGGTTCTTGAAGCAATACGAAGAATTATACAATCTTGAAAAAGAAATTTCTTCGCACAATAAGATTGATAGTATTTCAAAAGATTTATTATTAGAAGCAAAACAAAAAGGATTTGCTGACCGACAAATTGCACACATGTTAGGTTGTTGGGAAAGTGAAGTCTATAAAAAACGTGAAGAATTAGGAATCAAGCGTGTATACAAGCTAGTAGATACCTGTGCGGCAGAATTTACAGCAAAAACACCGTACTATTATTCTACGTTTGAAGCTGAGATTGAAACAGCAGATGGAAATCGTTATGTACACAATGAAAGTGTGGTTACAGATCGTAAAAAGATTGTAGTACTAGGTTCAGGACCAAACAGAATTGGACAAGGTATTGAGTTTGATTACTGTTGTGTACACGGAGTTTTAGCTGCGGCTGAATGTGGATACGAAACCATTATGATCAACTGTAATCCTGAAACAGTTTCTACAGACTTTGATACAGCTGATAAATTATACTTTGAACCAGTTTTCTGGGAACATATTTACGATATCATTCAGCACGAAAAGCCAGAAGGTGTTATTGTTCAGTTAGGAGGACAAACTGCCTTAAAGCTTGCTGAAAAACTAGATCGTTACGGCGTTAAAATTATAGGAACAACCTTCCAATCACTAGATTTAGCTGAAGACAGAGGAAGTTTCTCAACCTTGTTAAAAGAAAACAACATTCCATATCCAGAGTTTGGTGTAGCTGAAAATGCAGATGAAGCATTAGCTCTAGCGGACGAATTAAACTTCCCAATCTTAGTACGTCCGTCCTACGTTCTTGGAGGACAAGGAATGAAAATTGTGATCAACAAGCAAGAATTGGAAGAAACTGTAGTTGACTTACTTCGTAAAATTCCAAACAACAAACTTTTATTAGATCACTACTTAGATGGTGCGATAGAAGCAGAAGCAGATGCGATTTGTGATGGTGAAAATGTATACATCATTGGAATCATGGAGCATATTGAACCTTGCGGAATTCACTCAGGAGATTCAAATGCAACTTTGCCACCATTCAACTTAGGTGAATTTGTAATGCAACAAATCAAAGATCATACTAAAAAGATTGCCTTAGCATTAAATACTGTCGGATTGATCAATATTCAGTTTGCTATCAAAGATGATATGGTATACATCATTGAAGCCAATCCAAGAGCTTCTCGTACAGTACCTTTCATCGCAAAAGCATACAAAGAACCGTATGTAAACTATGCAACAAAAGTAATGTTAGGAGAGAAGAAAGTAACGGACTTTGATTTCAATCCACAATTAGAAGGATACGCTATCAAACAACCAGTATTCTCATTCAACAAGTTCCCGAATGTAAACAAGCGTTTAGGACCAGAAATGAAGAGTACAGGAGAAAGCATCCTATTTATTGATAGCTTAAAAGATGATGACTTCTACAACTTATACTCTCGTAGAAAAATGTATTTGAGTAAATAAATAATTTACTTGTACTTTATAACACAAAGCAAAAGCCTTCTAAATCTAATTAGAAGGCTTTTTTCATGTAATAAGAAAACATATATGAATGCTTTTTAGAGTGAATTTGAATTAGATATTGAGCAAGCTTTCCAATACCTAAAAAAATTATAAAACTTTTTGAATGAACTTTATCTCCAATCTTTTCCGTATTTTTATAGGAAAAAGAAAACTAGTTGGGTGACTTCTTATTTCAACTAGAAAACCCGAAAGAGAAAGGACAATTCATGAACAGTATGAACTTTAACTATGGAAAAGGCTTTACGTTTAGTAAGCATATTCCAGAAGAAGTATCGCATTTTGAGCGTGTGTTTGATATTTTTAAAGATATTCTAACGCATACATCTGGCGATATTGAAGAAGCTTTTGATTGGTTGGAAACCTTAGATACAGAATACGATATCTTTACAGACGATTATACGATTCAAGATTTTGAAGATGATCTTAAAAAACGAGGTTACATCAAAGAAGAAATTGATCCTGAACAAGGCACGGATGGAAATGGTCCGGGTCCAGGAAAAAAGATGCTGACAGCCAAACTAGAAGCTGCATTACGCTCGTATGCACTTGATCAAATATTTGGAAAACTTAAGAAAAGCGGTTTAGGAAACCATCGAACAACCAAACAAGGTGCTGGAGATGAACGCGTGGGAGATCATAGATCGTTTCAATTTGGAGACGATTTGGCTATGATTAATATGACGGAAAGTATCAAAAATGCACAAGTCAACAATGGAATTGGCGATTTACGCATCACAGAAAATGATCTTATCGTCGAAGAAACCAAACACAAATCACACATGAGCACGGTCTTAATGATCGATATCAGTCATTCCATGATTCTCTATGGAGAAGATCGTATCACACCTGCAAAAAAGGTTGCCATGGCATTGGTGGAATTAATTCACCGTAAATACCCAAAAGACTCTATTGATGTTATTGTCTTTGGAAATGAAGCATGGCCGATCAAAATCAAAGATTTACCGTATTTAAAAGTTGGACCGTATCACACAAATACTGTTGCTGGATTGGAATTAGCAATGGATATTCTACGCCGCAAGCGAAATACCAACAAACAAATCTTTATGATTACAGATGGAAAACCAAGTTGTTTGACTCTGCCCAATGGCGAATTTTACAAAAACAGTTTTGGACTAGATGAACGCATCGTTTCTAAATGCTTAACAAAAGCAGCACAAGCGCGAAAACTCAAAATTCCGATCACGACCTTTATGATTGCTCAAGATCCCTATTTGAGACGTTTTGTAGAAATCTTTACAGAACAAAATAGAGGAAAGGCATTCCTGACAGGTTTGTCAGGTTTGGGGCAAATGATTTTTGAAGATTACGAAAAAAATAGAAAACGAAGAATACAATAAATTGTCAAAACGACATTAATAAAATTATAAATACAGCATTTGTTACAGATTACATAAAAAATGCAAACTGAAAAAGGATAATACACTAATGAAACAAGATATCACATTTAAAGAATTAATAGATTTAGGATACACACATAAAACTATAAACGAAGAAATTCAAGCAAATCTAATTGCAAAAATCAAAGCCGATGAACCGGTTTTTGAAGGCTTGTTAGGCTATGAAGACACGGTAATTCCACAATTAAAAAAAGCCTTAATAGCAGGACATCATATTAACTTATTAGGATTGCGTGGGCAAGCCAAAACTCGCATTGCACGTAGTATGGTAGATTTATTGGATGAATACATGCCCATTGTAAAAGGTTCGGAAATTAACGACAGTCCGTTTGTGCCAATTTCGAAATATGCCAAAGATTTACTAGCAGAACATGAAGACGAAACACCAATTTCTTGGGTACATCGTTCGGAACGCTTCTTAGAAAAACTAGCAACTCCAGATGTAAATGTTTCAGATTTAATTGGTGATATCGATCCGATAAAAGCGGCAACATTAAAATTGCCTTATTCGGATGAACGTGTATTGCATTACGGAATGATTCCACGTGCCAATCGTTCGATATTTGTGATCAATGAATTGCCAGATTTGCAAGCGCGCATTCAAGTATCTTTATTCAATATTTTGCAAGAAGGCGATGTGCAAATACGTGGTTTTCAACTTAGAATGCCGCTTGATATCCAATTCGTATTTACGGCAAATCCAGAAGATTATACAAACAGAGGTAGCATTGTAACGCCATTAAAAGATAGAATTGGTTCGCAGATTTTTACGCATTATCCAAAGTCGATTGCCTTGTCACGTCAAATAACGGAGCAAGAAGCAAATGTTTCTAAAGAAGATAAATCAGCCATAAAAATTCCAAATTTGGCAAAAGACTTGCTAGAAGAAGTAGCATTTGCAGCAAGAAATAGTGAATATGTAGATGCAAAAAGTGGTGTCAGTGCGCGTTTAACGATCAGTGCGATGGAAAACCTAATGGCAGCCGCAAAATTACGTTTAATAGAAACTGGCGATGCAGCTACAACTATTCGTTTGGTAGATTTCATGTCGATCATTCCGTCAATTACAGGGAAAATAGAGTTGGTGTATGAAGGCGAACAAGAAGGAGCCGATGAGGTTGCAAAAATCTTGATTGACAATGCTGTTATGACACAATTTGAAGATATCTTTCCACGTGTGCCAAAACTTGAAAAAGAAGGTGTGAAAACCACTTATACGGACGTTGTAAGTTGGTTTGAAGATAACTTTATCGAATTGAATTATACAGATACAGACGATGAATTTTATACAAGTATCAATTCTGTAAAACCGTTGGATGTTGTTATCAAAGAATATGCTGCTGATTACAGCAAAGAAGATCAAGCTTTTTGTAAAGAATTAGTTTTGTGGGCATTGACCATCAATAACAAACTTGATCGTTCTGAAAACAGTACTGCATTTACCATTGATTCTGCTGGTTTTGGCAAACACTTTTTTAGCTAAACAACTGCTTCTTAAAATAGCATAACATGTTTCTGGGGATTCGTATGATTGCTTAGAAACTTTTTTTTATTGATAATTTTCTAAAAGCTGTTTTGTAATTCTGAGGGACTTAGAACCGTTTGCGCCTTAATAAACAAACTAAAATTTGAAAGCGAATCGAAATTGTATAAATACGCAATTTATTTGTGACTTAATTTTTTAAAAGTTAAGTCTCTTTTAATTTCTGTAAGCAGCTTTTGATGTATATATTTTAAAGGTGTTAGTTCTAATTGTTTTTGGTATACTGAGTTAGTTTTTTAGGAGTAACATTCAAAAAATCTGCATATTCTGTAATAGATATTTTATTTAAATGTATATCAATTAAATTAGAGAATTCACGAATAGTAGTATTTGAAATAGGAGTATTTTTTGAATGTAAATTAACGAATACTTCTTCTAAAGCAAATAAGAAAGTATAAAGTTTGTGCATGATGTGTTGTTCATAGTAGATTGTTTTTTCATCGATGATAGATTGGATATTTTTAAAGTAGTAAAAAAGTCTCATTAGCAAATGTTGAAGTATATAATATGTTAGGAAAACAAATTTTAACGAAGCAGTTAGAGGAATAAAGCACTAATATAGATACTTCACAATGGAATAGTGGAATATACTTAATGAAGGTTACTGCAGGTAATTTTACACAAACCAAGCGTTTTGTAAAAAGTTAAATAGTTGAATACAGTAGTAGTAAAAACCCTAAAATGAAAAAACACTCCCAAAAGGAGTGTTTTTTATGAACAATAAATAAAAATGGTTGGTTAGTCACTATCCTAAATAGTCTAGTGATTCTCTTGCGCGAGTTGCATGGCAGCTGCGTCAATTTTTTGTAAATCAATATTCGCAATTGATTTTACAGCTTGTTCGTATGGTTCTAATACTACTTGATTAGTAGGCTTGTTTTTCTTTAAAATTTCTTTGTAAGCATTAATAAATGCTTCAATATCTAGTAGTGAATAATATGCATTTACGTGCTGTGTGCCTGCTTGTGCTGCAAACCGAACTAAATTTCGTAAATACGCAGCATACTTTCCTAAAGCTAGCGGTAATACCAATCGGATATATCGTAATGTTTTGGATATTTTCTCATCAATTTTGGTATCAAAACTTCCTTCTAAAGTTGTTGAAGGAGAAATTTGTTTATAGCGATTTACAGGAATACCAGCAATATTTTTAGCAGATAATGCATTTAAAGCTGCAACTGTAGCTAACGTACCTGTTAATGTTTCAGCAGGATTAGCATCATTTGGTTGTTTGATGTATTCTTCATAAATCGTAGGAATCTTAGCTAAATCGCCTTTTTCCCATGCATGTGGAACAATATCCAAGGCATTGTGCTGACTTAAATAGTAAATATTTTTAGCTTTAATTTGTTTCTCGTAGTACGAAGCAAATCCTTCATCACCAGGAGTAGGTCCTGCGGTTGGAAATGCACCAACTGAAGCTTTGTTATTTGGATCCCAATCGTTTTTCTTATCTACTAAATATAATGCAAGTGTAGGAGATAAAGCACCACCTAGACTATGACCAGCTACAGCAACTTGTACATTTTGTAAGCTTGGATTGTTATTCAAAAAGTTATTCAAGGCGGTAACTACAGAAATCTCTTCTGAATTGGTCATGTTTAATAAAATGTTAAGCCCAATATGTGTTCCATTAGAAATATTTCCTGAGCTTGGTACACCTGTTACCAATTCCCAAGAAACAGTTTTGTTTACAGAAAAGTCTTCTACTAGCCAGCCATAAGGTGAATTTATATTTGTTCCAGCAATGGCGATTACAATTGTATTTTCAGTTTCGTTGTAGTACATTCCCATAGTATTATCAGCATGAACAGAGGTTGAGGTAGGATCGTTTGCGTATACAATCGGTCCCCAAATTGCCTGCCAATCACCAATAATAGCTGTTGTTTCTGTGAGCACATCATGAGCAACTTTGGTAATATATTTTTGCATTTCAAACATTCCGCTTTTACAATCATCTTGTGCCCAAGATAGGCCAGAAGCAGAATTGACAGAGAAAGACAAACTATATATTTGTTTGAGTAGTTGATTAGATGGATTCATTACTTTTATTCATTGTGTGAGTTAATACTTATTCTTACAAATTAACAGCTAAAAAAAAATTAGTAACAGAAGATTTTTACTCGAATATAGAACCACGTAGTTTTACTGATAAAAATTAAAAAAATGTATATTGAATGTTAAAAAAATGTCATTTATGTAAATAATTATTACATTTGTATAAAGCACCAAATTTTTAACGAGTGAAGCAAAAACTACTTTTATTTATTTTACTACTATCATTTAGCACAGCAACCTTTGCACAAAGCACTGCTAGTCCTCAATTTGCTTCAAATTCTGAAATAGTTTTTAATATATCTCCAAATCCAGGAGTGAATGAATTAAACATCCGACTTTCTCAAAAAACGAATGCAGCTGTAGAAGTGTATAATTTACTTGGTAGAAAAATTTACACAGGCAAATTAACTACAATTTACAATGCGATCGATATTTCTTCATGGAAATCTGGAATTTATTTGGTGAAAGTGATTACGGATAAAAAATCGATCACAAAGCGTTTCGTAAAGAAATAATTCCATTCTAATTAATTGTATATATCTTTCTCGTTCGTTAATTACGGAATCTCTATCTTTATTTTATACTTTTCTATATCAGATACATAGTCAGAAGGAACAAAATCATCTCGATCAAATTCTTCATGACGTTTGCGTTTCATTTCCATACGTTTTAAAGCTTTTAAAAAGCGTTTAATCTCTGTTGTATTTTGTAAAAGTAAACCATCTACTTCCACGCCGTTTCCATCGTCGTCACGTGCAACCATAGTGAAATAGGAAGAATTGCAATGTTTTAGAACACCAGTTTGAATATTTTCAGCTTCTACGCGAATACCAACAACCATTGAAGTACGTCCTACATAATTGATAGAAGCGCGCATCGTAACCAATTCGCCAACTTCAATCGGATTCAAAAAATCTACAGTATCTACCGAAGCCGTAACACAATACGCTCGCGAATGTTTGGAAGCACAAGCA
Source organism: Kordia sp. (assembly GCF_022447245.1). GTDB lineage: Bacteria > Bacteroidota > Bacteroidia > Flavobacteriales > Flavobacteriaceae > Kordia. The sequence goes on along the minus strand of NZ_JAKVBC010000028.1, from coordinate 46,169 downwards.
AATGCAATCTGATCTAACAACGATAGAATATAACCACCATGAATTTTTCCACTAAAATTAGAATGTGATGGCAACATCAACTCAGAAATGACAACTCTGGAATCTTCGGCAGATTTATACTGTATGCTCATAGTAATACTTTAAATAGTTACTATAAAGTTACAGTATCTTTTTCTAAAATGACAGTATGTCTAAGTTAGATTTAATAAAAACTAACGCTGAACTTTTAAATCTTTTACCATTTGATCCATAAACTCCAAGCGTTCTTTTATTTTGTTGCGAATAGTTTCAGGAGAAAAACGTTTCTTTTGAAAATCAGGATATACTGACCAACGAATGCTATCTTTTTTATAAATCTCTCCAGATCGTAAAATTGCAATTAATTCATCGGTTCTTCTTAAAATATTGGCGTCAGACAAAACAGGTTTTTTTCCGTTTGTACCATTTCTCCAATCATAGTAACGGTTTTTATACATATTCACATTTTGAACAGATTTCATATAATCTTCCATCAATAAAAAGCGGTTATATCCTAGTTGATTTTTATATTTTGGATTTCCATACATGAGTTCCATATTAGCAGAGTACCCATTTCTGACCCAGAGAGAACAATACATTTCAGTACAGTATTGCGCTCCAATAGGAGAATAAATATAGCACCAAGGATTGTTACCATAACACACATAATACGGCGTACCAAAAGCCCAAATAAAGTCCCAAATCACAGGTTCTAACTTATTATCTAGATTCAAAAAATAAAACACATTTTTTCCATTAAAATAACTATCGGGATTTGCAAAAACATCTGCCATGATGAAATAATCTATTTCGGCTTCTTCAGCAACACTCTTTTCCCATTCCATTCCATTCAATACTTCGTTTTCGTAGGAATTAATAGTGTTTTGAATGTGAGTCTTTTGTTCAGGTATAGCGTCTTCATTGTCTGGATATTCATATTGAAATGTTCTTCCTGTAACCGTTGTAAAATCAGGTAAATTGTCCACCTCTTTTACAATAAATCCACCATCACTTTTCTTGTAAGTATTTACATGATTTTTTCCTTGTTGTATTTTTTCTCCGTACGTATATAATCCCCAATATTCCCCGTTTAAAAATACTTGTACATGTCTACTTTGTGGGCCGTAATTTCCCATTTCAGCATAGGTGTCGTAGGAAACCTTATTGCATAACTGAGACGTGTCAACCCAATTGGCAATCATTACCCATTTGTGACTTGATGGCATGCCCATAATAGACATTGCATTCTCTTTTCCAAAGTTGAGCGAAAAGCTTTTCTTTGGAAACGCCATACTTCCTTGTCCTCTGGCATGAATGGTTCCTGAAGTAGCTTGATATGATCCATTCAAACTATACCAGCCATCTTTCATGGGAACATCATAAAACGTAAAATCAGCTTCTAATCGATCTCTGTTTACAGGAAAAGCTCCAGTTTTCGTTTGTATTACTACATACGGAATTGGAGAAGTAGCATCAAATAGGTAATCAATATCACGTTTAATAGTTTTACGAATACCATCTCCAACAAGCGTTACATTCAGTTCAACATCTTGATTTGAATACTTTTTGAGTTTGGCTAATTTTTTTAAATCTATCGAAAACTTTTTGGAAAGTTGAAGTATATCGTTTGTATAAATTGTTCCATCTTCATTACTCAATGAATAGGTATATTTAGAGTATGCATGCGTATCATTCAAAGAAACTGTTAGCAGCGCATTTTCATCGTCGACAATCGTAATAGAATCTTGGACTGTACTATATGCAGTTTGAAAAAGTACAATAGGTTCAATATTGGTTTTGCAGGATATATGCAAACATAAACTTGTGATAAAAAGATATAAAAAGGAACGTTTCATGGCTATATAATTAAAGGTTAGTAGTTATTTTCTTTGAATTAAATATAGCAGAAAAATCAGTTGAAAAACAGAAAATAGATTGTAATTCACTGTAAATCAGGTATAATTACGTGTAGGAACATGTGGTTTAACGTGGTGTTTTTTTAACATAGACCAGTCTTTTTTATTTTTTACTTTCAAGATTAAACCGTGTAATGAGATAAATTATTGATTGGAACTTAATCTGTTTATTGTACCTTGAAGTAATTTTATGAGATCATTACTTCTGTTCTTGTGTTTCTCAATTTGGAGTTCTATATGCGGGATAAAACTTTTGACATTTAAATTTTCAATTGCATTTAAGATAAGGAGACCTTGTCCGTCGATCTTTTGAAGTTCTTTGAGTAGTATAGCTTTTATATTTTCTTTTTTTCATTCAGACAAAGCCAAAATCGCCGTATGTCTTACCTCTTTATTTTTGTCTTAGACGCTGTTCCAAAGTGCTTTGCTAATTTTTACATTCGTTGATTCTGTAAGATTTCCTAATTTAGATACTGCTGTTTCTCGTACTCCAGAATTTTTGTCTTTTGAAAATTCAATCAAGACATCAATAACTTTTTCATCGTCAATCCAAGAAAAGGCGTCTATCAAACTTAACTTTACGACATCTCTGTAGGTTTTAAACTTACACAGGAATTCAATTTGCTGCTTGCTAAAATTCTTATTTACATCATCTAAGGCATTTAGTATAAGGTATGTTCATAAGTATTAGGATCTTCATTTTTGTCTGAACAACTACAGAAAATAAAATAATCTTGGGTTTGGCACATATTTTACATTTGAATTAGAGTTCAGTAAAAATACAGTTATAACTTTTAAAATATAGAACAATTTAGGGAATTGTAGCTTATCATTTTATTATTTAGTTAATGTATTAACTTTGAATTCATCAAAAACAGCTATTATGAGAACATTTAATTTATTGATAGTATTTGGTGTATTTTTTTGTTGATGTGAGGGTAATTTGAAGAAGCAAAAGCCAAACAAATAGCTATTAAAAGTGAGCATATAACGGAGGATTATTTATTTAAAGATTTTGGAATAGTAGCCCATAAAGATGGTGAATTAATAGGAAGTTGAACTTATAATATAAAAATGACTCCAGCTGTTATTGGTAAAGATTCTCTATGGCTGATTACTGAAATAGACGATTTGATTAGTAAAGTAGGAGGCTATTATCTTTATGCAACTCCTTTTGTATTAAAATATACTAAAAATGACGATGGTTACGCCATTGAATTAGAGTTAGAAGCACAGTTAGCTGAAGTTGATAGTCAAGTGACTAAAATAGATGGAGATGTTATCAGTTTTTTGTGAGTATATGATGCTTTACGAAGTAATATTGAAAGTGTTCCTGTAGTTGAGTCGTTAACATTCAAAGATGATGGATTTACGTGTTTAGCAGGAAATCATATTCGTCTCAAAAAAAAGATATACATGACACAACAAGGGAATACAATAGATATTAAAAAAGAAGTATTACACATAATTCCATCAAAAGGATTTAAAGATGCGAAACGCTACGATTTTCTTACTTTCGATGAATTTCCTGAAGTACTGACATATGATAAATTTAGAGGAAGAAAACCTCTTTATGAATCTTTTAAAGGAGCTAATGGCAAGCAAATAAAAAGAGTATCTAAATATGATAATACTGGAGTATTTGATGGTGCAATACAATAATTCACGTTTAATAATGAGCATTCATAAAGTAAAATATTAGTATAACGAATCAGACAATACAAACGAATTCTAAATAATGCACAACGAATTCTAGAACGACTCAAATTTTACACAGTTTCCATAGGATATTTGATACATCAAACAAATAGAAACTATCAAAATCACAATCCTATGAAACATATTTGTATCTTCCTAATCGCACTGATGTCCAGTTTTGGATTTGCACAAAAAACAGAAAGTCCATATCTAGAAGTCCTTACGCCAAATGCAGTCATCCCTTTAAAATCTACGAAAGCAGATGTGAAAATTTCTGGAAATATTGCACATGTACATATTGCACAGACTTATCAAAACACAGGCAGTATTCCCATTGAAGCAAAATATGTATTTCCATTATCTACACAAGCAGCTGTACATAAAATGCAAATGACCATTGGCGATCGTACCATCAATGCAAAAATCTTTGAAAAACAAGAAGCACAGCGCGTATACGATAAAGCCTTAAAAGAAGGAAAAAGAGCTGCAAAACTCGATCAACATCGTCCAAATGTATTTCAAATGAACGTTGGAAATATAGTTCAAAACGATATCGTAACCATTGATATTTATTATACAGAAATGTTAGTGCCTTTAGCAGGAACGTATGAATTTGTATTTCCAGGCGTTGTCGGACCACGATTTACAGGAGAAAATGCGTCAGGAGAAACTGTGTTCAATCAACCATATACTAAAAAAGGTGTTCCAGATACATTTGAGTATGATTTAAATGTACAAATCAATGCTGGAATTCCTATTGCTGATGTTACATCAAATACACATAAAATCAAGGTAAATTACCCAAATACAAGGAAAGCAGAAGTTGCATTGACAAGCGAAAATAAAAATCCTTCCAATCGCGATTTTATCCTAAAATACGGAATGCGCGGAAATGAAATTCAATCTGGATTATTACTATATGAAGAAGATGGAGAAAAATTCTTCGCCTATATGATGGAGCCACCAAAAGCTTCTGTACAAATAAAACCGACTGCAAAAGAATACTTATTCGTAGTTGATGTTTCAGGTTCTATGAACGGTTATCCGATGGAAGTATCTAAAAAACTATTACGCAACTTATTGGTAAATCTTCCAGAAACAGATCGTTATAACATTTTATTATTTGCCGGAGGATCACGTGTATTATCACCAGAACCGTTAACATGTACTCCAGAAAACATTCAACAAGGATTCAACTTCTTAACTAATGTTCGTGGCGGTGGCGGAACAAATCTGCTTAATGCTTTAAAAACAGCGTATGCATTGCCAAGAAAGGACAAAACTAGTGCACGATCAATGGTCGTTATTACGGATGGTTATGTAAGTATAGAACGTCAGGCTTTTGAGATGATAGAGAAAAACTTAGGACAAGCCAATGTATTTACCTTCGGAATTGGTTCAGGTGTAAACAGATATTTATTAGAAGGAATGGCAAAAGTAAGCAGTAGCGAATCGTTTATAGCAACGGAAATGAATGAAGCAAATGAAGTTGCCGAAAAGTTCAGAAACTATATCAAATCACCTTTATTGACGCAAATTCGTATCAAAGCAGATGGTTTCGATGCGTACGATGTTACGCCAAGTAGCATTCCTGATGTATTTGCTTCGCGTCCTATTCTAGTATTCGGAAAGTACAGAGGCGATGCCACAGGAACATTAACCATTACTGGACAAACTGGAAATGGTGTTTTTCAAAAAGAATTTCGTGTAGCAGATGGTATGTTAAGCAAAGACAATGAAGCACTTCGTTACTTATGGGCACGTAAAAAAATAGAACGTTTAGACGATTATAGAAGACGTTTTGGAGATCATACAAAGCAAGAAGTCATAAAACTTGGAATCAAGTACAATTTAGTAACACAATACACCTCATTTGTTGCTATAGATAATGAAGTTGTAAACAAAAATGGTAATCGTAAAGAAGTAAAGCAACCATTGCCAATGCCAAAAAATGTAAACAATAGTGCGGTAGGAGCAGAAGCTTCTGTAAAAGGAAAAACATTCATTAAAAGAAAGAAGCGCACCAAAGTAGCTAAAGCATATACTAAAAGCTTAAATGAAAAAGCAATCACTTGGTTCCGTGAAAATTATGCAAAAATCGTAGAAAAGTATTTGAAAAAGTACGATGGAATTCGTGTGCAAGTAGCTAAAAATGGTACGATATTAAAAGTTGAAATTCTAATAAATGGCAGTTGGATTGTAAACGAAGTATTGCTTGAGCGAATCAACTTGTTGGATGTAAACGAAGTATTCAGCCTTGGACAAAAAGTAACCGTAACCATAAAGAATTAATAGCATGAAGAAGATATGTTTCCTATTGTTTTGGTGTTGTTCGGTTTCCGCTTTCGCAGGAACTGATACAGCGCTAGAAAAGAATAAACAGCCACAACCATTAGTGTTTATAGCAGGTTTTGATGAAGGTGATAATACCTATTATACCAATGCTAAAAACTATTTCATAAATCAGTATTATCAGGTAGTTGAAGAAACACAAAGTTTGGCAGAGATTTTAGTTTGGCTGCGTTTGCATTATGATGCCAATGTCTATGGAGATATTCATATTGTAAGTCATAGCAATCCTTGGAGAGGTTTAGCTATGAAAACCAATCGCAAAAGTGAGCGAATTACTTCGGCGACTTTAGAAGATGCTTTGAAACTAAAAGAAATCGTACCATTAGCTACTAATTTCCTACAAAAAGATACCAAAATCATTTTTCATTCTTGTGGATTGGGCGCGAATGCTGCACTTTTAAAAAGTCTTAAAAAGGCATTTACATTTGATGATAAAATTCAACTATATGCTTCCGAATTCTTTAATGTGTTTGGTGGAAAATATGCTGAACATTATTTGGCAAAAACCTATTACGGATATTATCCTACGGCGCATTCGCCTGGACCAAGAGCGTTGGCGATAGAATTCAAAAAGAAATATCCAAACGTACAGGCAGATTGGGAAACGGTATTAAAAACACGTGCCGAACAATTGCCAGGTGAACTGTATACCTATCGTTTCAATATTCCAGTAGAGTGGGAGTTTGAATTTGAAGCCAAAGAAGACATACCAAACTTTAATAACAAACAAGAAATCATCGATTGGATTTCCGAAGATGAAACCTTACTCAATACGATCAAAGAGTTCAACATTCCCATAGAAAAATTCAGATGGTTAACAAAAGTGCGTGGCAATACTTTATTCATCAAAGGGAAAACTACGGTTTTATGCGTCATGCAACCGATTATGAAAGCAGGTACTAAACTCGAATATTCGCCTGTTGTTGTGAATGGAATTAGTTATACGAAAGTGTAATGCTAACAGTTTTTTTGATGAAGTAATTAGTCAGAACCTTAAAAAAAGAGATAGTTTCTATATTAAAAATTGGAAGTTTAACGATCTAAACTTCCAATTTTTCATAGATAAAAAACAGAATACTGAGTTTGTTTTACTTTTTAATCAGTTTTAACACCTCATTAAAACTTTCAATTTTCAGAAAATATATTCCGTTACTTAACTGAGAAATGTTCATATTTGAAGCTTCTCTATCATTATAAAAAGTTCCTTGTTTTATAGTTTGTCCTGTAATATCAATAATAGCATATTGTTTTTGATGTAAACGAGTAGGATCTACAGCATTAATAGAAATAATATCTTTTGCTGGATTAGGAAATATGTGGATTGGAGTATTAGTAACCTGAACGTCTTCTACAGACAATAAGGACGGAATACTATATTTAAGAATAACAGTATTTTCTGCGTTTCTTCCACTCATGTAAATGGAGTTATAATCATCAGTTGCAAATAAGTTCGTAATACTATGACTTGTATTGTCAGTTGAAGTTCCAGAATAGGTAATGGCATGTAATACATATCCATTGCTTCCAAAGGTTGTATCTAAAGTCCCATCTGCTAAAAATCTAGCAATGATAAGATTTGGTTTTTTGAAACCTGTTAGATTTGTATTGAAAGTAGTTCCTGCCAAAATAAATTTTCCATCAGGTTGCACTAAAATACGTTGGAAATTGGCAAATTCATTTGGATTAACCTCTAAAGTAATAGTAAGTCTGTCTTCAGCACCAAAATCGATTAATGTTCCTGATGAATTCCACTTGTGAATTATATTTACAGGGTTAACAGTGAATGTATTATTAATTCCAGTTAGCATGTAAATAGTATCGTTTTGATCAATTGTAGTATTGGTTTTCACTACATGAGAAGGATTGCTATATGGAGCACTTTTTTTAATCGGATTTGTCACTCCGTTTTCAATGATGACTATGGAAGATTTGTAATGAGATACAGAGTTTACGTTATAGTAAGTTCCTCTGCCTGTTACTACTATTTTTGTATCAGACATAATGTCTACATCTACAGCTCTGTCATCTGAAGAATGTCCAACAGGAGTACTACCTAAGTTAATACCTATATTACTTGCCGTATAATGAAAAGAGGTATCTGCTATACCATCCGTATCATATTTTCTTAAAAACAAATTATCTACACCTGTTCCTGATCGGTCATCATTTCCACCTACAAAAATACTTCCGTTAGGTGATGATCTTACAATTAAGGGGCTTTTAATATCATCAACATCAAGATGAATATATCCTTGTCCATTAGTTCCAAAATTGGCATCATGAGTACCGTCTAAATTGTATTTGGTCATATAATATGTAGTATATAAATTCTTGGTAAATGTTACTATTTGATTGTCTGTATCTGTATGTAATATACCATATCTGTGAACTCCTGGATCAATGATACTAATGCTGCCAGAATTTCCAAAGGATGTATCTGAACTACCATTTTGATTAAGTCGTTGAATAGTATTGTCTTGTCTGTAGATAATTTTGCCATCAGGCTGAAGGCAATCGTTGTATATTCCTATGTCAGTGGTATTAAACGCTACATATCCATTTGTTCCAAAGTTTGTATCTAGGTTACCATCTTGAGCAAAGATTAGTGATGAGAGTAAAACAAAAGCTAAAAACGTATTTCTTTTCATGCTGATAAATTGATTTTAATTGTTTAAGATGTATTTTAAAAATCCTTTTCATAAGGATTTACATATACTATGTCTGTAAAAGAAAAGTGTAACCTTATTTTTTTATCTTTTTCTAAGTTTTATTTTCAGGCTCATAATGAATATTTCGTTTTATGAAAGAGCCAGTAAAGGCATTGTATTTCAAGGATAGTTAAATAGAGAATACTTTTTTTAACGAATTCTAGATAACTCTTAACGAATTCTAAAGCTACCCAAATTGTTCGGCAGTTTCGTGTGATATTTGAAGTGTAAATCAAGTATAACAATTAAATCAAACAATTATGAAACGTACAACATTCACAGTATTAGGAGTAGCAGCAATGACATTAATAGCATGCAACACAGAAACAAAAGAGGTAAAAGCAGAAAACGTACAAGATTTGAATAAAGTGGAAAATATAGCGGAAGAAACCACGATTCAATTTGAAGAAAAAGCCATGGAAGATTGCATCGCGTATTCAAAAATCTTAAACGACATCAAGTTATTGGAAGCTCAAGAGGCACAAAAAGTTGCAGACAGTATTGCAAAGGCAGAATTGGAAATGAAAGAAGCATTAGCAAAAGCAGAAGCTGCTAGAAAGAAAAGAGAAAACACACCAGAAGCATTGGCAAGAAGAGCGAAAGAAGCAGAGTTATGGTTCAAAACTAACTATGAAAGTGTTGTAAAAGCATACAACTCAAACTACGAAGGATTGAAAGTAAAACTAACGACAGAAGGAGATATCTATGAAGTTTCATTATTAGAAAATGGAGAGTGGAAAAAAGATCAAAAATTAATGAAGCAACTTGAGAAAGTAGAAGTAACCAAAGATTTAGCACCAGGAAAAGCAATTGCAATCACGGTAAAAAATGCATAATATGAATCGGTTATCCTACAAACGAGATCGTGACAAGAACACCTTATCTATAAAAAGATAAGGTGTTTTTTTGAACTCAGATTTAGAATTTGATACGGTTAACTGAATTCATTTGATTGGTCGTTTTTTGATTGATTTTATGGTAGTAATTATCGTTAACTGAGTGCAACTGGATTCCAAATTCCAGTTTTTGCAGTTTCTTTTGCGTATGCTAAGAAAGTTGTTGCTTTTCTACCCAAAACACGTTCCACATCATTAACGACCAACTGGTTTTTTGGATTAGTTAAAACGTGAGTAAATAAATATTCAATCAACCAAACAACATCATTAGGGAGTTGCATTTGTTTCATGCCTTCTACATATTGTTGTAAAGTGATATCGTGAAAATTTAACTTTTTGTTGCTCGTTTTTGAGATAATATTGACAATATCTTTAAACGTGATCAATTCTGGACCTGTAACCTCAATGATTTCACCGTTAAACGCATCATCAAGTAAGACTATAGCTGCAACTTCAGCAATGTCATTCGCATCTACAAATGGAATTAAAACATCAGACATTGGTAGCGCGACTTCTCCAGATAAAATAGGTTCTAAAAAGAAACTTTCGCTCCAATTTTGGTTAAACCAAGATGCTCTCACAATCGTATAATCTATTCCAGAATTCATGACAATTTTTTCACACGCTTCTGCTTCGATTTCTCCTTTTCCAGAAAGTAACACCATTTTTTGAACGCCTAATTCTTTGGCCAAATAAGTTAAGCTTTCTATAGCTTCTTTCGCTCCAGGAACGGCTAAATCAGGATAATAGGTGACATACATTTTTTCGATACCTTGTAAGGCATGCACCCAAGTTTCTCTATTGTACCAATCAAAACTTGGCGATGCTGTTCTGGAACCAATTCTAGGTTCAATTCCTTTATTTTTTAACTGTTGTACTACACGGCGACCAGTTTTTCCAGTTCCTCCGATGACTAAAATGTTCGTTTTCATGATGAATTATTTTAAAATGATTTTTGAATAAATGTTGCTATTAATAAAAGTGTGAATGAAATGATACTTGCTATGGTTCTTATAATATGATATTGATTCCAAGTACCTTCAAAATAAGTTCTAAATTTATTTAATTCAGTTAAGTTAAAACCGTGAATATTTAATGCATCTAATTCATTGTTTAAAGGAACATTTCCAAAGGCAGTAACTCCAAAAGTTCCAATGAGGTAAATGATGGTAGAAGCCAATACAAACCAAAATACAGTCTTATGATTCAATTGTAAATACGTCGTTAGAAACAATGTAACTAAGCTTCCAAAGAATACGATGAAAAATACAGGATTTAAGATTTCTCTATTGATGTTTTGCATGGTTTCCAAATATGTGAGATCAGTTACTTTTTTTGTTCCTACTATGACAGAAACAGACCAAGCAAAGAAAAAACCAGTAGCAAGTGCATTTAGTAACACCGTACAAAAAAGAACATACGTTTTCATGCCTTTATTTTTTGTTTAAATGATTCCCGAAATACAGTACAATGAAGTATAACTCAACTGCAATAGTGTAAAACATCGGATCTCCAAAAAACGTTGAATAATTACCGCCATTTGGAATGATAAATACAGGAACGGTTATAAGTGCATCTAATAATGTTACTACAATTACGAAGCTAAGCGCTAGTATAGCTGGTTTTGTATAGCTATTTTTAAAGAACAAATACGTTCCTAAACACGCACTAGGTATAATGCCCAAAGCCAGCGTAATATTTGATTGCAAATCTGAGTTTTCTATAATAGGGACATAAAATGAAAAGAGGTAAAAGCTCACACCTAAGATCCAAACTAATACGGCGCATATAATGCTAAATAGATTTTTACGTATTATAATTTTTGTTTTTGAATTATGATACAAATCTACAGCTGCTGTAGTTCAGCGACTTATTCAAAAAGAATTATGATTTATTCGAAAAGAATTTTATACTTGGCTAGGTCTGTAACCAAACTTTTTTTCAAAGGCGTTTGAGAAAGAACCTAAACTGTCATAACCTACTGCCCAAGCTGCTTCTTGAATGGTTTTTTGCTCATTCTTAATTAGATGATAAGCTTTCTTTAAGCGTTCATTTTGTAGATACTTAAAAACAGGAACACCAAACTGTGCTTTGAATTCTATTTTAAGTGTATTGGTATTGGTGCCAATTTTATATGCTAATTCTGTTAAAGAGGGTGGATTTTCTAAATTGGATATTAAAATTTCTTGCACGAGATTAATTTTTTTAATTTGTGCCGTATTGAGTTTTGTATTTTCTTGTTTTGCAAGTTGACCAAAATAGTGCGAAAGTAAAGCGGTCATGTGACTTTTATAAAACAGCATTTTAATTTCTCCTTCATACGTATTGCTGAAGAATTGCTCTACAAGTAGAAATATTTCTGGACTCATATTAAATACTGGACCTTCAACATAATGATCTTTCGGATGTACTAATTGATGCAAAAACTTTTCTAAAAATTGACCTTCGCCATTGGGTAATTTATATATGTTTTTAACCGTTGTTGCGATGACTAAACACTGTAGTGATTTTTGTTTAGAAACATGATGTTCAAATTCCACTTTATTATCTGCATAAAATGATAATACCATTCCTTTGGTGTGCTGAAATTCTTTGGTCTTTCCGTCAAACTTAACGTTAAGGCCAACATTTCCTGCACCATAAAAGGCGATAGCAATTACAGGTTCGTCAAAAAAACACGAATCAATTACATTGTCATCAGAAGAAGCTTCTTCTAATAAAATGGTGTAATCAGTTATGTCTAATATTTCACGATTCATTTTTTGCGATTTACTACGGTGTACTTATTATTTACTGTTGTACAACAAGAGTTTTATAACTACAATTTTCTCATGCAACGTCAAAATGTCCCAAAACCTAAAACCCAAATTCCAAGTTTCAAAACTTACACCACAAACACCAACGGATCAGGATGTATATACGAATATTGAAGTAATTCTTTACTCTTTGTATTTGAAATTATTTTAAAGGAAGTAGAATCAGAAACTTTGAATTCTGGTGGCATCAAACCAATCTTCTTAGCTGCTAATGTATAAAACTCTTCTCGTAATGGATGTTCATCTGAGCAACCATTGATAATTTCTCCCCAAGTTTGTTTTTCAATAATTGCGTTGATCAATCCAATACAATCATCTTGGTGAATCATATTTACAGGCGCTTTTCCATTGGGAAGTTCTTTTTTATTTGCTAAAAATCGTCCTGGAAACCTGTCATATCCAAAAAGTCCAGCAAAACGTAGAATCGTCAATCGCTCTTGTAAATGTGCTTTTAATATATTTTCGACAGCTAAGACTGCTTTTCCCGATTCTTTTTCAGGCTGATTTTCTAGAGTTTCCGTAACCCAATCATTCGTATTTTGATACACAGATGTAGAACTTACAAAAATCACTTTTTGTGTTTTCTTAATGAATGGTAAAATTGCTTGTATTTGCTCTTGATAAAAGGAAACAATAGTAGGAATTCTTCTCGGAGGAAAATTAATCACAATCACATCGCTATTCGCTAAAAAGTCAATGAATAATTCGTTGTTTCGTGTAGTTCCTAAAGAGAAAACATACGGTTGAATGTTAGCTTCTTTCAATAAAGCTACTTTTTCTGGCGAAGTGGTAGAACCTTTTACAATATAATCTTGTGTAATAAAGTATTTTGCTAATGGTAACCCTAACCATCCACAACCTAAGATGCTAATTTGTCTATTTTTCACAATGTTTGTTATCTTTCAATTAAAACAACTGTCTTGGTTCTTCATTTCCAGTAAAGGCGTCATTTTCAGGTTCACTGTCTGCACGTTTCAAAATAGACTCAGGAAGTGATTTCTTAGCTTTTGCGCCCATTTTCTTAATTTTTTCAATACTTTTGATGATATTTCCACGCCCTTCAAACAGTTTGTTCATCGCAGCTGAATAATCAGATTTTGTCGCGTCAATCTTTTTTCCAATTCCGATTAAATCGTTCATAAAACCTTCAAACTTATCATACAAAGCACCAGCTTGTCGCGCAATTTCAATCGCATTTCGTTGCTGTTTTTCATTATTCCACATGGTGTCAATCGTACGCAAAGTTGCTAATAGAGTAGTAGGTGTTACAATGACAATATTCTTCTCAAATGCTTTGCTGTACAGGGTTGTATCTTCATTTACGGCAATGGCAAATGCAGGTTCTATCGGAATAAACATCAAGACAAAATCAGGACTTTCAATCTCGTATAAATCTTCGTATTTCTTGGCAGATAATTGCTCTATATGACGTTTTATGGACGTTAAATGTTCTTTTAAACTTATTGCTCGTTCTTCATCTTCTGTATTTACATAACGTTCGTAAGCAGTTAAAGAAACCTTAGAATCAAATACCATCTTTTTGTTGTTTGGCAAATTGATAATTACATCTGGCAATACTCTGGAACCATCTTCACGTGTAAAATTTTGTTGTACAACATATTCACGATCTTTTTCCAATCCGCTTTTTTCTAACACGCGCTCTAGCACCAATTCTCCCCAATTTCCTTGCATTTTACTATCACCTTTTAAGGCTTTCGTTAAATTTACAGCTTCTTGACTGATTTGTAAATTGGCTTTACTCAGTTCCGATAATTTTTCGCGCAAGGCAGAATGAATGCTAATATTTTCCTTCTGAGAATCTTCTACTTTCTTTTCAAAATGCTGAATTTTCTCTTGAAGTGGCGTCAAAATGTTTTTAATATTTTCTTTATTCTGCTCTGTAAATTTATTCGATTTTTCTTCCAAAATTTTATTCGCGAGCAATTCAAAATCTTTGCGCAACTGTTCTTGCTGCTTTTTTAGCGATTCGTCACGTTCTATATTTTGTTTTTGTAGATTTACAAATTCTGAATTTTTTCGCGCCAATTCAACATTCAAAAAATCTTTTTCACGTCTAATTTCCTCACGTTCTTGTTCTGTTTTTGCTAAATTTTCTTTGAAACTTTCCAATTGCTGTTGAAACGACTTGTTCTGTTTTTCATTTTCAGCATGTAACTGTGTTTTTAAATCGTCAAATTGTGATTTTAATTGGCGATTACGTTCGTGTAAACCTTCTTGTTGTGCTTTCGTTTTTAGGTTTCCGATGTACATTCCCAAGAAAATACCAACGGCTAAAAAGATGACAATAAGGACAATATAAATAACGATTTCTGACATGAAGTAAATTTTGTGTAAAGATACTATTTTGTATGAATTTTGGATTCAGCCTACACCAGAAAGTTTATGACAAAGTTGAGCAATCATCTTCGTTCTCGTAATCGGAAGAATGTATATATTTCAAAAATAAAAGCAATTAGAGTGCTTCCCATAAAAAGATATAAAAGCGGTTTAAAATTTATACTTTTATTCAGTATTTCCCGGTTAAGATCTGTGGTAACAGTATCTGGAATTTCAATAAAAAAAACAGCTACAATATTTAAAATGGCAGCTACAATAAATAATCCATTAAAAATTAGATAAAGATAACTTGCAAAACGGTTTTGGAATTTTGTAGATAGAACCCTCAAAAAGTACATGAATGCGAATACGAAAACAAATACATGTATTACATAATCAAACGTTGAAATCACAAAATAAGTGTCATGAACATTAATATCTAATGTTGCATCTGCCGCCAATAGTGTTTTTATATCCAGAGGAAACCAAAGCAGCGCAAAGAATATAACGAAGCATAAACACAAATAAGGAAGTTCTTTTTTCATAAATGAAAGGGCTTAGGAAAATAAAAGTACAGTATCATTTTTAGAAAGTTTTAATTTTTTTTTCAAACTGTAAGCCAATTTTGTTCAATAATCCGATAGAAGCCATGTTGTTTTGATCGGTAATGGCAACAATTTTTGAAATTTGTAATTCTTCTTTTGCATATTGCAAAGTAGCTTTGGCAGCTTCATAAGTATATCCTTTGCGTCCGTAAGCAGGCAATAATGCAAACCCAATATCAATATCTTCCAGAGAATCTCTATTCACCAAGCCACACATATCAATGGGAGTTTTAGTTTTTTTGAGTTCCATGAGCCACAAGCCAAAACCATTTTTAGTATAACTCTTTCGCAAATTCTCTCTAATATATTCCTCAGCAACGCCTGGCGTACGAATATTACGATCACCAATATATTGAATCCACGATGGTGTATTTACTAATTCTAAGACGAAATCGACATCATCCAATGAAAATTCGCGTAAGTATAAACGTTTCGTTTCTAGTATTCTTTTCAAAACTCGTTTCTTAGAATGTAAAGCTATAGAATAAAAAAAGAAATAAAAAAAACTTGTAGTCAAGTTTTGGCACAGTACTTGGTACTTAAAAATTGTGACACGGTGAAGACGTTACATAGAGCTGGTTACTCGAAGTAAAAGAGTCGTGATTACATTTGGTTGGTTAGTTTAGTTTAAAAAAACACTTCACGCTTGTGAGGTGTTTTTTTTATATTTAAAATCTTCTCGAAATTTTATGGAGTTAGTTCCAGAAAACAAAAACTATATCATACGAACTCCGATAATATCCTTTATAAAAAATACACCAGATCCACTTGAGTATGTTGGAATTCATCGTTCTTATGTGGTCCATATCGATAAAGTCACTGCTAAGCACAATAGAGAAGTTATTGTAAACAAAAAAAAGCTACCAGTGAATAGTTTGTATCAGGAGGAATTGGACAGATTAATTTTTCAGCCATAAAATTTCACAACAAAAAGCTACAAATTCACACCATAGCATTTTTGAACCACCACTTTTTTGTACTAAGTCAACACTTAGTATTTCCGTTTTGATTTTTTGTTTTTTGAGATAAATACATTTGAGACATCAAATTATTAGTAATTTAAATTTAAAATTATGAAGAAATCAAAGATCAAATCATTAAAGTTGAACAAGCAACAAGTATCTAAATTAGGAGTTGACGTATCATCCATAAAAGGAGGCGCTTCAGGAGGTCATGATAATTGTATTCCTACCTACTTAAGAACAAATAAAACATGTGTATATGTATGCAACAATAATTTAACAATATCTCTTTGTAATACTAGAGGATAAATAATTCTTAAAAAATAATAAGATGAAACAAAGAAATAAAAAGTTTAATTCATTACAATTAAACAAAGTAAAAGTAAGCCAGATACTAGGAGGAATTACAGATCCAGATCTAGATGGAGATGGAGAAAAAGAAACACCAAAAACTGGGCAAGAGTGTAGTGACTCAAATGCAGATTGTCAAGCTACTGACGTAAGAGCCTGTAATCCTAGATAGATTTTAAAATAAAACGAATCAACCAAAAAATATTTTTTTAACGCTAAACAAATTTGGCACAGTACTTGGTATGTATAAAATGTAATACGATGTAGACATTACACAGAGCTGGTTACTTGAGGTAAAATAGTCGTACTTACATTTTGGTTGGTTAGTTTAGTTTAAAAAGACACTTCACGCTTGTGAGGTGTTTTTTTCATTATAGACTGATTAGTTTTTAAAATATACTGAGAGAAATCGTGAAGAAAACCGATTTAACCCATGTATTTTTTTAATATATTAGCTACAATTCTCCTTGAAAATTTAGAACTGTTCCTATTATATGAATTACAAATGTGCCTACCTGTTTTTGTTGTGTTGCAGTCAATTTTTGTGTGCTCAAAATTATATATACAAAGAATTCGGAATTATTGATGGACTACCAAGTTTAGAAACCTACGAATTACACCAAGACAAAAATGGAGTCATTTGGATTGCTACAGATAGAGGAATTTCAAGCAATAACGGATACGAAATCAAAACCTATGGCGTTACTGATGGGTTATCAGATATGGTTGTGTTAGATCTTTTCCCGCAAAAAGACGGAACTATTTATTTTGCAACGTTTAAAAATCAGCTATTTTATTTCAACGAAAATTTTAACGGATTTAAACCCTATCCTCACAATAAGCTTTTAAAACAATTAAGGTCTACTGAACATATTAATAGCTTGTATCTTGACGATCAGGGAAATATGCATATTTCTTGCGAAGCCATGTATGGAAAGTTTATCATTTCAAAAGATGGTAAATTGTTAGAGAAGCCCTTACAAGAAACCCCAATGGCTACTAATGAACATTGGCTTGAATTTGAAATGAAAAATGATGCTCCCTATTTTTTTTCCTTGACATTAGATAGTTCTGCAATCAAAAAGAACACATTGTACCTAAAAGTAAAGGGAAGTTTTTATTCCAGCGCATTCTCGCTTTTAAGTAACAAGCATAAAATATATACCGATGGTACAGAAGTACATATATTGAACGAGAAAGGAACAGTATTACGCACTATCACAAGAAAAAATAGAGTAATTTCTTTAAAAGCAATTGATGCAACTACGTTTTTTGTAGGCTATGAATTTGGTGGCGGTACTATTTTTGATATTGAAGGAACTGTTAAAGATCATTTTTTAGATAACAAATCTGTTACCGATTTTTTAATAGATCATGCAGGAAGTTATTGGTTTTCTACATTGCATTCGGGTGTTTTTTACATAAAAGAACCAGCCATAAAATTTATGCCTACAGGTATTTCTTCTCCTGTAAAATCATTAACAAAGAATGAACGTAATGAATTGTACATAGGGTACAGAATAGGCGATGTACTCAAGTTAGATGCAAAACGTCATATTTCAAAAGTACATACATCAAATAATGATGTAAGAGCTCATGTAGAGTATGATACAATACACAAACAATTATATGTGCATTCGCAAACTATATTTTTTAGGGAAGATGAAAATGGTAAAAAAGAACATTTTAAAAATTCATTTGCTAAAGATTACGTTTTTAAACTATCAGAACCTACTCCAAGAGGAGTTTTTATGTCAAGTAACCAAAGTATTACACGTATTCATCAAACAGGGTATGAACAAAAAAAAATGTCTTATAGAATTCATGATGTAGCAGAATGGGGAGAAGAATTATACTTTGGAACACCAAATGGCGCTTACTTACTTAAAGAAGAGAAAGTATCGTCCTTAACGAAAAAAAATCGATTGTTTCAAAATAGAGTAGATGATATTGATGTAAATACCAAGAGAGAAGAAGTTTATTTTGGCACGTTAGGCGCAGGAATTATTATTGATGATAAAAAAACAAATGAAATTCGCAACATAACCAAACAAAGTGGGTTGTTGAGCAATATTATAAATGAGCTTCATATTGAAAGTAAAGATGAACTTTGGGTATGTACAAACTTCGGGTTAAATAGAATAAAATTTACAAAAAATGATACATATCAAATCACAGGATTAAAAAGTTCAAATGGCTTATTGAATGGGGGAATTAGTGATGTTGAAATCATTGAAGATACAGTTTGGATTGCTTCTAAGAAAGGGTTAGTGTATGCGCCAAAACGATTGTTTGACGCAAAAACTACGTCCAACACATATCACTTGAAAGTAAAAGAATTTTATGTAAACGATTCGTCAGTAGTTCAAGAAAAATTAAAAAACCTATCTCATGAAGAAAACAGAATAGAATTTTTAGTAGAAGGAATTCATTTTAAAGCCCCCAACGAGCTAACTTACACATATAAAATGGAAGGTTTAGATACAAAATGGTATCAAACTAAAAATAGACGCATATCGTATCCGGCACTGCCTTATGGAGATTATATATTTAAAGTAGCAGCTTCTACAATATCAAAAGATAAAAATCTTACTTTCTTAGAAATTCCTATTCATATACATGCTCCATTTTGGAAACAAATTTGGTTTGTGGTTTCAGTAATTTTATTTGTAATTGTGTTAATCTATTTATTTTTTAAATATAGAATACTCTCTTATAACAGACATATTATCCGTGAGTTATTACGTTTGTTAGTCAAAAAAATAAAGCGCAAAGATTTATACTTCTCATTCAAAGAAGCAGGACAAGAAATTAGAATAAAAACAGATACAATATTATATATAAAGTCTGCAGGAAACTATGTAGAAGTTATCACCGAACAAAAAAACTACACTATACGTACTAAAATTGGCGAATTCATTAATCTCATGCCAGATCCGTTAGAATATTTACGAATTCATCGTTCGTATATTGTTCGGATTGATAAAGTAGCAGCAAAAAATAATAAAGAAGTTACGGTAAACGGTGAAAAAATTCCTGTTAGTAATTCGTATGTAACTGAATTGAATAATTTGATTTTTTAATCAGAAAAAATTCATCCCAAATACAGTTTATTTCATCCCATTTCACTTTTTATTCATCACTATTTTTGTGGCAAACTGTCACAAATTATTTAAAATTAGACGCTTAAGGTTTTCATGTGCATACTTTTGAATTATTAACTAAAACCTTTCAAAAATGAAAACACAACGCATTGCCTTATTAAATGCTCGAATTCTTGGGAATAAAACCGCTTTTAAATTATAGGAGGAATTACTGATCCTAATAATGATGAAGATGAGGATGATTATGAACACACGGCGGCTGACGTAGCTGCACAAGAAAATCCTACAGGAACTACAAGTAGCTCAACAACTACAAATCCCACACCAAGAAGAACTGGATCATAGTATTCTAACGAATAAAAATCAATTAAAGAACATTTTAATCATGAAGAAGCAACATCTTAAATCATTAAAACTAAGCAAGAAAATAATTGTAAATGATTATTCATTAAAAGGAGGAATTAGAGATATCACCGATCCGTCTTTAGATCCAGACGCCGATTGTGGATCAAATGACCATCCTTTAGGAAAAAATCCAGATCCAAGAAGCCCAAAATAATAACACTAGAAATAATTAATCATTAACCTAAAATTTTTATAAAATGAAAAAACAACATCTTAAATCACTAAAACTAAACAAGAAATCAATCTCTAATTTTAATGCAAATACCTTAAAAGGAGGAATAATAACATGGCTCAATGCTGAATGTAGAACAGAAACTTGTCCACGATCTTTAAATTGTGAGCCAGCTAGCCAAAATACGTGTGCTTATAAATCTTGCGTAGTTTGTGATGCTTAATCCAAACATGAAATCCAGTTCAAAATAAATAATCAAGCAACTCTTGATGAACAATCAACTATTAAAAACGCATAATTCTTAAAAAACAAAACCTTACATCATTATCACTAAAAAAAACACAATTTCTAATTTTAATTAAGTAGAAATCAAAGTAGGAATTAGTGGAGGCGCATGTGGACCTTCTAGGAACTGCCATTATACATTTGTTTTCTCTTGTAATAATTCAGATCTTAGAACATGTACAGATTCAGTTATACACTGTGCTGGCTAATTTAAACAACACTTAAAGTGCTTCATTAAAAAATAGTTACCATAGTATTGCTGTTTTAATGAAGCCTTTTTCTAATCATCTACAGAAGCTTTCAAATGCTAAAATTTTGTTAGAATTTAAAGGACTGTACAATAATTTGGTATGAAAGTTGGTTCATAGTATATAGTATTATGATGATGACAGTACAAAGAGCTGGTTACTTGCGTAAAGAGAGTCATAGTACATTGGTTGGTTAGTTTAGTTAAAAAAACACTTCACGCTTGTGAGGTGTTTTTTTCGTTTTTAGTGAAACTCAATTTTGGGAAGTCTGAAAGACGCGTACAAAATTGCAAGTTGAACTAATTTTGACTTCTTTAGCACTTAGCAGTATTTCTAATATTCTGCATTAGTATTAATACTATTTTGTGACTATTTAACAGAAAATATAATCTTTTTAAGAAATAGTGTAACGTTTTGGCACAGATGTTGACTTATGTAATGTGTATTACGATGACGACAGTACAAAGAGCTGGTTACTTGAGTAAAGAGAGTCGTATTACATTTTTTGGTTGGTTAGTTTTAGAAAACGTCTTATCGCTTGATAAGGCGTTTTTTTGTACAACCTATTTGTTTTGGACTTTAAAACTTCCTGATTTTGAGTTGAATACAATTAAATCATTTGGGAATAATTTTTCAAAAGCACCTTGTTCAATTAGCTCACATGGTGTTCCTGAAAATACCTTACCATCATTCATTACAATCATTTCATCACATAATTGAATCGCCAAATCAATTTCATGCGTAGAAAACAACATGGTTTTTTGTGTATCGTGAGCTAATTTTTTTAGCAGATTCAAAACATACGCTTTATGATACATATCTAAATGTGTGGTGGGTTCATCAAGAATAATCATAGAAGTATCTTGTGCCAACGCACGTGCAATCATTACTTTTTGCAATTGTCCATCACTCAGCGTATAACATTTACGATACTTCAATTCGAGCAAATTCGTTTTTTGCAAGGCACTTTCTACAATTGCATGATCGTTTTTAGAAAGATTTCCAATCCAATTGGTATATGGTTGACGACCTAAAGCAATTAATTCCACAACAGTTAAATTTTTGGAAGGAATTTGTTCTGTCAATACCAAACTAATCTCTTTCGCCAATTCCGCATTTGAATAGGAGTGAAGCGACTTATTTTGCAATAGAATCTCTCCCGAAAGTGGTTGCTGAATTTTAGCAAGCGTACGTAACAAAGTAGATTTCCCAATACCGTTTGCGCCAACCAATGCCACTAATTTCCCTTTCGAAATTTTAAAATCAATCGCTTCCGCAATCACCTTGCGATTTGCTTTCTCTTGATAGCCAATGCTAAGTGAAGCTGCTTGTAGTACTGGATATGTAATTGTTTTAGAGATATGTTTTTTTATTTGAGATGATAAAAGTACGTTTTTTTACAGTAGATTTTAAAAAGTGAAATTGTATTTTTGATTTTGAGTTATAAAAAGAATAGTTATGAAATATATAAAGTATAGAAATGAAAAAAATCAAAGTAAAGGTGTATTCGTTTAATAGTGAACGTATTAAAGTTTTCTTTAGCGTTTTGTAATTCATGTACCTCTCAGATAGATAATAAAACTAAATTGCAACTTAAGGAGATCAAGAATGAAATTATTAATTATTTAGATTCATCTGATTATTATTTTGATAAGATCATTTCTGATCATAAAAATGGAGTTGACAATATTACAATTAATAAAAAATACAACAGAAAACTTGAAATTTCTAGAACTTTTTAAATTAGATAAATCATTGAGTAGTTAAAGAAAGATTAGATATAAATACAATTGATTTATAATTCAAAAACTTTTAAATCCTTGAAAAAAGCTTTATGCATCTAAAAAATCATTTTGCGTTTGCGTACCAACAACCAAATAACCACAGGCGCGCCAATCATAGAAGTAATGGCATTAATAGGTAAGGTAATATCACTAAACGGAACCTGCGCAATACTATCGCAAACCAACAATAAAATTCCGCCAATTAAGCAAACACTTGGGACTAAGATTTTGTGATTGGTAGTATTAAAAAACAATCGTGTAATGTGCGGAATAGCCAAGCCGATAAACGCAATCGGACCTACAAAAGCAGTACAACTTCCAGCCATTAAACTGGTTGCAATAATGACAGTATAGCGTGCTCTTTTGATATCAATTCCTAAACTACGAGCGTAGTTTTCACCTAATAAGAAAGCATTCAATGATTTAATGGAAAGAATACTTAGCAAAATTCCACCAACAATCAAACCGCTTAAAATCCCTAGTTCTTGCCAACTTAAATTTCCCAACGAACCTAAAGTCCACATCATAAATTGTTTCAATTCTTCGGCATCACTAAAATATGTCAACACACTTACTATTGCAGAAGTAATACTTCCAAACATCAATCCGATGATCAAAATAGACATAGTGTCTTTTACACGTGTAGACACAATCATTACAGTTAACAAAACTAAGAAACTTCCCAAACTGGCCGCAATAACTAAGCTGTAACTAGATAATAAAAGTGTTCCAAAAAATCCACCAAACGCAGAAGCGCCCATAATAAGTAGCGCAACTCCTAAACTTGCTCCAGAACTCAAGCCTAACACAAAAGGTCCAGAAAGCGGATTTCTAAATAATGTTTGCATCAACAATCCGCTTAACGACAATCCAAAACCAACCAAAACGGCTGCAATAGCTTTGGGCAAGCGAATCGATAAAATGGTAGTTCGCCAAGTTTCTTTCTCAATTTCGCCACCTGTAAAGGCTGCAAAAATTCCTTCCATAGAAATAGATACCGAACCTAAGCTGATATTCATTAAGAAACAACCGATCAATACTATAATCAGGACAATAAAGGTAAAACGATATGATTTTTGATCAGGCAACTATAACAAAGGTTTAAAAAAGAAAGGTTGATAATTTGGCAAAATTTCTGGATGAATCGCTTTAATAATGTCTTTCAACACAATATCTGGTCGCGTTGGTGCCAATTCATAATACATCGTACCGCCTGTTTTTCCAATGGTATTTGCCGTAGTATATATTTTTTTGTTTTTAAAAGGAGCAAATTCAGCATACAATCGATTCGCTTCTTTCATATCTTCATACGTTTTAAAGCGTCCAGGACCAATCCAAATATCAGCATCAGCAGCTTTATCCAGTACACTTTCGGCACTCAAAGATAAACTTCCAGTTCCTTTAGAATCTGCCCAAATATAGGCTGCGTTTGCATCAATTAAATATTGCGCTTGAAAACTTTCGCCAGCAGGTAAATACCAAATGTCTTTAAACATTGCACCAGCCAAAACGGTAGGTTTTGTAGTTGCTTTTGTAGCTAATTTTTTAGCTTCTAGATAATTATCTGCGATATCTTTAAATACTTCTTTTGCTTTGGCTTCTTTTTGAAAGAAAGGTGCAAAAAAGTGAATCCATTCTGCCCTTCCTAAAGGTGTTCCTTCGGTCCAATCACCATTATATACTACAGGAATATTTGCTTTTTGTATAGTTTCATACGTTGGATTTGAATTATTGATAGAAAACCCAATCACAAGTTCAGGTTGTAAATCGATTAAAAGTTCAATATTAATTTGTTCGTTTTGTCCAATATCTTTCACTTTTCCAGCATCAATCAACGCACGTGTTTTTTCAGAAGAAATATAATTAGTTTGCGGAAAACCTACCAATGTATGTTCTACACCTAGCATTTCTAAAGTAGGAATATGAGTTGTTGAGGTTACAACCACGCGTTCTATTGGTGTTAAAACAATAGCATCATACGCATTGCGATCTAAAGTAATGCTAGCAGCTTTTTCTCTCGGAAGTAAGGCATACTTAAAATCTTTTTCGGCATCTGGCCAAGGAGAAAATACAGTAATAATAGTAATATCATTTGATTTTTCAATAGAAAATTTCTTGGCATGTGCTAAATTTTCAGTAGTAGTTTTAACTTTTTCTATACCGGGAAGTGTCTCTTTTGAAGTTTCTTTTTTCTCTGTTTTACATGAAAAACAAAGGATACACAAAAAAAATAATACACAAAAAATAGATTTGAATGCTTGCATGAATATGGTTGCTTATTTTTTCAAAAGTAATATTATTTCATGTTTTATATAGATAGATTCTAAAAGAATGTTTATTTTTGCGGCGAATTTTGGTTTCGAGCATGCATTAGTAGTCTCGGATTAAAAGGGAATCAAGTGAAAAGGCAACGCACCTTCATTCTTGAACTGTTCCCGCAACTGTAAGCATGTGCTGAATGATATTCAGTACTTCATTTCAAAAATGAATTGCTATAACTACATGACCACTGAATTTTCGGGAAGGTATATAGCAAATTGTAAGTCAGGAGACCTGCCAATTTTCATAATTAATGTCAAACTTTCGGGATAAAAGTTTGCGTATGGAAACCCATACTTTATTCCCATAAAAACAAAACTAAATGAAAAGAACAGTACTATCTCTTAGTGCCTTGTTTTTAGCATGTACAGCTGTATTTGCACAACAACAAGACGAAACTGAACAATTAGATGAGGTTGTTATCTCTGATTCACGTCATGCATTAAAACGTGAAAACTCTGGTAAAACAGTGATCACTATTTCTAGTGAAGAAATTAAAAGAAATCAAGGAAAAACAGTTGCTGAGGTTATCAATACCAAAAGTGGAATTGAAATTTTAGGAAGTAGAAGTAATGCTGGACAAAACCTAAGTTATTTTGTTCGTGGAGGAAACAACCGCCAAGTATTAATCATGGTTGATGGTATTCAGGTAAATGATCCCTCTTCTATTGCAAATGACTTTGATTTACGTTTGATTGCTCTAGATCAAATTGAATCTATCGAAATTATTAAAGGAGCTTCAAGTACTCTATACGGAAGTGGTGCAGCTACAGCTGTAATTAGCATC
Source organism: Kordia sp. (assembly GCF_022447245.1). GTDB lineage: Bacteria > Bacteroidota > Bacteroidia > Flavobacteriales > Flavobacteriaceae > Kordia. The sequence goes on along the minus strand of NZ_JAKVBC010000028.1, from coordinate 20,406 downwards.
ACAACTAAAAAAGCCTCTGATGATACTATCGCTTTACGAGTAAATAGTTCTTTTGGAACGAATCAATCACAAGACGATTCTGATTATAACATAAACGATTTTTCAAACAGTGCTCGTGTTGACGGAACTGTAGACGATTTAACATATGCGGTAAGTTTTGGTCACCAAAGCACTGATGGTTTATCTGCAGTAATTGGTGAAGAAAGTGATCGTTTTTCTCGCATAAATGCAAACGTAAAAATAGGATATACATTTTCGGATGCATTTAATGTCAGTATTTTTGGTTCCCAAGATAAATTTAGAAATGGATTTGATAATTCTTCTCCAATAGCGGATGCAGAATTTGAAGGAGTATCTGATCAATATCGTTTTGGAATTGCTCCAAAATATACATACAAAAACGGTAGTGTTACTATGAATGCTGCATATACAACCATTGATCGTGAGTTTTTCTCAAACTTCCCGTCAACATTTGAAGGAGAAACAATTGCTGTAGATATTTACAACAAATACAACTTTAACAACCAGTTTTATACGGTTGTTGGATTAAACTATATTGATAACCAAACGGTTTTTGCAGAAGAGCAATCTTCTTCTATTGTTGATCCTTACGTAAATGTAGTATATGTTTCTGATTTCGGATTAAACGTAAATGCTGGTGGACGTTTAAACAACCACAGTGAGTACGGAACACACTTTACATACAACTTAAATCCATCATATCGTATGGCTTTAGGACAAGGATATGCTAAGGTATTTGGATCGTATAGTACATCATTTATTGCACCAACATTATCGCAGTTGTTTGGAAACTTTGGACCAAATCCAAATTTAGAGCCAGAAGAAAATACAACTATAGAAGGTGGAGTAGAAGTACAGTTATCTGATAAATTACGTGCAAGCGCATTATACTTCAACAGAAAAGAAGAAAACTTTATTCAATATACAGTAACAGATTTCACAACATTTGCAGGTGAATACCAAAATGTAAATGAAGAGTTTACTGTAAATGGTGCAGAAGTAGAGGTATCTGCAACGCCAATTGAAAACTTAACTATTGATGCAAACTATACATTTACAGAGAAAAAAGATGTAGAAGTATTGCGTATACCAAAGCATAAAGCAAACTTAAACGTAGGATATGCATTTTCTCCAAAGACAAATGCAGGATTATCATACCAATTCACGTCTGAGCGTTTAGACAGAGATTTTACAACATTCCAAACTGTGGAGTTGGAAGCCTTCAATTTAATTGGAGCAAATGTAAATCACCAGTTTAACCAACGTTGGACAGGATTTATTACCGTATCAAATATATTCAATGAAGAATATACAGAGATTACAGGATTTACAACGAGAGGTACTAACGTACGTGTAGGATTTTCGTTAAGCCTGTAAAGTTTATTTAATACCACAACAATAAGTTTTAAAAGCCATCCAAACGGGATGGCTTTTTTGTATAACTCTTTAGGTACTTAATCGAGCAAAAATACAACGTCAAATATTTGTTCTACAGGCTGACTTGTTACTGGAACAACAACACGTTTAGTAAGCGTTTCTTGTGTGGCAGTTCTAATAATTCTGTAACGTAAACCTCTTTCTTTCACTATTAATTTGTTTGGTGCTGAAGAATTGTCAAATGCGCTTTGAAGTTTGCTTATAATATTAGAGTCTAATAAATTTTCCAATAATTCAGAAAATACAAAAACTGTTTTTTGAGGCATGCGAATGGAAAGTTCTCCTGTGCATACTAATGCTTCGGTCTAAAAAAGGCAGTCATAATACTTTCTATAGCGTTATTAATACAAGTACCAAACCAACCGCTTGTTAAAATTACTTCTGGTCCATGTAGTTTATAAGATAAATTTACTTCTGAAGGAGCTTCAAAACGACTGACACGTTCACTTTATGCAGGAATTGGAATTACAGATGTGGTATTTGAAGTATTTAAATCTTCCCAAAAACTTACATGAATATCTATTTTTTGTGCTGCGTCTACTAAGGGTTGTAAATTGTTTTTTACGGTTTTTTTAACAGCTTGATTTGTGTCATTAAAAAAAACTTCTTGAAAATGAATAATGATTAAATCTTTTTTTTAATTCCATGATATATATTTCTTATGACATTACTATTTTTAGGTAGTAATGTTATGATTATTGAATACCTCAAAATTAGAAGCTACAATACCGTTTAAAAACACATGAATTGGGCATTTATACTAACCTATTTAGGTGATATTTATGTTTGATTTACTTTGTAGAAAATTTCTACAATACCATTCTTTGAAATTTGTTCAAATCCATTAATGACTTGTGGTTCCTCGTATTTTTGAATAAAATCAATATGTCCAACTTTCAAAGTTTGCAATATTTGAAAAGCTGTATGTGTAGTTAATGGTTTTGTATTGACAATAATTAGCGGTTTATCATGTATGGTATATTGTCTATTAAAATAGCATTCTTTAATCCAAGCTATGCTCTCTTTTTTTACTTTTCGTTTTTGTCTAATTTTATTAGTTAGAATAAAAGGAAGTAGATCATATTTTGGTCTTGTACATCTAATAGGATTCTTATTGGTGTTGATAAAATAGATACCTCTGATGTCTTTTTTATCAATAGTGTTAAGATCTTCTTCACTGCAAGGAACGCCATCGACAATAAAAAAATCATTTCCAATTTTTACACTATCGCTTGCATGAAGAAATCGTTTTTGAATGTATTGTTCAATGTCAGTAGCAGTATGAGAATTGGTAACTTTTTGAGTAGCTTTTGTAGTTACTTTACATGAAAACAAAGAAGAAAGACTTAAGAACAGAATAATATAGGAGAAGCTATTTTTTATCTAAATAAGTATTGATATACTCAAAACTATTGCAGATGATTGATATTGGAAAGTACCATTGAGTTATCTTACCATTTGAATTCGTGAACAGTAATTTCAAAAGAAAATCATAAGGAAACACAAAAAAAGCCACTCAATTAAGAGTGACTTTACTAGTATAGTTTTACGAATTAGTAGTACTACCTATTTAGTGTGAAGTACTAATATTTTTACTCGTTGATGATTAGTTTATGGTTTTGTAAAGCATCATCGTTATCACCAACTCTTAAATCAATATACATACGATTTCCTGTAATTCTGCGTAATTTGGTTTCTGTAACTCCTTCAATTGGAATTATTTTTGTTGGATCTTGTAAAGCAGGTCTTCCAGCGGCAGCAATATTTGCTAAAGCAGCAGCTAATAAAGGTTCTGTTTCATCTCCTAATACTCCAAGATTTGTTAAATCTTCTGCAATTTCAATATCAGGATTCAATCCGTCAGTATAATTTGAGAAACCAGCGCTATTTTCCAAACGAGAAATTAACGGCTGCATTGCCCATTTGTGATTTGGATTCAATTGAGAATCACCAAATGTCCATGACGGCGAATCATATAAAGAAACCGAAGCTTCATTTTTACCTGTAGTGGTTGTTCCTACTTGTACTACATCTATATATGGTTCTAATGAATTAATTACAAGCTCACTTGCCGAAGCTGTACTTCCTGTAGTAATTACATATACTTTAGATAAGCCAAGACTATTAATAGCAGCACCAGTACTTAGCGTATTTGTAAAATATCGATTCTCTTGTTCGTCAGTAAGCAGTGGCTGAATTTTATCATTATATCTAAACTTCGTAAACAATTGACCTTCAAATTGCCCTGTTACCATGCTCCCTATTCTAATAGCACTACTTACAAATCCTCCTGGATTATAACGGAAATCTAATACTAAATCAGTTACACCTTGTGCTTGAAAATCTCCAAAAGCACCATTTAATTGTGTATCAAAATTTGAAATGAACTGATTGTACATAATATATCCAACCTTTTTAGAACCTACATCAATAGTAGAAGCAATTAAAATTGGATTCTCAGTAATGTTTGTTTTAGTTAAATCAATATTTCTCCCATTTGGAGTAATAGAACGAACACCACCTGTCACAGATAAATCTGCTAAATTAAAGGTGTATGAAGTAGGATTTAATAAGTTTAAATTATTATCAGTTTCAGAGTTGTAAAATAAACTTTGTCCATCCACAGCATATACAATATCTCCACGGCGAATATCTTTTCCATCAGCATCAGAACCAGGTATGATATAACGTACATATCCAATAACTTCAGAACTTCCACTATTTAAAAAGATATAGCGAATATCAACACCATTAGTAGCTGAAGTTCCTTGTTGAGAATTTTGTAAATCATCATAATTCTCTACAATCACACTGAAGCGATCATCAGGATGAAGTAAATGATTAAATAAATTTGCTGGATTTGGGAAACCTTGTAAAAATGAAACATATCCTGCACTATCATCAAGCTTGCTGTCGGCTAAATCAGTAACTTCACCTTGCCAGAAATACCAGAGGTTTAATCCTTTCCAAACAAAGTCTTGAACTTCCAAACTGGAATCCACACTAAACAGATTGTCATCTTGATCAGTACAGCTTGTTGAAACAACTGAAACAGCGACAAATAGAAATAGCAACTTTTTTATATTCATAATTTTCTTTATCATAGTTTGTTTTACTTTTATAAACATTAAAAATAGCCACATTATTGTAAAATAAAAATTATTTGTAACAAATTCGTAACTCGTTCGTCTTCCTTATAACTAACCGAAAACAATAGATCATAAAAATGAAGCAGGCAGAATTTTTACGTACAGTATTGCCTTTCAAAGACAAATTATACCGATTAGCAAAGCGCCTACTAGTTTCAAACGAAGAAGCAGAAGACGCTACGCAAGAAGTATTGATGAAGTTATGGTCTAAGAAATCGAAGATTGAAGCGTATAATAACGTGGAAGCTTTTGCAATGACAATGACTAAAAACTATTGCTTGGATAAACTGAAATCGAAACAAGCCGGCAATTTAAAATTAGTTCATAGTAATTATAGAGACGAAAATACATCATTACAACGCGAGGTAGAATTAAAAGATAGTGTGAGTTTTGTTCATGAAATTATGGAACAACTGCCAGAGCAACAAAAAATTATCATACAACTGAGAGATGTGGAACAGTATGATTTTGATGAAATTGCCAAAGTTGTGAACATGAATCCAACAGCAATACGTGTAGCATTATCGAGAGCAAGAAAATATATAAGACAAGAACTTGTAAAAAAACACAACTATGGAGTTAGCTAACATAGAAAAATTACTAGAGAAGTATTTTGAAGCAACAACAACGGTTCAAGAAGAACAAGAGTTACAAGCATATTTTTCGCAAGACAATGTGGCGCCGCATTTGCAAGAATATCAATCAATGTTTCAATATTTTACCGATCTAAAAACCGAGAAGTCTACTCGTAACGTTCCATTACAACCTAGAAAAAATTATTTAAAATGGATTTCTGTTGCCGCCGTATTTATTCTCACAACAAGTTTGTTCATCAATGAATGGAACAAGCAGCGAAAAGCCGAAGAAACTTTAGCAGATTTTAAAATGGCCATGTCTCTTGTGTCAGAAAATTTTAATACAGGAGCTAGTCATATCAACTATTTAACACAATTTGAAGAAACAAAGAACAAGATTTTTATAACAAAAAACAATTAATTAAAAAATGAAGAAGATTTTAATACTAGTAATGTTATTGGCTGTGCCAGTACTTACGTTTGGACAAAATATATTTGAGAAATATGCTGACAACGACAATGTAATGTTTGTATCAATTTCTCCTAAAATGTTTAAAATGTTAGCAACAGTAGGAGCTGATGCTGACGATCCAGAAACTAAAGATTATTTAGAAATGGTGAAAAACATGAAAAGTTTACGATTTTTAGCAACCGAAAATAAAGCGATTGCTTCAGATTTTACTTCATGGGTAAACAAGCGTTCTTCTAAGTTGGATGAGTTAATGGAAGTAAGAGATGGTGATACTCGTGTTAAGTTTTACGTAAAAGAAGGAAAAGATGAAACGCATGTGAAAGAACTTTTAATGTATATCACTGGTATTGAAGATAAAGTGAAATTGAAAGATAGAAGTATCAACACAGTAGTGGTTTCTTTACTTGGAGACATCGATTTGACTAAAATATCGAAATTAACAAGCCAGATGAACATTCCAGGAGGAGAGCACTTAAAACAAGTTCAAAAAAATTAATGCACATATCTCTGTTTTGCGTCAATGGGCACTAGTTGTTCGTTGACGCATTTTTATTTATATTCATCACATCAAAAAACAATCAACAATCAAAAAATTATGAAAACTTTTAAATCAATTTTAATACTGCTGTTAGTCGTCATGGGAACAACAAGTTGTTCCGACAAAAATAGTTTACGAAATTATTTTCTAGATCACGCTGAAAAAGCAGGGTTTTCTTCAAGTACAATTCCTGTAAGTCTTCTAAAGCAAGAAGGAATGCAGTTTACTAAAAAACAAGAAGAAGCTCTTGAAGCTGTGGATCGAGTAAACTTACTATTTTATAGACCTGAAAATATGAAGCAGGAAGAGTTTACCACAGAAAAAAATAATGTCAAGGCAATTTTGAACCAAGAAAAATACGAAGAATTGATCAACTTAGGTCGTAATGGAGTTATCAAATACATAGGTAATGACGATACGATCGATGAAATCATTGCATTTGTTTCAGAAAAAGAAATGCGCTTTGCAGTCATGCGTATCATTGGAAATGATATGACGTTGGAGAAATTTATGGAATTATATAAAATGTCAGAACAACGGAGTACACCTTTCAACTTTGACTTGGGAAACTTATCAAACTTGATGTCCTCAAACTAAAAAAAAATGGATAAATGTTACATGACATTTATCCATTTTTTATTTGTATTGATTTTATTATCCATTAGAGTAAAAATAAATCAATATCAATGAAATAATTGATAATAAAGTAAAAAAGACGATTTCTTTAACTTCTCTTTTTTTTGCTTGTATGCGATTTTTATTTTCTATCTCTGTAATTTCTTCATGAATCTTTTGATTGTATGTGTCTAAAAAATTAGTCTGTAAGACTTCAATACCTTTCATGAAATTATCTGAGCTTACACCTTCTTTAGCTAAAAAGGTGCATTCAAAGTTTTCATATAAATCAAAATCGGAAAACTCATTTCTATTATCCTTTACGACTGATAATGTATTAACATCAATCCTAGGGAGTTTTACTTTGCTCTCCATTAAATGGTCTAAAGACAAGTTTTTTAGGATTTCTTCAAGATTACTATTCATATTTCCAAAATGAACTCCTGAACCATAATTGTCCATAATAAAAGATTTAAACGCTTTATTATAAACACCTTTTTTGATTTGTAGTCTTCCTGTGTTTTGTAATGCATTCAAACTTTTACCTTCTTTCGAATTTGTGAGTTTGATATTCACAATAATTATTTTTGTTAGTTCTTGGCATTACAAAATTAACAAAAAAACAATGCGAAAGGACATTAAAGACTATATTCCTGTATAATTTGTAGGATTTATTTGCTTTAATTCCAATTTTACAGTATCAGAAATCGTTAAAGTGTCAATAAATTCGCTAATTAACGTCTGGGTTATCTTTTCGTTGGTTCTAGTAAGTCCTTTTAATGCTTCATAAGGATTTTGGTAATTCTCTCTCCTAAGGATAGTTTGAATGGCTTCAGCAACAACTGCCCAGTTATTTTCCAAGTCTTCTTCAAACTTAGCTTGGTTTAATAATAATTTGTTTAAACCTTTTAGAGTAGACTGAAACCCAATTAATGTATGACCGAATGGGACACCTACATTTCTAAGTACAGTTGAATCTGTTAAATCACGTTGTAGTCTTGAAATAGGTAATTTAGCAGCTAAATGGGTGAAAATTGCATTGGCAATACCTAAGTTTCCTTCACTATTTTCAAAATCAATTGGATTTACTTTGTGTGGCATTGCAGAAGATCCAACTTCTCCTTTTTTGATTTTTTGCTTAAAGTAGTCCATAGAAATATAGGTCCAGAAATCGCGATCTAAATCAATTAAAATAGTATTGATGCGTTTCATTCCATCAAAAATTCCTGCTACATGATCATAATGTTCTATTTGTGTAGTTGGAAACGAGTGGTGCAACCCTAAAATTCGTTCTACAAAATCATTTCCAAAAGCTTTCCAATCTATAGCAGGATACGCGACTTTATGTGCATTAAAGTTTCCTGTAGCACCACCAAATTTGGCAGCATGTGGAATAACAGACAGTGTTTTTACTTGTGCTTCAATACGTGTAATAAAAACTTCAATTTCTTTTCCTAAACGTGTAGGAGAAGCAGGTTGCCCATGTGTTCTAGCGAGCATGGAAACCGCTGCCCATTCATTGGCAAGTTCTTTTAGCTTTTCTAATACTTTTACCAGTTCAGGAAGATATACTTGTTGAATAGCTTCTTTGATAGAAAGCGGAATGGCTGTATTGTTAATGTCTTGTGACGTTAATCCAAAATGAATAAATTCTTTATATGCTGAAATTTCTAGTTGATCAAACTTCTCTTTGATAAAGTACTCAACTGCTTTTACATCATGATTGGTTACTTTTTCAATTTCTTTAATTGCTTGTGCATCTTCAGCTGAAAAGTCTTCATGAATAGCACGTAAATCATCAAAAAGCGAAACATCAAAGCCTTCTAACTGTGGTAACGGCAGATTGCATAAAGCGATAAAATATTCAATCTCAACAAAAACACGGTATTTAATAAGAGATTCTTCACTAAAATAATTAGCTAAAGCGATAGTTTTGTTACGATATCTTCCATCAATTGGAGAAATTGCATTAAGTGGAGTAAGCATCATTGTAATTGTGTTGTTATTTTAAGGACACAAATATACTTGTTACGATGCTTGTAATAAAATTTTAGCACTTCATTTTCAAGCTTTTTTCATTCGTTTGATAAGGTCTCTGGCTCTGGCTTTAAATCCTGCACTTTGTGAAGCATAATCACGTTCTAAGATTAGGATTAATTCTCCATGAATCCAATCAAATTCTTTTCCTAATAAAAATAAGGAACGCATAGAATACGCTTTTGCAGCTACTTTTTGATCACTAATCATCCAATCAAAGCAAGCTTCTGTGATTTTTTCACGATGTTTTTGGGTAAGGTGCTTTTTAGTAGCGTTGTCATTTTTATGATAAAAAGCTTCAATCAAATATTCGGCAACTTTTGCCATAGGTCGCACTGCTGGATCTAGATGTACCGTATGCATTTTTTCAATATACGTATCTAAATGTGGTAAAATGGCATCTAAGTTTTCTCTAGCCACAAACTCAAACAACCAAGCAGCTCTTGCGGAAATTTTATCATCAACCGTAAATACAACTTCTAATAATGTTGGAAGCAATTGAGGATTGTTCAAAACAATATTGGCATAGTAATTTCGCTTTTCGCGAGAATGGTTTACATAATTTAGCTCCGAATAGAGTTGTTCAAATGTCATACTTTTTATATTTTATGGACATCAAAAATCGCAACATGAAGATACTTAAAAAGATAGCAGTTTTAGCATTAATTGCATTAGTAATTTTACAATTTTTTGGACCAGAAAAAAATGAAGGCGATATCGCTGATTTAAAACCATTTATAGAAGAAACGAATTTACCTAGTTCTGTAGCAGCGACATTAAAAGTTGCATGCTATGATTGTCATTCAAGCAATACGCGTTATCCTTGGTATAGCAATATTGAGCCAATTTCGTATTGGATGGCAGAACATATTGAACATGGAAAAGAAGAATTGAATTTTTCTGAATGGAATACGTACACTGCAAAACGCAAAGATCATAAGCTAGAAGAAGTTATAGAAGAAATAGAGGAAGGACACATGCCAATTCCTTCTTATTTATGGACACATGCGGATGCTAAACTATCGGAACAACAAATCAAAGAAATAGAAGCTTGGGTAAAAGAAGCTAGAGGTTTCTTAGCTTTGGAAATTGAGAAAGGGAAATAGATTTTTTGGGTCTTGGGTGTTAGTATGTTTTTTACTAAATACTTGTTTTGTTAGGTTGCTTTTTGATCACAACTTCAATAATTTCATTGGGTAATTGTTGCGTGAATAAGTTTATGAATTTTGATTCGCCTGCAATACTATAAAAAGCAAGGTAAACATCAGTGCTTATCATTCAATTTTTAGAGATAGGATATATAAGACAAGGTGTGGCTACAACATCTTGTTCTACAGTATTTAGGAAGTCGAGTAACTCGCTTATTTTTCCTCTGTACAATAAATTGTCTTCAAGTTGTATGGTTGCCAAGAATACATAAAACACCTCAATTTATTGATATCCATATAAATACATTGCAATAAAGACTATAGCCTTTAAATGCTCTTCATCCATACATCCTATGTCTGAATACAACTCATTGCCTATTTGTGGAAAAGGGTAATTAAATTCGCAGAAATGTAAAATACTGGCATTAAGGTGAAAAGGAAGTTGTTTTCGTTGATAAAATTCATTCCAATTTATACCCGTGTATACTTCTTTGAGAAAATCTTCGTCATGATTGTGTATTATTTTGATTTTACGCTCATCAAACTTTTCATCAATCCAAAAAGAATGCAATGCTAAAGCAAAACGTTCAAAGTGACTAGGTAATGTAAGTCTTACGGAAAACACACTAGGGTTTTATTTCTTTCATGCAGACCAAAAGGAACATCAGGCTCTCCAATAATTGGCGCATAAGGTTTAATCCATGCAGCAATTTCTTTTTCAATGCGTTTCATGACATTTTGTATTGATTACTCGAAAGATTCTATGAATTCATCAATTCTTCTACAACTTTGGAAACACCAGTAGAGGCTTTCTCCGCAATAACAGTAAGATTTTGATACAAACTTTGGTTCACTGCAGGATTAGGATCAATGAAATAGATAGGAATATTTTGCGGTACAAAGTTTATAAGACTAGCGGCAGGATACACTTGCATAGAAGTGCCAATAATCAATAAAATAGCGGCTTGTTCACATTCGGTTACAGCAGTTTCAATCATTGGAACATCTTCACCAAACCAAACGATGTGTGGACGTAATTGCGAACCACGTTCACAGACGTCACCAACAACTATATCGCCTGGACAATCATAAATTTTGTACGGATACTGTACACCTCTCATTTTAGTCAGTTCGCCATGTAAATGCATGATCTTAGAACTTCCTGCACGCTCGTGTAAGTTGTCCACGTTTTGCGTTACAATAATAACATCGTATTTTTCTTCAAGTGTGACCAAAGCTTTATGCCCTTCATTAGGAGCAACTTCTTTCAATTGTCGTCTTCGTTGATTGTAAAAGTCTAATACAAGCGCAGGATTCTTATCAAAACCAATAGGCGAAGCTACTTCCATAATATCGTGTCCTTCCCATAATCCATCTGCATCACGAAACGTTTTGATGCCACTTTCAGCGCTAATCCCTGCACCACTAAGTACTACTATTTTTTCTTTTTCCATCTATTATAAATGCGGGCGTTTGGTAAGTTGACAAATTCATTAGATTTATCATCAATGAAATCGATTAAATCTTTTTTATCATATTCTTCATTTTCTATCATACGATTCAACAACACAATATTATCTTCATGCTTTTCTAAAAAATCGTATAAGTACATCAAGTTGATTTTGGCTTCGGCAAAACTAGGATATTCAATAATGGTATTTGCATAGGCTTTTTCTGCCAATTCATAATCTTTGAATTGCCAAGCAGCATTTCCGCGCACATATTCAATAAAAGTGTCTTCGGTATTTTGTTGAATTTCATCCAAAAGTTGCATGGTAGCGTTATAATCTTTCAACATCACATAATAATCAATCTCCATGAGTTTGGTATATGGATCGTTTGGGAATTTTTTTAATAATTCATCAATAGCTTCTAAGTGATAGACATTATTGATTTTTGATGCAATTTTAATTTTAGTCGTATAGTATATTTTTTTCTCAGTAAAATCACCTGTAAGATTATGTGTGAGTTCTAAGGCTTCTTTATATTTTTTTGTGTTTAATAAAATTTTCAAACGTGCAAAATACACCATGCCTTTTAAACGTTCCTTATTGGTTTCTGTATCTTTGGTGTCTTTACCAGGAATGGTTAGCTCGTATAAATCTTGATAGGTATCGCTTAAGTATTCACCCATTGTAAAAATAAAAACATCGTTCAGGTGAAACTTCTCATCTTCATATCCTAATTGATAGTCATGATAATTTAAACCACCATTATCAGAATACATGCGAAATAGCAAATGATATTTGCGTTCATCTAAATGATAATAGAAATTTACCAGACTATAAGAAGCGCCTCTTGCTAAAGCAGCACGAATATCTTCTGGAAACTTATGAAACTTTTCAAGAAATATCCCATTTTTAAAAACAGCATTGAATTTTTTAATCGCATTTTCCTTTGTTGCTTTTTCGTTAATTGAAACTACTTTTTCAGCAAAGCTTTGCAAGTTAAAATTGTCCATAAAAAAAGAAGTATCTTCTTCATAAAAAGAATCTGCGAAGCGTTGCCCAAATTCAACTACTTTTTCATCATTTGAAAACTCATTTTTAGCATATATCTCGGTTGTTTCTTGAGAGAAAACCATCATACAACAAAAAAAAGAGAGAAAATAGGAGAAAATATACTTCATTCGTCGGATTTTAATGATGTACTAAAATAATGAATTTATTTATGTATTAAAGTGTTTTACCAAACATCTTGGTATTTTGCTCGCTTGAGTTTTTATGATAGTTTTGTAGGATGATTAATGAAGATTTATTAGAACATTTAGAAAGTTACCTTACAGAACGTAGAAAAATGCTGTTTTCCAAAGTGTTAGCTCAACGCACACGTCATTTCACTGTTGCAGTGGAAGATGTGTATCAACTTCATAATACAAGCGCTGTATTACGTAGTTGTGATGTTTTTGGTTTGCAAGATGTGCATGTTATCGAGGAGCGACTCGGGAAAAAGATGGATAGAGAGATTGCGATGGGCGCACAAAAATGGGTAGATATTCATCGATACAACGATACCAAAAGTTGCATAGCACGTTTGCGTTCCGAGGGATATCGTATCATAGCCACTACACCACATAAAGATTCTCAATATTTACAAGATTTTGATGTAACGGAAAAGGCAGCCTTCTTTTTTGGAAAAGAACGAGAAGGATTGAGTGAAGAAGTGCTTTCTGAAGCAGATGAATTTTTAAAAATTCCGATGGTTGGATTTACGGAAAGTTTGAATATTTCAGTTTCTGCCGCGATTACCATTCAGCATGCGACTACAAAGTTGCGAAACTCTAATTTAGCTTGGGAATTAACAGCTGAGGAAATATTAGAAAAACGATTTGATTGGTGCAAAAAATCTATTCGTAGTATTGATGATATTTTACAACGTTATCAAAAAACACATTCTTAATGATTTGTGTACTTGGAATACTTTTAGAGTTTTTATTTACGATGTCTTCTTTTGTTAAATTTGTTGTTCAACAACAGTTAACTACAAAAATTCTTGTGAACGGCTAAAAACTTTAGTGTATCTAGAAGTATTATTGTAAAACGATCCTTAGAGGATACATTTGTATTTGTAAAATCTATTAAAAATCAAGATTTATGGTCACCTTGAAAAAAGAAAGATCCTAATATGACGCAATCCTATGTAGGAAGCGATGGAGAAGTTGGTTTTGTGGCACGTTTGCAAGGAAATAAAGATGTTGGAGAAGGAGAGCAGGAAATTTTAAAAATTATAGAAAATGAAAAAGTAATTTCAAAACTTCGCTTTTTCAAACCTTGTAAATCGGAAGCTGATGCTTTTTTACAAACAGAAAATTTAGGCGATAACGAAACCGGAGTCACTTGGGGATTTTCAGGAAAAAATAAAGTTCCATTCAATATTTTTATGTTGTTTATGAATATGGATAAAGCTGTTGGAAAAAATTTTGAAGAAGGATTGGCAGATTTAAAAGCACATTTAGAAAAATAAATAAAAGTTATGGTAAACTGGTTTTAAATTCCTGTTACAGACATGATTCGTACACAAACGTTTTATGAAACAGTATTTAAAGTTTTTATAAAAGTGCAAGATTTAGGAGGATTACTATATGGTTGGTTTCTTCCAAAACCAGCGGAGAAAGCTGTACAGGAGCATTGATACAATATGAATCGTATGTGCCGAGTAAAACAGATGGTATATTGATCTATTTTTCTTCCGTAGATGTAGCGAATGAACGAGCTATCATTGAGGAAGCTGGCGGAACTATTGTTAAAGAAAAAACGATGATTTCACCCGATACAGGCTATATGGCGGTATTTATTGATTCGGAAGGAAACAAAAATGCGTTGTTTTCAAGAGCGTAAAGACTATTTAGAATTTTTTTTGTGGATGTATTCGATTGAAAAAATTAAATACAGAGCCACAAAAATCAAGGAAAACCATTGGTAGTTATAATCCCAACCCAAAGGTGTTCTTTTTTGATCTAAATAATGTAGATACCGCATGATAAGCCCAAATGTCGTAATCCCTAAAATAAAAGATAGAATAGCGGTCATAAAAGTATATAACAACACTTTAAACCGCTGTTTTTTGTATTGGAAAATATGAAAAAAAACGAAATATATCATCAACAAAAAGATACCATATATTGGGGTAAATCCTTCGTCAAAACTAAACAAAAAGTGAGATAATTTATTTAATTGTACTGTTTAAAATAGAACAAAAACTATTACACAGGTAATAACAAAAAAATGGTGTTATGTCTTTTTATATTCACGATTGAGTAAAAATACAATAAAAAAATAAACGAGCTAGCATGTTTCTGTTCTTAAGTTGTAAAAACAATACCAGCCTTTTCGTCAAAGTGAAAATCTTGTAGATAGTGTAACCCAATTTTTTCAAGCACTTTGATAGAAGCAATATTAGCTTTCATGGCTCTACCGATGATTTGTTTGATGTGTAATTTATTCAAAACATCTGAAATACAAGCTTTCGCGGTTTCTGTGGCATATCCTTGATTCCAATATTTTTTAAAGAAACGGAAACCAATATCGTATTCGTTAGATGCAGGTGAATATTTTAATCCACATCAACCCTAAAAGTCGTTAGTTTCTTTGTGAATTACTGCCCATCTACCAACTCCATACTTTTTTATATTGATCGTATGTTTCTAGAAACTTCTTTGCGTGAAGAATACTTTCAAAAGGAACATCTCTTGTATACTGTAATACTTCTTCATCAAGATTTAAGTTATAGAAAAATACTGCATCAGTAATAGTTAGTTCTCGAAAATAGGTGCGTTCTGTTTCTAAAATTATTTTCATGTATGCGTTTTACTCATGTAAAAGTACAATCGAAAATTCAGAATCAATAGTAACCTTTCCATTTTCAACAGTGGCAGTTTTTCCTGAGTAGTGATCTGTAATTGTTGTGCCATCAGTGAATTGTTTTCCAACCGAAATCTGTTTTTTACCTTTTGCAACATCTAAAGCAACGACTACAGTATCGTTATTATACGTTCTTGAAAATGTATATGGGCTTTTAGATAACATCGTATGTCGTCCTGCGCCAATTGCTGGATGTGCTTTACGGAATTGTCCAAGCTTTTGCCAGTGTAGGAGCAAGGCTTTTGTATCTGTATCGTTCATCTTGTCCCAATTCATAAAAGAACGTAAGGTAGCATCGCCGTTTGTTCCTTCAATGATTAGTGGACGCTTCGTTTCGTCTCCATAGTAAATTTGAGAAATTCCAGGCGTCAATAATAGTTTTGTTGCAGATTCGTATGGTTTTGTTCTAGCTTTATCAAAAGGGTTACCATCATCATGTGAACTGATATAGTTCATGACACTTTTTCCTTTTAAATCGTTGTGAAGAATGTTGTCGTATTTTGAAAAGATACTTTCGTAGTCTTTTTTTGCGTCGTACTTAAATTGAAAATTGATCAAATTGTCAAAACCGTTGGCAAAATAGTCTACTTTTTGATCGCCAAAATTATAAAAACGCTTGTGATCAATGGAATATCCATACAATTCTCCTAACATAAAGAAATCTTTATCATCTAATACAGTTTCAGGGTTTGCTTTTTTCCAATCTGCAAATGCAATTTGTGCATATTTATTGAGCTCATCCCAAACACTTTCTTCTACATGTTTTACGGTGTCAACTCGATATCCATCTACACCATATTCACGTACATAATCTGTTAGCCATTTGATGATATAATTCTTTGGATTCTTTGTTAAACCAGTTTTTTGAAAGAAGTTGTCTAACTCTTTCATTTCTTCTTCGTAGCGACCTTCTGCTTTCCATTTTTCAACTAGCGGAGCAGGCAATGCAACTGATTCATTGCTATTGGTCAATACATCGGGAAGGTTTTTTACCAGTGTACAGTTTACCGAAGAATCGTAGCTTTTGAATTTGCAACTAGGTTCCGTACGAACCCAAGTGTTGTCCCAAACAGGATCTTTTTCAGTTACTGGACCTGTATGATTCAAAACAACGTCCATTAAAATTCGGATTCCGTGCTTGTGTGCAGTTTCTATCAATTCCTTAAAGTCAGCTTCTGTACCAAAATTTGCATCAAACTGTGTCCAATCTTTGGTCCAATATCCGTGAAAAGCATAGGTGTTTCCTGTACCTTCGTCTGTACTATCGTGAATCTGCTCTAATACAGGGGAAAACCAAATCGCATTCACGCCTAAATCATCAAAATATCCTTCTTTTATTTTTTTGGTAATTCCAGCCATATCACCACCCATAAAACCTCTTAGTTTTGCTGGTTCTTTGGTGCGATCATAGTTGAGGTCATTTTTTGTATTTCCATTATAAAAACGATCTGTCAACATAAAATACACATTTGCAGCTTCCCATACAAAAGGTTGTGCTTCTGTAGTTTTTTTTATGACTTCAGATGATTTAGAATTACATCCAAAAACAAGAAAAGAAAGTAAAAATATGACGAATAATTGCTTCATATTGAAGGGATATTTTTTGTTAGTATTACTGCAATATAAAGTTTACACAACTTTTTTCATACTCTAAAATCTGGATCGAATAAAAAAAGTGCTACTACAACGATTGAGTTGTTAATTTTCTTAATAACTTATTTTCTTTTTGATGGAGAAAATTTAAAAAAGAGAGGTTTTGATTATATAATTGAAAAATGTAAAGTGAATTTCAAGCTGTTTTTTGTACAGTAAAATTGTAATTGACTATAAAGTGAATAGTTGGTAGTTTTGCATTATTTATCTTATAAATTATTAATTTATTTCGTACAGTAGAAAGTAAAAAAAGAGGTTGATTTTGTACATTGAAATCATTATTAACTTTTAAATTTTACCAAATGAAAAAAAGAAATCTTAATTCTTTAAAACTTAACAAAAAAAGTGTCTCAAGTTTTCAATCTAATTTTGCATTATTTGGTGGAAGAGCCATAATAAGTTGTTGTGATAACTGGACAAAATGTCCTAACAAGGGATATCTTGAAAAGACTAAGAAGGAAGAAAATAGTTAAATCTACATCTGAATAAATTAGGATATTAATATTGAAAGCGGACTTTGGTTAGCTTTTTTATGGATATAATAGTAAAATTCGTGAGATTTATTTCTTCTTTTGTCTACTCAAAACTTTGTATTCCTCATAACAATCATTAATTGCATCCAATACTTGAAGGTCATTAGCATTGGTAATAAATGTTTTTGAATAATTACACAAAGATAGAATTTCGTCGATATCCACACGTTCTACTTGAAGCAATTCGCGCAACATTTGACGATCAAATTTAGAAGCCAATAAGTCTCTAATTTTATCATCCTCTTTCATACGACGCAGCTTTCGCATTTGTCTTGGTTTTTTACCAAAGAGATTTTTTAAAAAGTCAGCTGGATTAAAAATAGCTCCTAAGACAGACGAGATAGCACCTGGTGATTTGTCTCCTGCTTCATATCCAGTAGAAAGTCCAGCAATACGATAGCGATAGTTTGGACGTATTGGAACGTTTTTAGCATCAATATCTAAATATCCTGTCAATTGATATGGAGTTAAAACTACTTTCTCCAATGCATACGCCAATTCTGTCATTCTAATGGTAGAAGAACCTTTGTATTTTAACATGTCATTGGTAACACGTACTTTGATGGATTTGAATCCCAAGAAAGAAAAGAATAGGACATCATCAGCTTTGGCATCAATTTCAAATTCTCCTTTTTCATTGGTAATTACACCTTTAATAGTAGTCAAGTTAACAACGTGCACCGTTTTCATCGGTTTATCGTCTGCATCATTGACAACTTTCGCATACAATTTTTTCATTTCCTGAGCGGAAAGTGTAGTAATTGTTAATAATAAAAGTAGAAATGTATATACTTTTTTCATGTATGCAATTTTTGTAAAATTTAGTCTTCCGACTAATAGTCGTATAAAAGTACTAAACAAAACAGTAAAAAGTGCGCCAAAGCACACTTTTTACTAAATATTAACAATATTGTGGTTATTTTCTTCTAGATCTTCCTCTAAAACGTTCATTTCCTCCACCGTTATCACTTCTACGGCGTCTTCCTCCGTTTGAAGAGGATTTGTTTTCGCTTCTGCGGCTTCTTCTACGATCGCCACCATTTCCGCCGCCATCTCTACGTCTTCTTCCTCCGCCATCTCTATCTCTACGACGGCGTCCGCCACCGCCACCAGAGTTGGTAGATTCTTCTACATTTACAAAGCGTCCATCTACTTTAAAGTCCGTAAAGTGAGCTAAAACTTGTTCTTTTTTGTCATTATCAGTATTAAAGAAAGAGAAACTTTCCTTTACATCCACTTTGTATACGTCATCACGACCTAAGCTCAAGGTTTCTTTTAAGAAATCCTTCAGGCGCATCCAATCGTAACCATCTTTTGATCCAACATTGATAAAGTAACGTGTGCTATGTTCATTACTTTTTCCACGTGACCCACGATCTTCATTGTTCCCTTTTGGTTGATTTAGATCGCGCTTGTTCTTGTAATAGTTATAGAATCTGTTAAATTCTACAGAAACCATTCGTTTGATCAATTCTTCTTTAGAAGTATCATCAAAGATTTCCATGATTTTTGGCAAGTATTCATTTACCTGTTCGTTTGCTTCTGTATTGTGAATTTTATTGGCTAAGTGAAACAATTGAATTTGGCAGATTTCAATTCCTGTAGGGATATTTTTTTGCTCAAATTTCTTTTGAATTTTACGCTCAACCGATTTGATTTTACGCATTTCACTTTTGGTAACAATCACCATAGAAACTCCCTTTTTTCCAGCTCTACCTGTACGACCACTACGGTGTGTATAGGTTTCTACTTCATCAGGAAGTTGGTAGTTAATTACATGTGTAATATCATCAACATCAATTCCACGAGCAGCGACATCGGTTGCTACTAACATTTGAATTTGACGTGTGCGGAACGATTTCATCACTAAATCACGTTGATTCTGACTTAAATCTCCATGTAATGCTCCAGCGCTATAACCATCTTCGATTAATTTTTCAGCAACACTTTGCGTATCACGTTTTGTTCTACAGAAAACTACTGAGAAAATATCTGGATTTGCATCTGCTAAACGTTTGAGTGCTAAATAACGATCACGTCCACTTACTGCATAAAATTCGTGACGTACCGAATCAGATCCTGAGTTACGTGAACCTACTGTGATTTCTTTTGGCTCAAACATGAATTCTTGAGCAATTACAGAAACTTCTCTTGGCATAGTAGCAGAGAATAACCAAGTGCTTTTGTCTTCTGGTGTGTGTGATAGGATAGAAGTAATATCTTCGTAGAATCCCATATTCAACATTTCATCGGCTTCATCCAATACGCAATATTCTATCTTTGTAATATCAACCATACGACGGTTGATCATATCTTGCATACGTCCAGGCGTTGCCACCACGATTTGTGCCCCTTTCTTTACTTGTTTTGCTTGATCTGTGATGCTTGCGCCACCATAAATAGCAACTACATTGATGTTTTCGTATTTAGAATAGCTCTTTAATTCATTGGTAATTTGCAAACACAATTCTCGCGTAGGCGATAAAATCAGACCTTGCGTTGTGCGACTGTCTGCATTTATTTTTTGGATTAATGGGAAGCCAAAAGCGGCTGTTTTACCAGTTCCTGTTTGGGCAAGTGCCACAATATCAGTTTCCTCACTTAGTAATAATGGAATTGCTTTTTCTTGAACTTCACTAGGCGTTTCAAAGCCCATGTCTTGAATAGCGCGCAATAGCGAATCTTGAAGACCTAATTCTTCAAATTTTGTCATACTGTAATTTTAAAAGGTTCGCACAGCTTCTTGCTGTGTTTGGAAGTTACATAGAGCGCTACGACCTAATAAAATACCCTGACGCTGCGTAACTTCATCTCGCTCTGAGATTTTAAGGCGCAAAGGTAGTGTTTTATTTTGAATTAATGGTTTTT
>NZ_JAKVBC010000027.1 GCF_022447245.1 Kordia sp. | reverse complement strand
CTAAAATAGAGGGTACATATAAATTTCTTTTAAGATCACAAGCATCCTAAATAATTTTTTAGAAAAGCTTACACACAAAAAAACTCCTAAGGAAATTTTCTTAAGAGTTTTAAATTTTTAGAGGAATCGTAGATGAAGTTTTACTTCAAAAACTACTAGAGTAAATCAACATTTTTCAACGCTGTCTGAGGCTGTTAAAATAGTTTTACAATCTACTCCTGGAATAGAACATTCAACAGAATTAGCACATAATACATTCGAAGCTAAAGGATCGCCTCCTCCTATTGTATTATTCAGTTTAGATACATTGATTTTTTTTAATTTTAAATCCAGTTTTCTTTCTTTGTTCATGTTGGTATGTTTTGTTGATTCTTTTTAAATATAATCAGAAAACAAAATTCGATTGAAAATAAGTTGTCGTAATTTATAAATAACGACTAAATACAATATATAATCTACTGTTTTTCAAGCTCTTTTATAAAATACGAAGGATACAATCCTGTTTTTACCTTAAAGGCTTTAGAAAAGGATTCGGAACGTCTGAAACCTATTTCTTGGGCAATGGCTCCGATAGTGAATGATCTAAATTTTCGGTCAACCGATAATCTTTCTATGGCATAATTTACTCGTAAGTCAGTAATGTATGAAGTAAATGACTTTTCTTTGTATGTATTAATTACTTTAGAAAGATACGTTGTATTTGTTTGTATTTTTTTAGCTACTTCTACTAGAGTACTGTCTTGACTTAAAAACAATTCTTTGGCTTCAAATTCTTCTAAGTTTTTGAGAATTTCTGCTGTTTTTTCATCAATTTCAGGAGTTTCTTTAGTTTTAGCAATCGATTTTTTAGTAGTTGTCGTAGATTTTTGTGTTTTTTGTTCGCGCTTTTCTTGTTGGCGTTTCTCTTCTAGTTCTAGCATTAACTTATTGAATAGCTCTTTATTTTTTCGCTGTTGTTTTCGGTAGTAAATGACCAAACCAAAAATAATCAATAGTAATACTCCTATTCCTGCTGCATAATAATATTTTATGCGCTTTGATATTTTTTCTAAATCATTTATTTGTTCTTTTAAATTCCCCAATGCTTCTTGTACCATACGTGAATTTAAAATTGCACGTGTTTTATCATTTCTGGCATCAATTTCAAGCGTTTTTTTGTAGTATTTTGAACTTTTTTCAATTTCTCCAATAACCGAATACGAATCTGCTAAACCTGAATAAAGTCCTTGAATGCTCAAATAATCAATATCATTTTCTTCTAATAATTGCTCTCCTTCTAAGAATTCTTTTACCGCAAGTTCATGTTGGTTTTGTGCAGCATAATTTTTTCCTATATATAGTTTTAAAAACCTATCTGCTACTCTATCGCCTCCATAACTAGCTATCTGTTCTTTAGCTTTTATAAATAGTTCTGCTGCTTTTTGATAGTTTCCTTTATTAGATTCTAGTTCACCAAGCAGTATATTAAAATAAGCTTCAAGTTCAATATTATTTTTTTGTTGGTTTATAGCTATCCCATCTTCTACATACTTTGTAGCTTCTTCATGTCTACCTAAATCGATATACGCTTTTGCCATACCAAAATAGATTATCATTTTTTTATTTTTTAAGCTTTTATCATCTGAATCTGCAATTTGTTTTAGATTTTCAATGTATAAATCTAATGCTCCTAAATTGTCTCTTACTTGAATTTGAATAAGCGCAATATTATTTTTGGTTTCAATGAGCGCTTTTTTATTATTCATTTCTTTGGCGAGCTTGTAAGCTTCTAACAAACTTTCTAAAGCACTTTCATTTTTTCCACTGTAAAACAGATATACTCCTTTCTTTTTGTATGCTTCATATAATAATACATTATTATTTTGTAGTTCAGCATACTCAATTCCAATATCTAAAGATTTTGTGAATGCGTTTACATTTCCATGTTTATATTGCCAACTAGCAATGGTGAGATAGGTTTTTGCGACTACATTTTTATCCTTTGATGTCGTGTAATTATCTCGTAAGTAATTTATAACATTCGCAGCTCTGGTTGAATCTGGTATTCTATATTCATAGTAGGCATCTACAACTTTTTCAAAGGATATTTTTTGAAGTGAATCTTGAAAAGCCTTTATGTCTATATTAGGTTGATTTTGAGTAAATCCTATGCAAATAAAACAATAGATACTTATGCACATCATACAAATAACCCATTGTTTAAAATGAAATTTTAACATCATGTTTTGTTAGTGATTGTTGTTAAGTGGGAATACTCAAAAGTAACAAAATTAATAGCATTTGGTATAATGATTGTTGGATTTATATAACAAACGTCATGATTATGACACTCATTTTATAGCTTTTTTAAACTCCTGTTGTATTGAAAACGTACGCTCTTATATTTTTATTTTTTGTGTGTAATTTTTTTGCAATTGCACAAGATTATACCTCTGTTGATAAAGTAGTTGCAACATATCCAACAACATTTCAATCTATCGAAGAATTTGCCAATCGTATTGAAAAGGATTTTTCCAATGACGCTGATAAAGTCCGAGCTGCATACTATTGGATAGCACATCATATTCAATATAATTTTAAAATATTAGGAACGAACAGCACAGGATATCCTAAAATAACGATTAAAGATTATGAAACTGAGGAAGCGTATCATTACAAATACAAAAAAAAGTATGCTTCTTACGCATTGCAATTTAAAGTAGCGGTTTGCGAAGGGTATTCACAACTACTTTTTTATGTATGCGAACAACTAGGAATTAAAGCGCATGTAGTTAAGGGAAATATATTAAAAACGAAGCATCGTTATGGTGTTATTCCTAAGCAAACTAACCATGCGTGGAATGCTGTCTTTTTTGATAATAAATGGAATTTGATTGATGCAACTTGGTCAACAGGAAATGAACGCGGGAAACCAAATCATGTAGATTTTCATGATACTTATTTTAGCATTCCTCCTGAAAAAATGATTTTAAATCATTTTCCAAAAGACCCAAAATGGCAATTGTTAAAAGTCAAAATGAGTAAAGATGCTTTTTATAAACAACCAATTCCATATGCACCATATTTAGCTCTAGATAATTCATTAGATAAAGATATTCGTGGGCAAATTACAGCAAAAGTAAATGGTTTTATCACATTACCATTTACACGTTTAGATATAAATCAAAAGTATTATTATGCATATTCAAAAGATCAGCGTTCTAAAAGGTTAACGTTTACAAAAGTGGGGAATAAATATGTTACAAAAATTCCTTTTAAGAAGACCAAAAAAGAGGTTCTTACAGTATACAACGGTAGAAAAGGCATGCTTAGTTTTCGAATTATTCCGAAGCGCTAATTATTATTTTGGAATGGTAAATATAAAGGTAGCACCTTGCCCTTCATCACTTTTTATATCGATTGTCCCTTCATTGCGTTCTATAATCTTTTTTACTAAAGCCAGCCCAATTCCAATGGCTTCTCCATCAGTATCGACTTGTAGCTTTTGAAAAAGTTCAAAGATTTTTCCGTGATATTTAGGGTGAATTCCTGGTCCGTTGTCTTTGATAAAAAATTTATGACGCAATTTATTTACTTCATAATCAATAAAAACTTCTATATTTTCTTTATCATTATGCTTGATGGCATTTTGAAGCAAATTTACAAACACTTGTTGCATTTGCGATTCGTTAAAAAAGAGTCTTGGTAATTTTCGTTTAATAGATATTGAAATGTGGTCTTCTGAAAGTGCGTTGACAATACGCTTAACAAGTGTATGTACGTTGATTTCTTTCATATCCTGATTGGGTTCAGCTTGTAGCGAATAATTCAAAATACCTTCTACCAACAAATCCATTTGCGTCACTTGATTTTTGATTTGTTGCAAACTTTTCATTGCCTCAGTATTCAACTGCTCATCTTCATCTTCGGAAAGCCAATCGGTTAGTGTATATATATTTCGTAAAGGACGTTTTAAATCGTTTGAGACTATATACGCGAATTCTTCTAAATCTTTATTTTTATCTAAAAGTTCCTTTGCACGAATCTCTAAATCTAGCGTGCGTTGCTTTACCGTATCTTCAAGACTTTCATTAAGGGCTTCCATTTTTTTTCGATACCGAATAAAGATACTCATCATCCAAAAAGAGCTTACAAAAATAGCCATGGTAGATAGCAATATTGCAATTTCTGAAATACTATCTAAATCTGAAAAATACACATGATAGGCTACGTGTAAAGTTTGTGTGGCACTATAAATTATGACTAAAATTCGATTGCTCAACAGCAACACCGAACCAAACAAAAAAACATACATCACAAGTAAAAGATCCAGTGAAAAGTTATTCAAATATGTGGCATACGTTACATAATGTTGAAAAAGCATTGTAACGCCAAACACAAACCAACCATAGTTTTTTAGGATGAATTTTGACTTAAAATTTACAGAAACACCAACAATTAAGAAGAGTATTGCAAAAATAATATTTCCATATAAAGGCAAGACAACATCCGGATGGTAATATTTCATAATTTCCAGATAGGCAAACGAACTTGGCGCACCAAGACAAAGCGTTATACAGCTATTCCTAATTTCAAAAGGTTCTAACGCTCCAAGGTTTTTAAGTACGCTTCTTATCATTGTAAAATTATGCCCTGTTTATAAAATCATTGTTCTGCTGCTGGAACTGTAAATATAAAAGTTGTTCCCTTTCCTAGTTCACTTTCAACAGTGATAGTACCTCCATTTCGTTCAATGATTTTCTTTACCAATGCCAACCCAATTCCTATGGAATCTATTTCTGATTTGACTTCGAGTTTTTGGAATAACTCAAAGATTTTTTTGTGATATTTTTCATTAATGCCAGGTCCATTATCGTGTATCGAAAATTGATGCCATTTTTGTGTTTGTTGATATTTGATATGAATTTCTACCAATTCTTTATCGTTATGTTTGATGGCATTTTGAATTAAATTTTGAAAAACTTGCAGCAATTGTGATTCGTTAAAAATAACTTTCGGTAGTTTTTGAGAAACATGAATTTTTAGAGTGTCACTAGCATTTACCTTCACAATTCTATCAACTAATACTTGTGCATCAACATTACTTACAGGTCGCTCTTTGTCCATTTGTAGCGAATAATTCAGAATTCCTTCTACCAATAAGTCCATTTGTGTAACTTGCTCTTTGATCAATCGCAAGCTTTGATTGGTTTCTTCATTAAATTGATATTCTGTATCGTCCGTAAGCCAATCCGTTAACGTGTATATATTTCGTAATGGGCGTTTTAAATCGTGTGAAACCACATAGGCAAATTCTTCTAAATCCTTATTTTTTCGAAGCAATTCTTTGGCTCTAGTTTCTAAATCTACTGTACGTTGTTGAATGCGTTTTTCTAACTCCACATTGATCGTTTCTAGTTTTTTTCTATAGCGAATCAATCCGTTCATCACCAAAAAAGAGAAAACAAAAATAGTGCTCATTGATACCAAAATGGCACTTTCCGACATGCTGTCTAAGTCGGAATAATAGACACGATATGATAAATGAAGTAACTGTGAAGCACTAAAAATAATGACCAATAAACGATTACTCAATAATAAAACAGCTCCAAAAATAAACACATACGTTACCAACAAATAATCTAAAGAAAAATTATTGAAAGCTGTAGTATAGGTGAGATAGAATTGAAATATCATTAGACTTGCAAACGTAATCCAACCGTAAATTTCGTCAAGGAATTTACTTTTGAAATACGGAATAATTCCCACCAATACAAACCATAGCGAAAATACTATTTCACCATGATATGGAACTTTGAGACCTGGATTATAATAAAACATAATCATCACATACATGAAAGTACTTGGACCTGCCAATAGAAATGTGATTCCGCTGTTTTTAATTTCAAAACGCTCAAGTCGCCCAATATCTTTGAGATATTTTAAAACTTTTTTCAACTGATTTATAAATAGGGTTTAATTTTTTAAAGTTATGGAAATGATTTTAAAATTGTATTCTTTCTAACAAAATATATGAGCACTGCATCACAAATAATGAAAAACCTATTTTATAATTCAGAAAAAGACTGTGATTTGAATTTTCTTGTTAATAATTATGCTTTTCTAACTAGACTTTTTTCAAATACCTGTATTTTTTCTTGATCGTCAAATGCTTTCAAATGTGTTTGTAATTTACTTATGATTTTTTCAGAAACATATACATTTTGTGATTTCATGGATAAGCTGTTCTAAATCTTTAGGATTTGGACTTGGCAATGTACTGTTAAATTACTCCATTACTTCAGCGCTAATCACAATTTTTCGATCGCCGTTCTCAATAACTGTAAAGTCATTATTATTCTTTCTACCTAGTAATCTTTTTATCAATGTAAGCATTGCAATTGTTTTACTGAGTTATTGTTTAATTAGGGTTGTTCTATACGTTTTCAAATGTAACTTATTTTATAGAATTCTATTTTCTCACAAAAAATGCACATCAAAAAAACAATTTCCATTTGCAGCATTCATATTTTTTATTTTACTTTGCATTTCAAAGTACTTTTAAAATGACATCATCAGACTATCTAGAAGACATCAGAGAAATTAGAAACCTTATGAATAAATCATCGCGATTTATTTCATTAAGCGGACTTTCAGGAATCATGGCAGGAATTTATGCGTTGGTTGGCGCATGGTTTGCGCGCGGCGAATTGATCAAAGCTTACGGAAAGCAACGTAATTTATACGAGGAAGGAACCTATGTTGCTGGAAACGACATCACCATCAAACTAATAACTATTGCTGCTATTGTTGTCTTTTTAGCTGTCGTCACAGGAATTATTTTAACACAGCGAAAAGCGCGTAAGAATGGCGAAAAGATATTTGATAAATCAGCCTTAAAATTACTTATCAATTTTTTGATTCCGTTGGTAACTGGAGGAATTTTCACTTTAGTCTTATTACAAAAAACTGCTGTAGGATTGGTAGCTCCGGCAACACTAATTTTCTACGGATTGGCTTGTGTAAATGCAAGTAAATATACACTCGGACATGTAAAATATTTAGGATATACCAATATCATTTTAGGACTTATATCTACACAATTTGTCGGATATGGTTTGTACTTTTGGGCTATTGGGTTTGGAGTTTTCCATATCATTTACGGAGGATTGATGTATATTCTTGTAGAACGAACAGCAAAATAATTGTGAGCATTATAAATAACATAAATAAAGCATTTGATCATCGAATTCGACTTGGCATTATGTCTGTATTGATGGTGAATGAATTTGCCGATTTTAAAACATTGAAAGAATTACTTTCGGTGACTGATGGAAATTTGGCAAGTCATACCAAAGCCCTTGAAAAAGTGGAATATATTAAGGTGGAAAAACAGTTTATCGGGCGAAAACCCAATACGCGTTACAGCGCAACACCTTTAGGGAAAATTGAGTTTAAAAAACATATAGACGCTCTGGAACAGTTGATCCGAAAAAGCGAATAATTTACTAATAACAACACTTACTAGATACATAGTAACATACTCTAAATGAACACAAATCATATTAAAATAATTACGGTTCTTTTTACCAATAATAGTGCTAGACTTTACTCCTAGCCATACATAAATATATTTTTTACCTATTTACTTTGAATTTCAAAGTACTTTTAAATATTAAAAAAATGGAAACACATCAAACTGAAAAAAACAACAAAAAGCTGTGGACTTGGCTTAAAACCTCTATCACAGCAAAATTCTTTATGACTGGCGCATTGACCTTATTGCTTATGATTCCGCTTTCGCTGATTCAAGATTTAATTACGGAACGAGAAATACGACAGCAAGACGTAGTTAGTGAGTTGAATGACAAATGGGGAAATGAAATTCTTTTGTACGGTCCTATTTTAAAGGTTCCGTACAAGGTATATCATGAAACTGCGGTGTATGAAGAAGCTACACAGCAAACCGTAACCAAAAAATCAGCAACGACACGATATGCATATTTTTTTCCAAAAACACTTGATATTAATGCTGATGTTAAAACTACTTCTAAGAAGCGTAACAATTTTGAAACAACCGTATTTACGACAGATATTGTAACTACGGGAAGCTTTGAAACTCCTGACTTCTCTTTGAAATCTATTCCCAATGAGGATATTGTTTGGGAAAAAGCTTCGCTGATAATTCGAACGACAAACTTAAAAGGCTTGAAGAGTGAAGTAAAACTTAGCATGAACGGCAATACATATAATTTTGAACCGTTACCTGCTGATCATTCACATATAGATACACTAGAAAGTTCTTTTCTGAGCTTGGAAGATTTGCCGACAACAACTACGCGTTCTTTTGATTTTAAATTGACATATAATGGTAGTAAAAGTATTCGTTTTATTCCCATTGGAAAGCTCACCAATGTGCAAATGACTTCTGATTGGAAACATCCAAAACAT
The DNA here is from genome assembly GCF_022447245.1 of Kordia sp. Classification (GTDB taxonomy): domain Bacteria; phylum Bacteroidota; class Bacteroidia; order Flavobacteriales; family Flavobacteriaceae; genus Kordia. Next base: position 66,779 of record NZ_JAKVBC010000027.1, on the reverse strand, counting down.
ACAGGAAGTTTTATCACACAAAGCAAACGCACTACCGAAAACGGAGGATTTGAAGCCAATTGGAAATTACTGCACACCAATCGTTCTTTTTCACAACAGTACTTTAAAGTGCTTCCAAATTTAGATCAGTATGCGTTTGGAACTGATTTCATTATTCCGCTAGATGAATATCAACAAAGTGAACGCACGGCAAAATATGGCTTTTTAGTGATTGGTCTGACCTTTTTAGTCTTCTTCCTTATTCAAACATTAAGCAAAATTTCCATTCATCCATTTCAATATTTAATGATTGGATTGGCATTGGTGATGTTTTACACATTGCTTATTTCTATCTCTGAACACAGTAGTTTCTTTAAAGCCTATCTCATTGCTGGAACCGCCGTCATTGTAATGATTACTTTATACTCAAAATCCATCTTGAAAAATTGGAAATTCCCTGTATTGATTGGCATCACTTTAACCGCATTGTATAGTTTCATTTTTGTAATTATTCAACTGGAAAATTATGCATTATTGGTTGGAAGCATTGGCTTGTTTATCATCCTAGGAATTGTGATGTACGTATCGCGAAAAATAGATTGGGGCTTTGATATTACTGAGCCTGTGGTTGGGTAATTTACTTTGATTTTGTTGCTAGTTGCTGGATAAGTACTTCACTTTCTTTGTATTAAAAAAGGAGCAACTTTTAAACATATAAGCTTCGAACTGGTTGATTTGTCAATTTGATGATTTGGTGGCTTATAGTTTTCAACAGGTTACCAAAAACTCATAACCCATAACAAATCTAGTTAGTTAGTTTGGTGAGAAAACGATTCCTGACTTTTGGAATTCGAGTGCTAAAAAGCTCAGGTTTCGTTTTCATCCTTAAGTTTTAATTCAATTTTAATTTGATTCACAAACACATGAATATTCCATTCGTATATAATTTATTAAAAGCTGCAAAAATCACTGCAATTCTCAGTTTTTTAGGTGGTACTTTTTTACTGATTGTCTATTTCTATAACCAAGGTTCCATTGCTATTTTAAATTTAGGAATTTACTATACGCTACTTGCGTTATTAATCAATAGTATTTTATTTTTCACACTTTATATTACGCTCATTCATAGTAAGGTAAAGCGAAAAAAAATCTTCAGATCATTGATTTTAATGATTATTAATGTTCCTATCGGCTTGTGTTATGTTGGTGCTATAATTATGTATCATCTTCCTTAAACAGATATCATGAAAAAAATAATCGTTAGAATCAGTATTATTTTAGGACTCATTATTGCTTTGAAAGCTTGGTACAGTATGGCTTCTTTAGCAAGTTTACAATGGTTTCTGTATCCTATGATTCCTGTAATTGAGTTGTTTACCAATACTCCTTTTGAGTGGATTCCAGAAGTTGGTTTCAGCGCTTCATCAGGAATTATCATTGAAAAATCCTGTGCTGGCGGAAATTTCTTTATCATTTGCTTTGCATTTTTATGCTTCAGGTTGTGCAAATTTCAAAGAGTGCCTCATACGCTATTGCGCTTAGTTTTCTTAGGAATTTGCAGTTACCTCATCATGATTGTTGCCAATACTACGCGTATTATCAGTGCTATAAAACTTGCTGATTGGGAATGGACAAACGCCTTGATAGATCCAAAAACAGCACATTTAGTACTTGGAAGCATCTTATATATTTTCATCTTACTCCTTCTAAATCATTTTATTTCATCAAAATATGTTACCATTCAAACTACATAAATCTTACGGGTATTTTATTTCCTTAGTGCTGCTTCAATTATTCTTAGGTTGGCTTTTCTATACTGCTTTTAATTCTCCAAATGGAAACCTTTTCGATTTTACTGGAATTGCAATCTATTGGGGAACTTTTATTGTAGTTTCTTCGTTATTAATCCTGCTTGAAGTATTTGAACTTAGTAAAGCATGGATTCTTCCAGTTGCCATTATTATTTGCTATAGTACCTTTCTTTTTATATTGTATGAATCGTCCTTATTCATTCAAATACCACGAATGACAGCCTCTAGTGTGAATTATGAAATTATTCCGTTGTATTTGACAATTCCTGGAATGTTTCATGCATTGATTGATCTTATTTTTAAATATTTTAAACCTAAAGGATCCCGAATGGAAAATGCGCAAAATTTTGCATTATCTATTATCCTTCCACTACTTTTATATGTGCTTATTATGATTATTACTCCTTTATTTAAGGGAAATCGTAATAGCTATTTTAGGTTTGATACTTTTTTGATGAAAATTAGCATCTGCCTAGCAATTGCTACGTTTTTATTCTTCTTCTTTCGCTTTATTATAGGAAACCTCATTGGGAAAAATTTTAAACAATACAGCCCTTTGCTGGTATTGCTTTTTGGTTTTATTTTACCGTGCATCGGACTGGTCTTGAGTATTGATTTTGATTTTTTTGGTGACTTCAACTTCACAGGTATTCAAATTGCCATCTTAGTAAATGCGCTAGGTTTAGGATTACTTTTAAATAAGAATACTGTCTGGAATTTGGTTGGTTTTTTGATGGCTTCTTTCGGATTGCCAATCGTGTGTTATTTCTTCATTGTTTTTTTACCATACATTCCATTGTCATTTATTGCATTAATTTTTGCAGGTGCAGGAATATTGATGTTGACACCAAGCGTATTGATGTTATTACAATATCATATAATGAAACGACAGTTTTCAGTTATTGCTAAAAAATATGGTAAAAGACAAATTTTGATATGGAGCTTTGTATGCTTCTCCATATTACCATTAAGTTTTTTAGGTTTTTGTATGGATCATCGAAGCTACCTCAACGAAGTGCTTGCTGAAACAGATCAATTTGATGCTTCTGATAGAAATTATAAAGATTATAATGTTGAAAAGTTAGACTACATTTTAAAAGAAATGAATACGGGACTACGTCGACGCTCTATTGGAAGTAGTGAGGATCGATTGCCTTTGTTGTCTATTTTTTACGATTCGTATGTATTTGGAAACTTGAAAATTTCCAGAAAAAAGCACCGTGAATTAAAAAGTCTATTTTTTGGAGAAAATACAGCTTCTTGGAATCGATATATTCCGCCTCAAAAAGCGAATTCTGCGTTAACGTATACCTTTGAAACGGAATACATTCCTGAAGATGATTTTTACAAAACACAGGTACATTTATCCATTACTAATCTGGACAATCGTGATATGCGCGAATTTCGCAGTGAGTTTAAGTTGCCGAAAGATGTTTTTATTACCGATTATTATTTAGATATAGAAGGCAGAAGAACGTATGGAATTTTAGCCGAAAAAAAAGCTGCCAACTGGATTTATGAGCAAATTACTACACGTCGTCGCGATCCAGGTATTTTACAATATTTGTACGATGATGTACTATCCTTAAAAATCTTTCCTTTTGGAAAACAAGAAACACGTACCTCAGGATTTACGTTGTATCACAGAACTCCCGTACATTTTTCTTTAAATGAAACACCTATCAATATTGAGGTAAAACCTTTGGTACAACAGGTAACTCAATTGAGTGAGAATTCATTCTATATTCCATCTAGTATTAAGAAAGAATTGCCGAAAGTATCAAGACCTGTGGAATATTATTTTATAGTGGACAATACGGATAAAGGAGCGAAATTTAGAAAGCAATTTCAAGAAGATTTTAAAAGCTTAGCGAGCGATATTCAGAAAAAAGTAAAGGTATTGCATGTGGATGCAGATGTAAATTGGGGAACACCGACACGTCCGAAAGCAAGTGGATTTAATTATAAAAAAGCCTTAAAACAAATTCAATATTTGCATCGAGATCAAAAAAGTGTTCCGTATGTGATTGTGTATGCTCCTTATAAAAATAGACATAGTGGAAAGTATTTGTCTTTTGAGATCGATAAGGCATTTCCATACTATAATTTGGTGGAATGTTCGCATTGGAAGAAGGAATTGCCAGAGACGATAGATTTGTTAGAATTTTCCAGAAATGAACAATCGTATTTTATCCGCGATAACATTCAGCCTTCTTTAATTAGCTTGGACGAAACTGCAACCTTAGATCGTGATTTTTCAGGAAATCCATATTTGAATGCACTTCAATTGCGACTGTTTCACGATTTGAATGACCTGAATCCGAAACGCAAAAAAGAACATTGGTTGCATGCTTTACGCGAAAGTTTTTCTCAAAACATTCTTTCTCATAGTACTACGTTTATTTCGTTAGAAAATAGAGATCAGGAAGAACGTTTGCGCCAAAAGCAAGAAGCTATTATGAAAGCTAATTATACAGAAAACATGGCTACAGAATCACGTCGTATGAACGAACCTTATTTTTGGGTATTGCTTTTATTTTTGGGTATTGTAATGCTAAGACAGTATCGTTCACAAATCAAAAAACACACATCAATATGAAGTCGAAACCTTTAGAGTTAACACAATTTTTATTGCTCAATAGTTTATTTTGCTTGGCGCTGTATGTGCTGCGTATTTCTATCACTGGAAGCATATATTATGGTTTTTTGATTTGGAACCTATTTTTAGCCTATATTCCATACTTTATTTCTTTTGGAATATCTAAAACCCATTGGTTAAAAAGACAATCTTTAGTATTGATTGCTGTATTGGGAGTTTGGCTTTTGTTTTTACCCAATGCTCCATATTTAATTACCGATTTGATGCACTTGCAATACACAACAGTATCAAAACAATCATGGATTGATCCTTTTATGTTATTTGTATTTGCTTGGAATGGATTGTTTGTTGGGTTGTTATCTATGTATCATTTCTATGTAATTATATCCGAAAAGTGGAATCGAAAGCTTGCAAAACGTTTTATGTTTTTCATTGCTTTTTTATGTGGCTTTGGAATTTACTTGGGAAGATATTTACGTTGGAATTCGTGGGAGTTTTTTAGTGATCCTTTTAATTTACTTGCAGATTGCTTGTATAGTATTTACAGTCCTGTAGCTAGAGTGAAATCCTTAGGAATTACTTTAGGATTTGGTATTTTTCTATCTATTTTATTTTTACAAATAGTTTCATTTTTTAATACAAAAAAAAAATCTCGGAACTGCGATACTCTTTAATTTAAAATCTGATTTTTAGTTGCAATCATCTGACTCAAAAGATAATTACTTAATCAAATTAATTACAAAGTTGACAAATAAATTTACCATCTATGTTAATTTGCTTTTACATTTAATAGAATTCTTCCATTTGTAGAAATCACATATATTGGAATATATGTTGCCAAAAAAATATCCAAGAACATTTAAAAAATATGTAACGTAGTAAACGAAACCTGATGTAGTTATGATCGATGGCGTACTCAGAATCTGTTTAAATACGGTTTATTTAATAAATTAATTGAACAAACCTATAAAACACTAAAAAACATTAGAGTTCCAAAAGAATTGTAAAAAAATTAGAGCGTTCTATTTATTTTATCGTCAAATGTAGAATTGGAAAGATTATGAAGGCTTCGAAAGAAATTTCACAGTAATGGCTAATCGTTTTTCTTGAGTTTTCCATTGACGAACGTGTTCTTTTTTAACAATTTTCCTGCTTCATCATAACTTAACCATTCACCAATCCGAATTCCATTTTCGTAACTCCCAGTAAGTTGTATTTTCCCATTTGAATGATAAAATTTCCATAAACCATACTCTTTTCCATTTTTGTATTTTCCTTTAGCTTTTAGCTTTTCGTTTTCATGATATGCTGTCCACTCACCTGAAGGAATTCCTTTACTAAAATTTCCAATGCTCATCAACTTCCCACTCTCATAATATTTTTCCCATCTTCCCTGTAGTTTTCCATTTTCGTAATTCTCAATTCGATCTAACTGCCCTTTTTTAAGATAGTATTTCCATTTCCCTATTTGAGTTCCGTTTTTAAATTTCCCAATTTCATTTAACTTTCCATTCGAGTAGTACTTTTCATAGTCACCATTTATCCTTCCTTTTTCGTAATTTTCTATTCTTAATAATTGTCCACTTTCGTAATAGTATTTCCATTTCCCTGTTTGAAGTCTATTTTCGTAATTCCCTTTTGCAGATATTTGTCCATTTAACCAATATCTTTTCCATTCACCTGTTCGGTAACCTCTGTCAAGTTTTCCTGATTCGTATAATTTTCCTTGGGCATTGTAATATTCCCAATTACCATTTGCTGTTCCATAATTATAATTTCCTTTGGATTCTAATTTTCCATTTTCACGATAAAATCGCCATTCGCCTATTTCTATTCCTTTGTCATAGCTTCCTGAAGCCTTTAATTTTCCATTTTCATAATATTTTTTCCATGGGCCTGTTCGAAATCCTTTATCCAATTTTCCTGATGCTTTCAAATTACCATTTTCATGATAAAATTTTGAAATTTCTTGGGCTTGTGAAAATGCTATAAATAACATTCCAATAATCAATAATGATAAATTTTTATTCATGATTTGATATGTTTTTATGTTTAACAACGGTAATATATCTCAAAACTAACTAATTATGTTTCTAATTTACATCAAATTTTAAAATAAAACAGCTGTTTTATACTTCTTGATTCCTATTGAAATAACGATTTTGACTCGCTGATATTTCAATTTTCAACGCAAGAAAACTATTTAGGCTTAAAAATTGCTCAAAAAAGTATTTTCAAATCCTTTAATGAAGTTTCAAAAATATTCATAATTCTTTTAAGAAAGAAAATAAAAGCTATCAATCCAAATTCAACAAAAACTGATACAATTATTCTTTTGATAAAATAGAATCAAATCCCCATTCTCCTTTGATGATTCCGAAAGAGTATTTTGCAATAACTTGTCTTTTTTCGGGTGACTTCAATGGCCTATGTCAGTTTTGCATTTGCGTCAATCGAACTGACATCGTTCTGATGAACTAGTTCTGAGTACATATGTTGACACCAAGAAAGTTTGGCTTCCATTTCTCTAATTTTTTAATTTGAGAAACTATTATCAATTCAATAAGCATGTATGTGAACTCAATTTTAATTATTTTGGGTATTGCTTTTCTCTTTAGGTATCGTAATGCTAGATCAGTATCGTTTACGCATCAAAAAACAAACATCAATATGAAGTCTAAACCTTTAGAGTTAACAAAATTTTATTGCTCAATAGTCTATTTTGCTTTGCGCTGTATATGCTACACATTTCCATCACGGGAAGTTTACATTATGTTTTTTTGATTTAGAACTTATTTTTAGCCTATATTCCATGCTTTTTTCTTTGGGAATATCTAAAATACCCATTGGTTTAAAAACAGTCTTTTGTACTGATTGCCGTATTGGTAATTTGGCTTTTATTTTTGCCCAATGCTCCATATCTCATTACTAATTTAATGCACTTGCCATACACAAAAGTATCAAAACAATCATGGATTGATCGTTATTATCATCGTCTGGACTTAAATGTTTTAGTACTACATCTACTTGTCAATTGTGTGGCGTCCCATCTTCGCGAGTATAATTTCCAGCAAAAGATACTTCTGTTCCATTACTTAGGTTTACCATTGTTGCTTCTCCAGATGTAATTGTTGCAGCGACTTCTTCTAGCAACATGATTTCCATACGGTTTACATCCGTAGTAGATGGTGCTAGGGCTCTGGAACCTTTGATATATCCCATTTTTTCAGCAGTGATATACGCAAATTTTTCAAATACTTCTGAACTTGATGCGGTAAACGTACCAAATAGATCAGTGGTTGTTACAGTAGTTCCAATACGAATGGTTACTCCTTGAAGTGGATTGTTATTTTCATCAACGACACGCCCTAAAAAACATGCTGTTACGGATGAGCCAAAATTTTCTTCAAAGTTGATAGGGGTTAGGCGTTGCTCTTCTTCTGCAACTTGCTGTAGAATTACATTGTCATCATTTTTACAAGAAAACATACACAACAATAGCAAACAGCATAGAAGTTCTAGTGGTTTTTTCATCGGTTTTTGATTAGTTTATTTAAAAAGAAGACAACTAAACTTGATATTGTCTACCGATTAGTATTTATTCTCATATAGTTCAAAGCAACATAGGCATCTTCCAGAAGTATATTATGTATAAAAAAACTGTCTAAAATATTTTCAGACAGCTTTTACTTTATTTTAATGTTGTTTCATTACCTACATATGCTTGTATAATATGAACTAATGGATTGATTGTCTTTGTTATTAGAACAACCAAACCGATAAAACTTCGACAAATTACTTTTGTATCGTTTTTATTTTCCGTCTACGTAGTCTTGTAAATATGCATAGCGATCGGTTAGTTTTCCATCGCTTGTTGTCATTTTTGCTCTTGCCAATACTCCATCTTTATCTCCATTATAAAATGCAGGGATTACATGCTGTAAGAACATATCTCCAAAACCTTCACTAGCATCTTTTGGCAATTCACATGGTAAATTATCCACGGCCATCATTGTAATTGCATTTGGAGCATCAAACGCAACTTCTGATTCTGATTGTGGATCGTATCCATAGAATGGATCTGCAATTGTAGAAGGACGAATGGTACTTGCTACTGGACCGTCAATATCACAAGAAATATCGGCTACTACATTGATTTTAAAGTCAGGATGTTTGGCATCTTCTCGAGTAAATAAGAACGGAGCTCCATCACCATAAAAATGTCCTGCAATAAAGAAATCTGTTACCTCAGCATAAGGCATAAAGTTACTCTTGTAATCTCTAGGATCTTTATAAAATTCGTATTTATCACCAACTTTTCCGTCAATACGTACGTTGTATTCCATTACATCTATCATACAATATACAGGTTCTGAAAATTCAGTAGTTAAATACGTAGCGTCTGTAACTTCTTTGATTCCTAAGTGATCTAATATTTCTTTGGCTCCATAGGCAACTTTTCCAGTTCCTGAGAGTACAATTTTTATATTTGGAATCGTTATTTTGTCTAATTCTCTTTTTACTTCATCTAAATCGGCAAGTGTTTCTACTTTTGGCAGATTGAACAATTCGTCACGTAGTCCTAAAGCACGGAAGCCATTATATGCACCTACTAATCCAGCATAACGTCCAAATCCAATAAGGCGCCCTCCATTTTCTTTTGTAATTACCTCATGATCATACATTTCAATGTTTTTAGCCAGCATTGCTTGCAATAGTTTGCGATTGTACGGTTGTTTTTTAATAGTATGTGAAAAGTAAAAGTATTTTTTATTGGGTATCAAATGATCGATAGGTACTTCTTTTACTCCAATCATCACATCACAATCAGCTATATCATCAGTTACTTCAAATCCTTTTTCATCGTAAGCGTTATCAGCAATCACACGAATATCAGAAGATTCTACTTTAAATGTTGCTTCTGGAAATTGTCTTTTGGCTTCTGCAAGTTTCTCTGGTGAGAATACAACACGTCTGTCTGGTGGATTTTTACGTTCTTTGATGATAGCGAATTTCATAGGCGTTTTTCTTTTAATAATCAGTAATATTAACGACTGACACGATTTAGTTTGGTATATTTTTTGTTCTAAAATAGTAGTATTTGGAACAAAAAACACAAAACTATTAAAAATTGTGTTATTTTTGCTGTCCTTTTACGATTTAAAAAGTAAAAGTTCTTAAACATTTTGGGGTCGACTGGTTTTGACAGCGAGTCGAATTGAAGTGTAAGCACGTCGAGCGCTGAGACATAGCTCGTAAATCTCATATTTCACACTTTTTAAATGGCGAAAATAACTACGCTTTAGCTGCCTAATCCGAATTATAGTAAGATAAGCCACGTTTCCATAAGATGGAAAAGCTGAATATCTCCCAGTAGCCCTTGTTGATGGCGACCGATTTTGAGATACCATAAAAGTCAACATCGAAACTGTATAGCTTCGCTACAGTTTTTACAATTAAGAAGCTAAGCTAGTAGTGGGCGGTTTTTGGTCAGCTATTAGTCGAAAATAAAACAAGAACTAAGCGTGTAGAAAGCATTTGAATTGCTTGTTTGGACCCGAGTTCGATTCTCGGCGACTCCACTTCGAGAGAATTATCATAGAAATTATGGTAATTCTCTTTTTTATTTCCGATCAAATCCTTTGATATACTTAAGATTGTTAAAAATATAGAATTGATTCGAAAAGTTCGAAATTGATGATTTTTAAAGTCATACTCAATTCCTTCCGGAAACAACATATATTGAATTGCTCTTTTTACTTCAACATTGCCTAAAGCAGATAATGATAGTAGATTGAGTGCAAATTCCAATGCTAGTATTGAATCTGCAATGTATTTGCAAAAAAGCTACAAAAAATGATTTAGCTATATTCTAAATTACTTTCCTCATACATTTTTTGCTTCTATTCACGACTATATTTATATTTGAGAAAAAGCTTTTCATGCGCATTTTTCAAATATTTTTCCTCCTTATTTTTTTAGTGTTGAATTCTTGTTCAAAAACTACAAAAGAAACACACAAATACACCAATGCACTTGTCAATGAATCGAGCCCGTATTTGTTACAACATTCGCACAATCCTGTAGATTGGCAACCTTGGAGTGAGGAAATTCTAGCGAAAGCTGAAAAAGAACATAAACTTATCTTATTCTCTATTTGCTATGGTTCTTGCCATTGGTGCCATGTCATGGAAAAAGAAACCTTCAAAGATGAAACGGTCGCCAAATTCATGAACGAAAACTTTATCAATGTAAAAGTAGATCGTGAAGAACATCCTGATATTGACAAAACCTATATTAAAGCAGTGCAATTAATGACCGGAAATGCAGGCTGGCCATTAAACTGCATTACGCTTCCTAATGGCGAACCTGTTTGGGGCGGAACGTATTTTACCAAAGAAAACTGGATGAATTCTTTGAAACAAATTGTCAAAATTCACAAAGAAAATCCTGAAAAAACAGCCGAATTCGCTAAAGCACAAGTGCAACGCATAAACGCATTGCAAACTTTTGCTTCTGATACAGATGTAAATCTTTCAAAAATTTCTACAGATAGTATTATCAATACTTGGAAAAAACATTTTGATATGGATGCTGGTGGATTGAAAGAAAACGAAAAATTCCCAAGACCGAGCAATTACAATTTTCTACTTCGATATACAACAATTAAGAAAAGTGAAGCGCTAATGTTTCATGTGAATAAAACACTTAAAAATATTGCTAATCGTGGACTAGCGGATCATTTAGAAGGCGGATTTGCACGTTATACCACAGATAAAGATTGGAACATTCCGCATTTTGAAAAAATGCTGTACGACAATGCGCAATTGATTTCTTTGTTTTCATCTGCGTATCAAATTCACAAAAATGACACTTATAAAAATGCAGTATACCAAACACTCAATTTTGTTGAAAAACAACTAACTCGCAAAGATCATTTATTATATGCGTCATTAAATGCAGATAGTAGAAATGAAAAAGGTGAAATGGAAGAAGGTGCATATTATGTTTGGGAGAAAGAAGAATTAAAAGAATTGATCAAAGAAGATTTTGCATTGTTTGCTGATTATTTCGGAATTGATCAAACTCAAACTACTGAAGAAGGAAAACATGTATTAATTAAGAAACATGTAGATGCTGATTTTATTAAGAAATATGAGTTATCGCTTTCAGAATTACATGAAAAAGTAACGCAATGGAAAACGATTCTTTTAAAAGAAAGAAAACATAGAGTAGCTCCTGAAACAGATACCAAAGTGATTACTTCTTGGAATGCTTTGATGTTAAAAGCCTATGTAGATGCATACAAGGTTTTTGGAGATGAAAATCTTAAAACAAAAGCTATTCATACAGCAAATTCAATCAAAAAGAAGTTAGTCAAAAATGATTGGAACTTGCTTCGAAGCTTAGAAAATGAAAATCTAAAAGGATACTTAGAAGATTATGCCTACTTAATAGATGCGTATCTAGCGGTATACCAAATTACATTTGATGAACAATGGCTACACCATGCGAAGTCATTAACCGAATATACACTTGCTCATTTTTACGATTCTGAAAAGGAACTTTTTGCTTTTTCAGAAACTTCAGACACAGCATTAAACTTTAAGGAAATTGATGTAGAAGATGGTGTCATGCCTTCTGGAAACGCTGTCATGAGTCATAATTTATTTCAACTAGGACATTATTTTGGAAACGAAGATTTCTTATCGAAAAGTAAAAAAATGTTACAACGTGTATTGCCCGATGCGATTACGTATCCATATTTACATGCCAACTGGTTACAATTATACTTGAATATATCAAAACCCTATTACGAAGTTGTTATAAATGGGAAAGACGCCATTGCGAAAGCTAAAGAATTACATCAAAACTTTTTACCTAATATTATTCTTTGCGGAAGTACAACAGAAAGTACATTGCCGTTGCTTCAAAATCGTTTTTATGAAGACAAAACTTTGATTTATGTATGTGTAAATAGAGCTTGTAAATTACCCACAGAAAGCGTTTCGAAAGCAATTTCTTTGATGAAAAACTAACGGACTTATTAATGAATCCTCCAAAATTTATACTACCCGTTATCGTCTTATCTCAGTTCTTTTGTACCTCATTATGGTTTGCAGGAAATGGTGTTATGCATGAATTGAAACTACATTTTTTATTGCAAGAAAGTGCGTTAGGACAACTAACTTCCATACTTCAATTTGGCTTTATTACAGGAACACTCATTTTTGCCATTTTATCAGTGGCAGATCGTTTTTCGCCCTCCAAAGTTTTCTTTATGTGTGCATTGTTTGGTGCGCTGTTCAACATATTACTTATTTGGGAAGGAAACAACTATGTAAGTATTCTTGTATTTCGCTTTTTTACAGGTTTTTTCTTAGCAGGAATTTACCCAGTGGGAATGAAAATAGCTGCTGATTATTATGAGAAAGGTCTTGGGAAATCACTTGGTTTCTTAGTTGGTGCTTTGGTCATTGGAACTGCTTTTCCACATTTACTCAAAGAAATTAAAGGAAATCTTTCTTGGGAATTTGTATTGATTGCTACTTCTTCTTTAGCTACTTTAGGAGGAATTTTAATGCTTTGTTTTGTTCCAAATGGTCCGTTTAGAAAGCCTTCACAAAAGATAAATCTTGCTGCGATTCCTACTATTTTTAAACAACAAAATTTTAGAACAGCTGCTTTTGGTTATTTTGGACACATGTGGGAGTTGTATGCGTTCTGGGCATTTGTTCCACTAATACTTCAAATGTACGGTAAATTACATCCTGAAACTTCGTTTAATGTTCCCATATTGTCATTCACAATTATAGGAATTGGTGGCTTTGCCTGTGTATTTAGCGGTTATATTGCACAAAAAATAGGCGTAAAACGAGTCGCTTTTATAGCCTTGTTATTGTCTTGTATCTGCTGTTTGATTTCTCCGATACTATTTATGGTCAATTCTCCTAGTGTATTTATTTTCTTTTTACTTTTTTGGGGAATGGTCGTCATTGCAGATTCGCCACTTTTTTCAACCTTAGTTGCCAAAAACGCTCCGGTAGAACTAAAAGGCACAGCATTGACTATTGTCAACTGTATTGGTTACTTTATTTCCATAATTAGCATTCTACTGATTGATACCTTAAGAACAACTACAAACTCAGCAACAATCTTTGCAATGTTAGTTTTAGGACCAATACTAGGTTTGCTGGCGCTTTCAAAAAACTAAAAACTAAAGTAGTTTACTTTATAGCATTCTTAACTGCACGACTTTCTGCTAAAATAGCTTCAATCTCTTTCATCTTTTTTGATGTTAACGGATAAAACCACAAAGCAACTACTCCTACAAGGACAAATACAGCTGGTACAATACTCATGTTTAGCTTGATCCCTTCTAACATTTCTGAAGTTTTCACTGCTGCTTCTCCATCGTAATTATACCAATTTAGAATCATTAATGTGAGGAATCCTGCCATTCCACCTCCAAATTTCATCGCAAAAGTTCCTGCAGAAAATACCAATCCTGTTGCACGACGTCCGTTTTTGTATTCCGAGTAATCGGCAGCATCGCCTAACATAGCAAAGAACAATACAGGCATCAAACCTGCTCCAAATTCAGAGATAATTCCCAAAATAAAAATTGTTCCAACCTGATTTGGTTCTAGCCAATACATAGCGCCTGCTGTAATTGCAGAAAACAAAATACTCAAAATAAACAGCTTTACTTTTCCAAATTTTTGTGTTAGTGCGGGAGCAAATATGGTAGAGATCATTGAGATAACGAGTAATGATAACAAATACAATCCTGCCAGGCCATTTTTTCCGCCCCAAGCAGTCAGACTTCCAAATAAATTTCCTTCATCATTTACATAATGTGAAAAATAATACATGGTCGCACTTTGCTTAATCACATTGTAGGTTACAAATACAAAACCGATAAATAATAAAATGAACCATGCTTTGTTTTTTATCAAGTCTTTATAATCTTCCTTTATATCGTTTGTTACTAAGGCTGGTATACGTTCGCGTGTTGTATAAAATGTAATTAATGAAAATCCCGCTAAAATAAAAGCCAATACATACATCGTATATTGATAGCCTAAATCTTCATTGCCATTTCCTAAATAATCTACCAAAGCAATAACACCAATCGTCGCAATAACTCCACCAAAATATGCACCAAAGAAACGATAGGAAGAAAGTTCAGTACGTTCTTTTACATCACTTGTCATAACGCCCATTAACGCTGAGTATGGAACATTATTAGCGGTATATGTGAGTGTATAAAATATAGAAGTTCCATACGCCCAAATAATCTTTCCTGTCAAACCTAAATCGGGTGTAGTAAATTGCAATACGAGTGCAACTCCAAACGGTAAAGCTGTCCACAACAACCACGGGCGAAACTTTCCATATTTACTTTTGGTACGATCTGCAATGTTTCCCATGATCAAGTCCGTTACACCATCTCCCAAACGAATTACAAATAAAAGTGTCGCAGCTACAGCCGCTTCTAAACCAAAAACATCTGTATAGAAGATTGGTAAAAAAGGACCGATAGTTCGCCATGCAATATTTGCTGCCGTATCACCTAATGCGTATCCTATTTTTTCTTTAACGGTTAATTTAGTTTGTGTTGACATATAAAGTCTTTTTATTTTTTATAATATGATTGATAATATGGTCACTAGTATAAAACTTGTTAAAGCTAAAATTGTGGTCATCACTGTCCAGCTTTGAAAGGTTTGTTTTTCGGTAATTCCCAAATATTTACTCACCAACCAAAATCCACTATCATTTACGTGTGACATGATCGAAGCGCCAGAGGCGATTGCAATTACAAGTAAAGCCTTATCAATAGCAGTAATATCAACTTGTGCCATAACTAATGGTGCTGTGATTCCTGCTGCGGTAATCATGGCTACTGTTGCCGAGCCTTGTAAAATTCGAACCAATACTGCAATAAAAAACCCGAAGATAATAATTGGAATGCCCATTTCTGCAAAATATACGGCTAACATTTTACCTGTTTCAGTAGCCACAAGCATTTGCTTAAAAACACCTCCTGCTCCAGTTAGTAAAATAATAATTCCTGTGGGTCCCATAGAAGCAGACGTAATATCAAGTAGTTTTTTCTTCGTCACTTTTCGTCGAATTCCCAATACATACCAAGCAATTAAATTTGCAATGATTAGAGCTACAATTGGATTTCCAATCAAACCAATCCATTCTTTTACATCTTCCGAAATAAGATCATTACTAACCAAAGGACTGTTGATAATAGTATTGCACACAATCAAAAAAATTGGAATTCCAATAATTGCTAGAATTAATCCAATTGCAGGATAATCGTGATTCTTTATGGTTTCTGTTGTTGTTTCTGGTGCATCTACGTGTATTTTTTGCGCAATGTATTTGGCAAATATTGGTCCACAAACTACAGCTGTTGGAACTCCCACAATAAATCCAAACAAAATTACCCAGCCTAAATCTGCTCCTAAAATATCTGAAACGGCAATGGGTCCTGGTGTTGGTGGAATAAACGAATGTGTAATGGCCAATCCTGCTAAAAGCGGAATTGCATACAGTAGTAATGATTTTTTTGTGCTGCGTTGAAGCGAATAAATAATTGGCACTAAAATGATAAAGGCTACATCAAAAAACACAGGAATTGCTACTAAAAATCCAGTAATCATGAGTGCCCAAGAGGCTTGTTTTTCTCCAAACTTTTTTAGCATAAATCTGGCCAAGGCTTCTGCTCCTCCAGAATATTCAAGAACGGAACCAAATATAGCGCCCAAACCTATAACTAAGGCTACAAAACCAAGCGTATCTGCCATTCCCATTTTTATGGTAGTGATGATTGCCATTGGTGATATTCCCGCAAGAATTCCAACTGTAATGCTAGCAATCAATAACGCAATAAAAGCTTGTATTTTGAATCGTAATATAAGCACTAACAATACGGCAATTCCTCCTAAAACGGATAGCAATACTGGAATGTCAAGTATTATATTTTCTTTGGCTAATTCCATCATAGTGTTTTCCAGTTATAGTGAAACTTTTGTCCTGAAGCATCGCCTACTTTTTGAAAAGTATGCGCTCCAAAGAAATCGCGTTGTGCCTGTATCATATTGGCAGATGTACGTTCGGTAGTCATCATAATCCAATACGAATAGGCTTCAGAAATGCATGGAACATTCAAACGATGATCCAACGCATACTTCAAGAGTTCTTTAGTTTTTGTTTCTTGTTGTGCCAGTTTTTGTGTGATTGTGATTGCATCTAATAACGAATCGTGTTGCTTAAAAACTTCTATACTTTGCTGTAAAAGTGCTGATTTGATGATACAGCCATTGGACCAAATTCTACAGATATCAGCAAAATCTAATTGCCATTCGTAGTGTTCCGAAGCTGCTTTTAATAAATCAAATCCTTGATGTAAGTTGAGCATTCTGGCAAAACAGTAAGCTTCTTTTAGTGTTTCCACATCTACAGCATCAATTGTATCTTTAGTTGTACTGATGGCTAGTTGTTGTCTTTTTTGTTTAAAGGATGATATGTATCGTGCATATACAGCAGCTGTTTTAATTGTTGTTGGAATTCCTAATTCTAACGCAGTCTTGCTAGACCAAGAACCTGTTCCTTTGTTTCCTGCTTTGTCCAAAATAGTATCAAGTACATATTCACCACTATCTTTTGTATTTAGAATTTGCGCTGTAATTTCCAATAAGTAACTCGACAATTCTGTTTGATTCCACTTGTTGAATATCGCAGTAATTTCTTCATACGTTTTGCTTCTGGATAAAATTTCATAGAATTCTGCCAACAATTGCATATCTCCATATTCGATACCATTGTGTACCATTTTTACAAAATGCCCTGCGCCTTGCGCTCCAATATAGCCACAGCACGGATTTCCATTGGCATCTTTTGCTGCAATTGTTTCCAACACATTGGCTACCCTTTTATAGCTTTCACGATCGCCTCCGGGCATTAGTGACGGACCTTTTAAAGCGCCTTCTTCTCCTCCTGAAATTCCAACTCCTAAAAAGTGTATGTTTTTAGTCTGTAAGAAAGAAATTCTTCTATTTGTATCTTCATAATGAGAGTTTCCGCCATCTAAAATGATATCTTCTGCTGAGAGATATGGAAGTAAAGCATGAATGACATGATCTACTGGATTTCCTGCATTGACAATCAATAAAATTTTGCGAGGCGTTTCTAAGGCTTTGACAAATTCACGCATTTTTGAGAACCCTTGTACTTTCTTATCTGCATGTGCTTCCGCAAATTGTCCAGCGACATTAACTTCATGTTGTGTTTCTCTATTGAAGACAGCAACAGAAATATCATGATTCAAAGCATTGATCGCAATACTTTTTCCCATGACGCCTAACCCTACGATTCCAAAAGAAGCTTTCATGATGGTTGTGCTGTTTTGTTTAGTATTTGTGTTACTATTTTTATTGGTGAATTATTGATTGACAAATGTATTCCGTAAGTTGGTTCTTCTAAAGTATCAAACTGCGATTGCAATAAATTGACATCCATAAAGTGTTGTACGCGTTGCTGCATGCGTTTTTGAATCAATTCATAATCACCTTTTAGGTAAATCCATTGTAGACTTTCGATGTCTTTTGACAACATTGTTCTGTAAGTTTCTTTTAATGCTGAACACGCCAATACTGCTCCTGTTGTTTGGGATTTTTGTTGAAGTTCTCTATTCAAATTTTCTAGCCAAGGTTTTCTATCAATATCCGTTAATGCAATACCATTTGTCATCTTTTGTATGTTTTCTTTAGGATGAAACGCATCTGCATCTACAAATGGAATTCCTGCTTTGGAAGCAAGTAGTTTTCCAACAGTGGTTTTTCCGCAACCGCTTACACCCATGATGACAAATAGTTTATTCATAGCTGAATTTTGCGCTTATTCCTACTGCTGAATTTTGACCAATCCACACCTTGAACTCTCCTTTTTCTACATTCAGTTTTTCTTGATTGTCATAGTATTTTAAATCGTCTAATGACAATGTAAATGTGACCTCTTTTTGCTCATTTGGCTCAAGTGTTACTTTTTGGTATCCTTTTAATTCTCTTACAGGTCTGGTAATCCGTCCAACTACATCTTGCACATACAGTTGCACAATATCTGTTCCTTTTCGCTCTCCTACATTTGTCACTATTACTTTTACCATAATATCATTATTTTTAGTAATTGTACTGCTTGATACAGCCGTTTTACTGTATACAAATTTGGTATATCCCAAACCGTAGCCAAACGGATATTGTGGTAAGTATCCAACATCTAAATAGTGTGTTGTATTCCCTAAAGAACTTTGCCATGCGCCAATTGGAATGCTGTCCATTTGCACAAATTCTTCTGGAATTACAGGTCTTCCTGTGTTTTTATGATTATAGAATAGTGGCAATTGCCCAGCTACTTTTGGCCATGTTACGGGCAATCTTCCTTTGGGTTCTGCAATACCAAAAATCATATCGTGAATGGCTGGTCCTCCCATGGTTCCGGGATGCCATGTCATTAAAACAGCATCTACATCCTTTAAAATATTTCCCAGCGTAATGGGTCTTCCTGCCATGATGATTAACACAATTGGCTTTCCAGTTTTTGCCAATTCTTTGATCAGTTGTTCTTGTGCTCCAGGCAGATTGATATTTGCTCTGCTGTGTGCCTCTCCAGAGAGAATGGCTTCTTCTCCTCCAATAAATACAATCACATCTGAGTTTTTAGCAGCGGCAACAGCTTTTGAAAAATCTTTAGTAGATTTGTCTCTACTGTATGATAAACCTTCTACAAAGTTGTAGTTTACATTATTGCTTTGAAATGCGTTGATTGGTGTTTTGGTATATGTTCCATCACCATCAAACGTCCATGTACCGAGTTGCTCTCTTGGTTTGTCTGCCAAAGGTCCGATAACCGCAATTTTCTTTCTTGTAGTTATTGGCAATACATTGTTTTTATTTTTTAATAATACAGAACTTTCAATAGCAGCTTCTTTTGCCATTTGTAAATGCGCATCTGCATATAAATTATCGCTTTTGTCTACACGATACGGTTTTTCAAACAAACCCATTCTTAGTTTCACTCGTAAAATATCGGCAACTAGACTATTGATTTGTGTTTCCGTTATTTTTCCTTCTTTTAATAAATTTTTGGTATACTTTTCAAAGGCTTTACTGGTCATTTCCATGTTTAATCCTGCGTTTAAAGAAAGTTCTGCAGCATGTTTTAAGTCAGTTGCGAATCCGTGTGGAATCATTTCTTCAACAGATTCCCAATCAGATACTACAAAACCATCGAAACCAAATTCTTCACGCAATACTGTTGTTAACATTCTTCGATCTCCTGAAGCAGGAATTCCGTTCATTTCATTAAAAGAAGTCATTAATGTCTGCGAACCTGCATCTACTGCAGATTTGAATGGTGGTAAGTAAATATTGTGTAATTGTGCATCACTAATGATTGCTGTATTGTAATCGCGTCCTCCGATAGCAGCTCCATATCCAATGAAGTGCTTTGCACAGGCAATCATACTGGTAGGATCGTTTAAACTATCTCCTTGAAAACCTTCTACATAGGCTTTTGTTAGGTTGGAAGCTAAAAATGGATCTTCTCCTGGCGATTCTGCAATTCGTCCCCAACGACTGTCTCTAGCAATGTCTAACATTGGTGCAAACGTCCAACGTATTCCAAAAGAAGAAGCTTCTATGGCTGCTACTCGAGATGAGTTTTTGGCAACTTGTGCATCCCAACTTGCTGCCATTCCTAACGGAATTGGAAATATGGTTTTGTATCCATGAATTACATCGCGAGCAAAGATTAATGGAATTTTGTTTGGACTTTCTTCTACGGCAATACGCTGTAGTTCGTCTACATGTTCCGTGTTGGTAACATTTAAAAAAGCGCCAATTTTTCCATCGCGAACGGCTTGTTTTAAAGAATCTGGCAATTGCCCTTTTACCCTACTTGATGTTCCACGTAAGTTTAGTTGTCCAATTTTTTCATCTAGTGTCATTTTAGAAAGTAGTTCTGACACCTCCGTTTCAAGCTCATTTGTTGGCTGTTGCTCTTTTTTACAAGCCATTAGTACACATACAAGCATACAGATGAATACATATATTTTTTTCATGCTTGTGTTGTGTTTATTCTTCATCTTTTGGAATTGTATTTATGACTGGCTTTTTAAAAAAAGCACTGTGTACACCTTTAGTTTTTAATTTTATCTTGAATAATGAACCTGCCATAGGATATTGTTTTTTTTCGGCATCGGTCATGTCTAAACTCGCTGTAGTGATGTAGAGAATGTCCAAGTCTTCCCCTCCAAACGCACAAGAAGTTACATTGTGTGCTGGTACTTTTATTTTTTGGATGAGTTTTCCTGTTTGCGGGTTGTAGTTAGCAATACAGTTTCCATTCCATAAACCAACCCAAAGCATATCGTTTTCATCTATTGCCATTCCATCCGGAAAACCTTCTTCTTTTGGAATAGTAACCACCACTCTTTCATTAGAAATCGTGTTGGTTGTTTCATCAAAATCATAAGCTCTGATATTTGTTGTTGGCGTGTCAATATAGTACATCGTTTTATTGTCTTTAGACCAAACAATTCCATTAGAAATGGTAATATTTCCAAGCATTTTATCCGTTTTTCCACTCGCGTCAACTTTGTATAAACCTCCTCCAGGATTTGTTTGAGAGTAATCCATAGAACCTATCCACAAGTTTCCATTTGGATCACATTTTCCATCGTTTAATCGTGTTCCTTTATTTTCTGCTTCTACATCCGTTAGTTTTGTAATGTCTTCTGTTGTTATATCTACCACATATACTCCATCATTCAACGCCACAATGACTTTGTTTTCTTCTTCAGAAGGCACGACAGTCCCTATTGGAGCTGGCATTTTTATTTCCTTATCGGTTTTGTCTTTAGGAGAATATATATGCAATGATTCTCCAATAATATCTATCCAATACAAGACATCATTTTTATAATCCCAAAAAGCACCTTCGCCTAGTTTGGCTGGTATTTTGTATTCTAATTCTGCGATGAGTTCTTTGGTTGGTGTAGTGTCATTTGTTTTGCAACTCATGAGTGCGATGAGCAGCACAAATAAAGTTATTTTTTTCATATACATGTTAGGTGTAAAAATGTGTTTTGTGTACTCCTTTTAGTAGTACTTCAACATATGTATTTTAGTTATTATGTTTGATAAATTGTATAAAGTCATTATTCTTTATTGAAAGAATGTATGATTGATTTCCGATGGTTATTTGTTGTAAATCTTTCACATCTCCTGTGGTATAAAATCCACTTTGTGTAGCTGGCATTGGTTGAAAATTTCCTTTTCCATCTCCTTTTAAGAATGCTCCATAACTCGCATCGTTTCTTGGTGTTTCTACTTCCGAATTGTATAAGTTTCCTGCAATTAGCGCATCTAAATATCCATCTTTGTCATAATCGTCAATCAGAATTTGATTAATGCTAGATAACTGCGTTTGCATCGGCAACTCATGAATTTTAAATCCATTGCCTGTATTTTCCAGATAGATACTTGCAAATGATTTTATTTGATAGTGCAACGCATTTTCCAAATTTTTCTTTCCATATACATCGATAAGCGTTGCTGTTGAAAATTCGTCGTAGTTTTTAAATTTTTGTTTGATTCCTGGGACTTGCTGTGAAGAACATTGACGTCCACGCAGAGGATATTGTTCTCCATCATCATAGTAACTTAAGACAATATCTTCTTTTTGATTTTTATCAAAATCTTCCATATAAATATCAAAAGTTTCGTCTTCGGTAGCTTTATATTTATAGTTTAAACCATTGTTTCCAATCAAATAATCTAGATCACCATCGTTATCAAAATCACCTTGATTGATGCTCCACCACCAACCTGTGGTTTCTTGAAGTTGCATCTTTTCAGTAACATTTTCAAAAACACCTTGATTGTTTTGTAAGATTGTCACAGGCATCCATTCTCCCACCAAAATAATATCTTCCCAAGAGTCATTATTAAAATCACTAATAATAGCGCTTGTTGCCATTCCGATTCCTTGTAAAGAAGGTGCAAAATTTTCAGTATTATCTTCAAATTTCAGCTTCTCTGAATTCGAAATATTTTCTAAAATGTAACTAGAGGTTGGATATGGATATTTTCCTGGCGTTTGCCTTCCTAACACTAAAATATCTTGCTTTCCATCTTTGTTGTAGTCCAAAGCGTATGCACGTGAACCACTGATAGCATTTGCAGGAATTGCTTTTTCGTCTTTTTGAAACTGTCCCGTTCCGTCATTAATGTATAAACGATCTTTGAGAAAAATAGAATTTTCAGCAAATTCATATCCACCACTTACCACATATAAATCTTGATCGCCATCTTGATCAAAATCATAGAATAAAGCACCTGTATCTTCTGAGATTTTATCAGCATCAAAAGCGGTTGTTTTTTGTGGTTCAAAGCCATCTTCAGTTTGTAAATACAAGGAAGAAACCAATCCAAACGAACCACCTACAAAGATATCTTCTAAGCCGTCTTTGTTAACATCTGCCTTAGCAGCGGCTGGTCCGAGTGTAGACATTTTGTGTGGCAATAATACTTGTGTAGCAAAATCGTCATAATCGTTTTCGCGATGTTTGATGCTTTTGGATAGTGTTGTATTGGTTGTGAATAGTGTTTGCATCTCGACTCCGCTTGCTGTAGCAGGTATTGGGTGTTGGGTTTTAGGGGCAGCCTCATCATATTTTACAACTAACGTTTGATTGGCTGTAATGTCTTTTTGTGTACTAGTTTTTCCATCGTTCCAGATGATCTGCACACTGTCTATTTTAGTTGTTTGATCTAGTCCAAAATGCAATTCTGGCGCTACTGATGATTGAAAACCGCGTGTTAAGGTTAGCTCTTGTATTTGTTGTTTTCCATCTGCATATACAATAGCTCGTGAACCTAGTCCGTGCTGATTTGTAATGGTTCCCTTGAACTGTATTTTTAAGTAATTATTGGAAGTATTGTTTTGAAAAATAACTGCTTCTTCATCAATATTGTTGAGAATGATTTCTAAATCGCCATCATTGTCTAAATCTGCATAAACTGCACCATTTGAAAACCCTTTGTGTTGAATTCCCCAATCTTGATTGACTTTTTTAAATTCCAGTCCGCCCAAATTTTTGAACATGAAGTTGTCTATTTTTTCACTCGGAATTTGTTTACTTTTTTCAACCAGTGAGAGTTTGTCGTATTCCTTTTTGCCTATTTTTTTGAAGAAATCTTTGTTATTGATTTCTTTTCGTGTTCCATTGCTTACAAACAAGTCTTTGTGTGAATCGTTATCGAAGTCTGCAAATAATGGCGCCCAACTCCAATCGGTAGAAGAAGTTCCTGTTAGGCGAGAAATGTTAGAGAATTTTGGCACACCATTCTCCATGTATCCGGAGTTAAGTTGCAAACAATTGTGCATGTATTGATAATGAAATCCGTATAATACTGTTTCATAAAACAAACGCGGATTCATGCTTGCCATGTTTGCTTTTGATCGGCGATTACTATCAGCATCCATATCTGCTTGAAAGATGTCTAAGAAACCATCATTGTTAATATCCGCTATATCAACGCCCATTCCGTAAAATGCTGTTTGATTCGTAGCTTCTTTGATGACTTCTTTAAACGTTCCATCCTGATTGTTGATGTACATAAAGTCAGGAATACTATAATCGTTTGAAACATACAAATCGAGCCAACCATCGTTGTTTATATCTGCAGCAGCAATACCAATAGAGAAACTATAGTTTTTTACGCCAGCTTCTTCCGACACATCGGTAAAAATATCGCCATCGTTTCTGTATAGTTTATCAGATTCAAGGTCATTGACATTGTCCATGCGATTTTTATAAATCATATTGGGAGTAGAAGGATGTGATATTGGATAGTTTGCTAAATACATATCCAAATCGCCATCATTGTCATAATCAAAAAAAGTAGCTTGAATAGAGTTTCCCTCATCTGCAATACCGTATTTTTCGGCTGCTTCTGTGAATGTGTTGTCTTTGTTGTTTAGAAATAGTTGATTCTTTTTGTTGCCACTTTTACCAGCTACCGAACAGTAAATATCTAAATATCCATCATTATTGACATCTACCATAGTAGTTCCTGTGTACCAACGACTGTCTCCTTGTGTATTACTTTGTGAAGAAATATCTTCAAAGGTTATATTGCCTTTGTTTAGGTATAATTTGTTTTCAACTTGATTTCCTGTAAAGAAAAGATCTACCAAGCCGTCATTATTGATATCACCTACAGAAATACCGCCGCCCATGTAAATAGATGTGTATTTAAAATAGTTGAGTGAATCGGTTTCTACTAGTGTATTATTAAAAAAGACCTTTGTGTTTTGTGCTTCTAACTTTGTAAAAAGTACTTCATTAACAACTATGTCGTTGTCCTTTTTTGCACAACCAAATATGAGAAGAATAACGATAAAAGCGCTGCTCAGTCTTTTCATTAGTGAGGTATGTTGGTTTGTTGTATAATTTAAAAAGTGAAACGAGAATGGAATTCAAGAATGCACTTTTTAAAATTGAGTTTTCATTAAAATAACAAAGCAGCATGGTTACATACTGCTTTGTTACAAGCAATTCAAATAGTAATTTTGAATATAAAATAACGTTATCTTCGTCCTTGAATTAGTATCCAGGATTTTGATCAGCTACTGTTAACTCTCCGTTTTTGTCAATTTCTGTGATAGGAATTGGGAATAAATCATTCTTAGGAGCGTATCCTGTACCTGCTAATTCTGTAGCAGCTCTTCCCCAACGTACTAAATCCCAGAAACGTTGTCCTTCATGCGCTAATTCTAAAAACTTTTCTTGCACAATAGCTTCAAATAAATCTGTTCCAGAAAGCGATGTACTTACATCAGCCAATCCTGATCTGCTTCTAATTTTATTCAATTCTGTACGAGCACTTCCATCTTGTCCTACTTTGTTATACGCTTCAGCAGCTAATAACAATACTTCTGCATAACGGAACACTCTAAAGTTTGTACTGTAGTTTAATTCACGTACACCGCCATCACTCGTATCTTCCGATCTGGTAGCATACTTCATTCTGATAGCGCCTTCGTAATCCCAAATAACACCACCAGTAGCACTCGTTGGATCAACTCCTCCTCCAGCAGCAATTAATTCTGCTTCTGTAAGTAAGGTAGCTGATTTACGTTGTGTATCTCCGGCTGCGTCAAATGCATTTACTAGTTTTGCTGTTGGTAAGTTGAATCCCCATCCGTTTAATAAACCTGTTCCAGTTACGTCAAAAATTCCGTCACCTCTAGGTCCCATTAACTGAATGTGTAAGTTACTTTCGTTTCTTCCTCCCCAGGCAACATTACCCCAATCTCTTCCAGAAGTTGACACAAATCCTAGCTCTACTAATGATTCTACTCCAAATTCTGAATTAATTGACCAAACATCTGCTACATCTGGCTCTAGGTCGTGCGCCGCATTTCCAATAACAGACTCAAAGTAAGGGATTGACTCAGAATATTTTTCTTGAAAAACTAATACCTTACCCATTAATGCTTCTGCTGCTCCTTTAGAGAATCTAAACTCGTCAGCTAATGCTGTTTTTTCTGGTAAGTTTGCAATTGCATCTGTCAAGTCTGCCTCTACTTGCACATAAATATCTGCTCTTGACGATTTAGCTAATCCAAAATCTGCTGCTCCTTGAGGAAGCGTTAAACGTAATGGAACATCTCCAAACATGGTTGTAAGTTCGAAATAGCACCATGCTCTAATAAATTTAGCTTCAGCTGTAGCTCTATCTTTATTACTTAAAGTACTTTCATTTAAACTTTCAATGACTAGATTTGCAAGTGCAATTGTTGAATAAAAATTATTCCAAACACTTTCAATGGATCCATTTGCCGTTGAAATATTAGTATAATCATCAATATCTTGTAACTGTGGCTGGTCGCTTGAGTTACCACCAGCTGCATTTGCATCGTCTCCTGGCAATAATTTTACTAGAAAAGCACTATGCCAGTCTCTACTGTAGTTTAAATGTAATAAGTCATATATTCCAATGACTGCAGCTTCTACGTTATCTTCATCTTGGAAGAACGTTTCAAGGTCTTCTACATTTTCAGGTGGGTTTGTTGTGAAATCATCACTACATGCCATGAATCCTAAAAATACTACTAAGGCTGTTAAAAAAATGTTTTTTTTCATTTTCAAAAAGTTTTTTTGATTAAAAGTCTAAAGCCAACCCAAAGATCATTCTTGCAGCGGTTGGGTAATATCCTCTATCTACTCCGATATCATTAAATCCAAAGTTTCCAATTTCAGGGTCTAATCCTCTAAATTTAGTAAAGGTAAAGTAGTCATCTAAAGATACGTATAATCTTAGATTATTTACATGCAATTTTTCAGACAGGCGTTGAGGCAATGTATATCCTAGCTGAATTTGCTTAATTCTCATGTACGAACCATCTTCTACCATTAAGTCAGTATCATACGCATCTGTAATTGTCGCTGCTGATGGGAAGGTTGCATTATCACCAGGGTTTGACCATCTTTCATCGAAATAATGTACTGGTTTATTAGTGATAGGTCTAGAAGGTTGGTTGTACGATGTAAAAATATCGTTTCCAAGACTTCCTTGGTATTGTAAGTTAAAATCGAACGCTTTGTATTGGAAAGATATGTTTCCTCCAAATAATACATCTGGATGTGGCGAACCGATAAATGTTTTATCAGCGTTTGTAATGTTTCCATCACCATCTGTATCTACTCTACGTAATTCTCCAGTTGCTGGATCTACACCATTTGTTTGATATCCGAAGAAATACCATGCTGGCAATCCTTCTGTAAACCTTGTAATTCCGTCATCATTTTGTGGTGCTCCTGCTCCTCTAATTGATGTTCCTTGTGGCAAGAATAAGATTTCTGTTACTTCGTTATCTAAAGTAGATAAGTTAGCGTTGATTTGATATTTGAATTCTCTATCATTGTTAGCATATCCGATCTCAAATTCAAGACCTTTATTTACAATCGTACCTGCATTAAATTCGTTAGATGTAAATCCAGCAGAACCAGGCGTTATTAAACTACCGTCAGATACAATTAAGTCTTCTGTCGTTTTCTTAAAATAATCTACAGAGAAACGTAGTTTATTATCTAACGCTCTTAAGTCAATACCAAAGTTTGTTTGCGTAGATGTTTCCCAAACTAAGTTCGTGTTTGCAAATCCAGTAATTTGCGCTCCACCTTGCCCTAAGTAATCAATTGGCAATCCATTAATATTTCTTGTAATACTGATAATATCTGAGTTTCCAGCTAAGTTCGCTTTATTACCATTTTGTCCCCAACTTCCTCTTATTTTAAAGTAGTCTACAAAAGAATCATCACTCCAAAAATCTTCTTTAGAAGCAACCCAACCAGCTGAGAATGCTGGGAAATTACCTGCTTTGTTCCCCGTTGGGAATTTATCGGAACGATCACGTCTGAAAGAAGCTTCAAATAAATACTTTCCTGCATAATCATACGATAATCTACCATACATTGATACTAAGTTATCTCTGAAAGTAACAATATTATCAGTTCTATCATCAACCATGAATCCTGGTGAATCTAAATCAAAACCTGTAAAGTCACCAATTGCAGCCGAACCAGTTCTTGATGAAACCGTAGGCACTTCAAAGTCTTCCGCAGAATATCCTGCTAACACTGAGAAGTTGTGATTATCAAACGATTTTGTATACGAAGCAAAGTTTTCCCACAACCAACGTCTTGTACGAACTCTCGATTCTGACATTGTGTATGCTGTATTTTGCGCCTCTGAAGCTACAAAATAAGGAGTTACTGTATTTTCATTCAAGAAATCTCCATACTCATATCCAAATCTAGAGGTAAAGTTTAACCCTTCTAAAATGGTAAATTTTCCATAGATTGTAGATAAGAATTGATTGTTACTATTTAAAGTTCTGTTTACATCAGCAAAAGCAACTGGATTTAACGTTTCTCCTGTTGAGTATGCTGGATATCCATATACACTTCCATTACGATCTCTTAGCACAGGTACATCAGGAAATCCATTATCTGCTGCTCTATCCAATACTTCTTGTGGCACTTGTCCTGCTGGATACACCACTGGTGTTAATGGATCTAATACCAAAGCATTTTGAATAACACCTCTTGTATCATTATTTTCCTGAACTCCTCTTCTTTTAATAAATGAAGTAGTTGCACTTACGCCAACTTCTAACCATTTAGTGATATCACTCTTGAGGTTTAAACGTAGTGCAGTTCTTTTGAATGACGAATTTTCTTTTGCCACAATACCATCTTGATCCGTATGTGCAATAGATGCATAATATGAAATTCCTGCTGCTTCACCTGACAAACTTACGTCATAACGCTGCATAAAAGCTGTATCAAACACTTCTTCAATCCAGTTTGTATCATATCCATTATTGACAACAGAAGTAAGACCAGCTTCATTCATATACGTTACAAACTGAGAAGCATCCATTAATTCTATATCACTATTTAGGAATTGAAACCCAAGTTGAGAATTAAAATTTACTTTCACATTTTTACCTTTTCCTCTTTTGGTAGTAATGATAATTACACCATTAGCACCTTCCGTACCATAGATTGCTGCAGATGCCGCATCCTTTAATACTTCAAGATTTTCAATATCTGACGGAGGAATGTTATCAATATTAGAAACTTTCATACCATCAACGATAAACAGAGGCTCTGAATTTCCACTTGATCCTGTACCTCTTATTCTAATACGTGCACCAGAACCTGGTGAACCAGAAGACGACGAAACGGTAACCCCCGAAGTTCGTCCTTGTAAAACTTGCTCTACTCTTTGGTTAGACACACTTTTAATGTCTTCACTGTTTACACTTGATATAGCTCCAGTCACTAAACTTTTCTTTTTAGCTCCATATCCCACAACGACAACCTCATCTAATGAATTTTGGTCTTCTTCAAGCGTAACATTAATGGTCTTCTTGTCTCCAACAAGAATCTCTTGAGATTTGTAACCGACATAGCTGTATACTAAAACATCGGTTGGTTTTACATTTTTGATAGTATAATTACCATCAAAATCTGTAGCGGTTCCATTACTTGTTCCTTTTACAGTAACATTTACACCTGGAACTGGACCAGTGGCATCAGAAACAGTTCCTGTTATGTCTTGCGCATACAATATACTGAATGATGATAGCAACATTACTAGGAAAAAGTTCTTTAAAAAATTGTTTTTCATATTCGTTAATTAATTAGGCTATTTTTTAGGTAAAAAAGCATTTTTAAAGACAATTATTGTCAAAAAAAGAACTAACACTTGACGTTATTTTCATTTTTTTAACCAAAAAATCATTTTATTTGCACAAATGTATACTCAATTTTAACAATTATTTAATACAATTTTATCAAATATCAGTATATTTTTTTTAAAAATGTGTTAAAACAAGCTCAATAAGTTATGCAAAAAAATATTCACAGAGAAATTACACAGCTATCACAATCAGATAGTTTCCTCGTATATTATAGAGTAAAAGACGAATTTGATTTCCCCTTGCACTTTCATCCAGAATACGAATTAAACTTTATTTACAAAGGGAATGGTGTTCGTAGAGTAATTGGTGATCACATGGAAGAAATTGGCACATACGAATTAGTTCTTGTTGGACCTAATCTACCTCATTGCTGGGAACTACACAACTGTAAAAACAAAGAAATCCATGAAGTTACCATACATATTCACAATGATTTGCTTGATGAAAAACTTTTATCTAGAAGAGTGTTTAAGTCTATTAAAGATATGTTAAACAGATCTATTCACGGTATTTTATTTTCTGAAAAAATCACAAAAGAAATCATGCCACGTCTTTTGGAACTCCCTAAAACATCAGGAATTGACTACTTTTTGGAGTTCATCTCAATTCTACAAGATCTATCTAACTCAAGAAACCAAAAACTATTATCAACTTCCTTTTCAAATTACAATGAATTTGAAAATAGTGATAAGATTAAAAAGATTTACGAGTATATTCAAAACAACTTCCATCGCAAGATTACCCTGGATGAAATATCGGCTTTAATTAACATGACTCCTGTTTCATTTAATAGATTTATTAAAAGCAGAACAGGTAAAACGTTTATTTCTTTTACCAACAGTACGCGCGTTAGTTATGCAACCCGTTTTCTTTTAGAAACAGACTTAAGTGTAGGAGAAATAGCTTATAAATGTGGCTTTAATAATCTAGCACATTTCAACAGAATGTTCAAAAAAATAAAGAATGCAACACCAAGTGAATTTCGAGCAGAGTTTAACGGAATTCAAAAAGTTCTCTGATACTATTTTGTCATTTTTAAGTCAAATTTATCACTTTTGTAAAAAAAAATATCAGGTTTTGATTATTTATGTACAATTCTGAACACAATAATATTATACTTTTACAAATACAATCCAACGAAAAAAACAACAATGATTAGACGACACTATAAAATAATAATTGCTGCTGCTATTATGTTTAGTTTTTTTGGATTTCAAGTAAACAAAAAAAGTGGTTCAGAAATGGAAGTGGTTAAGATATTATCTATTGATCAAAGAGTAGATTCTTTGATGCAAAAGATGACCTTAGATGAAAAAGTAGGTCAAATGAATTTATATAATGGTTTTTGGGATGTAACAGGACCTACCCCAGAAGCAGGTTCAGCAAAATTAAAATACGAACACCTACGAAAAGGATGGGTTGGCGCTATGTTAAGTGTGCGAGGCACCAGAAATGTTAAAGAAGTACAACGTATTGCTGTAGAAGAAACACGTTTAGGAATTCCTTTATTAATAGGATTCGACGTTATTCACGGATATAAAACCTTAAGTCCTATTCCGCTAGCAGAATCTGCTAGTTGGGATTTACAAGCTATTGAAAATTCAGCACGCGTAGCTGCAACAGAAGCTTCAGCTGCAGGAATCAATTGGACATTTGCGCCTATGGTTGATATTTCTAGAGATCCTCGCTGGGGAAGAGTGATGGAAGGCGGAGGAGAAGATCCGTATTTAGGAAGTAAAATTGCCAGTGCCAGAGTACAAGGATTTCAAGGAGACGACTTAGCTGACAAAAATTCTATTGCTGCTTGTGCAAAACACTTTGCTGCGTATGGATTTTCAGAGTCTGGAAAAGAATACAATAGCGTAGACATTGGAACATCTACCTTATACAATACAGTACTTCCTCCATTTAAAGCTGCGGCAGATAGTGGTGTAAAAACCTTTATGAACTCTTTTAATGAGTTAAATGGTATTCCGGTAACAGGAAGTGAATTTTTACAAAGAGACATTTTAAAAGAAGCATGGAATTTTGAAGGCTTTGTGGTTTCAGATTGGGCTTCTATCAATGAGCTTATATTTTGGGGACACGCCAAAGACAAACGACAAGCAGCTATTATTGCTTCGCGTGCTGGCTCTGACTTAGATATGGAAGGATACGTATATGTTCGTGAACTTGTAAAACTTGTAGAAGATGGCATAGTAAAAGAAAGCATTGTAGATGATGCTGTGCGTAGAATATTAAAAGTAAAATTTGAACTCGGATTGTTTGACGATCCATATAAGTATTGCGACCCTGCTAACGAAAAAGAAGTTATCGGTAATGCAAAACATCATGAAGCGGTATTAGATGTTGCTAAAAAATCTATAGTGTTATTAAAAAATGAAGGAAACTTACTTCCACTTAAGAAAGAAGGACAAAAAATAGCATTAATCGGACCGCTTGCTGCCGATAAAAACAGTCCATTAGGAAGCTGGAGAATTGCTTCCGATGACAACACAGCAGTTTCTGTTTTAGAAGGAATGGAAAAATACACAAGCAATTCTTTAACACATAAAAAAGGGGTAGATTTAGTATTAGGGCACACAGCATTCATAGAAGAAGTTGTGATAAATACTACAAATCGAAATGGCATTGACGAAGCTGTGGAAACGGCAAAAACAGCAGATGTTGTTGTCATGGTGTTGGGTGAGCATGGTTTTCAAAGTGGTGAAGGTAGAAGTAGAACCAGTTTGGACTTACCTGGCTTACAACAAGAATTGCTTGAAGCTGTGTATGCAGTAAACAAAAATATTGTACTGGTATTAAATAATGGGCGACCATTGGCCATTGAATGGGCTGCTAAACATATTCCTGCGATTGTAGAAGGTTGGCAACTAGGTACCCAATCAGGAAATGCTATTGCACAAGTACTCTATGGAGATTACAACCCTAGCGGAAAGCTACCAATGACGTTTCCAAGAAATGTAGGGCAAATTCCTATTTATTACAATCATAAAAGTACAGGAAGACCTGAAAACACAAATGATAATGTATTTTGGTCACACTATATTGATGTAGAAAACACACCATTATATCCTTTTGGTCACGGATTGAGCTACACTACATTTGACTATAAAAACTTCAAAATCCACGGGAAAGATTTTACTGTTGGAGATGCTATTAAAGTAACGGTTGATGTCACCAATACAGGAAATTATGACGGAAAGGAAGTTGTACAATTATACATAAGAGACTTATTTGGAAGCATTACGCGTCCAGTAAAAGAGTTAAAAGGATTTGAATTGGTTCATTTTAAGAAAGGGGAAACCAAAACCATCGAATTTACACTTACTAATAAAGAGCTTGGTTTCTTTAACAACCAAGGAAAGTATATTGTAGAAGCTGGTGATTTTGAAGTATTTGTTGGAGGAAGTTCCAACACTGTTCTTAAGGACGCATTTACACTCAAATAATTTATTCTTGTTACACTCGCAAGAGTAAATTCATACATTGGTTTATTTAATAATTCGCAGGAAAGGTGTTCATTATTTATGAGCATCTTTTTTTTATTTACCACTTTTTAAAAAATATAATAAACTCATTTACAAACACTAATAATGCATTTACGGTAAAACCGTACTTAGGAATTAAGTTTTCTTCCTAATTTTTGCTTAAAAAGAAAACTCGTACTAACCATTTTAAAAACTTCCCAATTATGAAAAAAAAGAATTTAAAAACATTACGTCTTACAAAATCGACCATTTCTCATTTAAACTTACAAACCATTAAAGGAGGTACCGAAGTTATTACAGAAATTATTCGTACCATCGATGTTAATGTGAGTGCCACAACCTGTTCTAAGTTTATGATGTGCGATTCTATGGCGGCGTGTCCTCCAACGATTAAAAAAACACAGTTTAAGAATGACGATACAAGTCCTGCGTCTCTTTGTGCAGAGAGAGGATAGTAGTCTGTTACAATTATATAGTACAAAGCGATCTTCTTTTTGGAGGTCGCTTTTTTTTTACACTGAGCGAAGTTGAAGTGTTAGCTTCATTTCAACTCCACTCATTACTAGTGCTTTCTTGATTCGTACTTTGAAACACCTCCAATGTCTAATCTCTAATCCCCAAAACCCAACACCAAAAAATCCAACATCTCCATACTAATTTTCCTATATTTGAAATATGAACGTACGACTGACTCAAGCACAAAAAATACAAATACTTAACGCACACGACGTATACAGCGTGATGCAACAAATACTACTAAGACAAAACAAAATACGACGTGCGCAGGAGCATTTTTGGGTTGTAGGACTCAAAACGGATAATACCATACTATTTGTAGAGTTAATTTCTATTGGGGCACAAAATTATGTGAATGTATCGCCACCCGATGTTTTCCGAATGGGGATTTACAAACTTGCCGTAAAGATGATATTGGTGCATAACCATCCGAGTGGGAATTTGAAAACGTCACAAAATGATAAAGAGTTGACCGAGCGAATGCTAAAGGTTGGAAAATTGATCATTATTGAAATTGTAGACCTTCTCATTATTACCGAAAGTGGCTTTACGAGCTTTGAAAGTAAAGGTATTATTGCCGAACTTAAAAAGAGTGGTTTGTACGAACTCAAACAACGCGAAAGCGAAACTATGAAAGAAATGCAGTTAAAGTTTGAAAAACAGAAAGCTGTAAAAGAAGAGTTGATGAAAACAGCGCGCAGAATGAAAGAGAAAGGTTATGACAACCAAACTATTAAAGAGTTGACAGGTTTGTATATTCGGGATATTAAGCAAGCGTAACTTCGACTATGCTCTGCTACCCGCACTTCTAAACGCTCATTGCTCAAATTCAGTTTACCGTACTTCGGGTTACGAGTATAACCTCAGCCCACATTTGCCTTAATAAGCACAATACCATTTTACTATTTATATATACATGATTGGAGAATTTTTATCAAAAATAACTTTAACACATACAGCAATTATTACTGTGGTATGTTTGATTATCATGATCATATTAGCATACAAAAAGCCCAAATGGTATACAGGTGCAAAAGGTCTAATTTTCGTTGTTATAGGATTGATCGTTTTTTATAGTGTGGGTTGGAAGGATGCTATTGATCATCATGATATTGCTTATATGAAACAAACTAGAGTTCCAGATTATTTGACAAGCATACTTTTATTATTAGTAATAGTAGATGGCTTGTGGTTGGATAAGGTTTGTAGGGAGCAGTTGGAAGTTGAAGAAAATAAGAGATAGGTTGTTTGTTTAACTACTTAAGGAGATTTAAGTTATTTTACAAATATATCCTTTAATAGTATTATTTACTTTAGAATATTTTTTCCTATTCGAAAAATATGAATCATTATTTATAAGCATATTATTAATTACAATAGTGATTCACTTAACTCTTTTATATTTTTTCGCTTCAATCTTTATTAGGTTTTAAATTGATCATGAGAAAGACTTTATTAGATTTTTAGATGTCCTAAAAAAAATGCAAGTGACAAATAAGTTTTTAAAAGATTTCGTTTTTCAGAAAAACTTCAAAAAAATAGATTGGGAACAACAAGGCAATAGGTTTATCCTCAATGAAAGCAGCTATTACATTATTCATTGCGCAGAAGACTTTCCGATTTCTGAAAAGGTTATAAATACAGCTATTAGAAGAAATAAAGATTTTAATAATCTAATCTTAACCACAAATAAAAATGTTTCCAATGAAGTATTAGATATAATAAAACGCGAAAAGAAGATTCAAATTCTAATATGTGAGTCAAGTGATAATGATCATAATTTAGAAACAAAATTAAAGGAACATTTTGAAATTATATAAAAAACCACCCAAACAGCTTCCTAAAAAACTAAATGGGTCGTGCTTCGATAAACTCAGCAACATGCTTCGGGCTTCGAGAACCTTAGCCCTCGAATTCAGCACTCGATGTAGCCTGAGGCACTCGAAGGCTACTTATCCCGATACGCTATGGATAATTCGGGAAGTTTTTCATACTTCCCCGCGATCAATGCTTCTTTCTTTTTTCTACTCCAGCCTTGTACTTGCTTTTCTCTGTAAAATGCAGTATCAATTCGGTTATAGCTTTCTACATATACCAACTTAACAGGTAAGCGCTTTTTGGTATGGTTGGCACCATTTCCAGTGGCATGTTGCATAAAACGCCTAGCTAAATCTTTGGTGCTTCCTGTATAGTAACTACCGTCACTACATTCTAATATGTACATATATCCTTTTGGCATATTTAATTACATTTCAACTCCGCTCAGCCCTCGTTGGTATCGGTATTTTGATTTTGCCCAGTATTTAAGGAGTCTGAAGAACTCGAAGACTCCGTACTTCCCGAACCTAATCTAAGCCCTACGGTTTGGTTGTACTGCTTTGCCAATACACTAAACTCATTTACCAATTCTTGATGTGTGGCATTGCTGCCCAATGTGGCATGTGCTTCTATATGTGCCGTTAAGGTTTTGTAGGCATCGGTCGTGTCCTCACGTAAGGAGGTAAAACTCGTTGCAGGGTTGGCTGCCGATTCTGAGATACGTGCTAAGTATCGGTCGTTAAAAGCTTCGTTTGCAGTTTTAAGTTCCGCAATCCAATCGGTAAGTGCCGTTGTCGTAATGGCGTTCGCCAAATCGGTTTCGGTTTCCCAATCGGATAGCATGCTATCAATAACGGCGGTTTCGGCTTGGTAGTTCATTCGTGGTATGTTGCTACCGTAGTTATTCATATTAAATAATAAACTACGTGCTGCCGATTGCATACGCTCATCAAAATGATGATTGTAAGCTTCTAGGTTGGCTTTGATTCCCATAAACGCCTTATCGCGTCGGGTATCCAATTCAATTAGTTCTTGTGTAATTCCACTACTCTGCTCTTGCTGAAACAAATTGTCCATTTGTGTAACAAAGACCGCAAGGGCATCGCGTTGGGTAGTTACTTGCAATACGTCCACATCATTGGCGTTGACAAGTTCTAATACATCTTTCATGTATTGTAAAAATTCGCTATTTCTGTAGCGAGAGAAAACAGGTATTTCCATAATACGCTAATTTTAAAAGATTCATAAATATTTTACTGTTTTTCAACGATTTTTTGCATTATTCGCAACAAAAAGCCGTTTGAAACCATCTCGCAGCAATGCAACAAGCTTTCCAACGCATTTGAACCCATCTCGCATGCTTGCAGGAAGCTTTCCGACACGTTTGAAACGTTCTCGCAAACCTGCATGAAGCTTTCCAACGTGTTGAAATTGATCTCGCAGATCTGCATGAAACTTTCCAACAAAAACAAAAGCGTCTCGCAGTGCTGCAACAAGCATTTTACTCTCAACAGCACGAAACATTGCTGCTTGATAGTATGAAGCTCTGAAAAAAAATTAATTGAACCCCGAAATTATTTGATAAGCGTTGAATTTTTTTTGTAAGCGTTAAATTTTGATGGTTTTTTGCGCTTTTTGAAGACTTTTTTACAAAAACAAACTCGTGTTTTATATATCACTACTACTACAGATATATAATTTATAAATCACGACTTGCTTCTCTTTTTGCTAGCAAATTTTTGAAATACTTCTAAACCACTGTTTAACGAATGAACATACATTCATCTTAAGATATATGTCAATGAAAAAAAGAATTTAAAGTTAAACAAGAACTTAGTTTCTTCATTAAATAATGTAGAAGCTGTAAAAGGAGGAGCTGTAAGTGAAGCTACTAATTGTATGGTACCAGCCATTTGTTTACCAACGCCACCATCAATTTATACTCACTTTATCCCTAACCAAAGTGCGTTTATTAAACTAGGACATCAATAATATAATAACAGTTATATACTTTACCATGAATAAAGCACAGCTACTTAGTTTAGTTGGGCTTATTTTATGTCAATTTTTTACTTTGTTGTGTTTTTAGACAAATGACACTATGCGCTTCTGTGTTTCAATTTATTATACTTCATTTTGCAGTGTATAATTTGTAAATGATGAATAGCTTTACTTTATATTTCCTAGTATTCATGGTACTTTGGCTACAAAGTAATCTAAAACATTAAAACCATGAAAAAATGAAATGTGAACTCATTACGACTTAACAAAAAACAAGTTTCTGCCCTAAACCAAACACGAGAAATTGTTGGAGGTGTACAAAGTGATGCAACCAATTGTATGTCACCTGCTGCTTGTACCCCTTCAGTACCTGTTGCAGTAATTTATGCGTATTGTGTTCCAAATAACGGTCCTTGTATTGGTTCAAAAAGGTAAGGATTTGTTGTTAGTTTAGTGAAAATCATAACAAGCCCAACAAGTTTATTGTTGGGCTTGTTTATATTTTAAAAACACGTTTTTTGCACTGTACTAAACTCAGCTAATTTAATTTACTAAAAATAGGTTTTTTCCTGAAAGTAGCCACAGTCGCTTTTATAGTTTTGTAACCGAATTTAAAACTATATATCATGAAAAATCAAAAAAACGATTGAAGCATTAACACTTAAAAAACTGCTATTTCTAATTTTAGCATTACAGGCGGAACGCCAATACAACATGCAACAAGAATTTACTGCGATCTTGGAACAAGAGATTCTATTTGTCATTGCAGTGGTTGTTAAAGAGAAACTACGCTTACTTACAGAGCGGTTCTACATAAAAAAGAAGCTGTCTGAAAAATTATTAAAAAAAGTCATTTAGAACTTGATTCATAATCTCATTGTATTGATTTGAAATAATCATGAGAAACCGAATCAAGTTTGGTTTAACGATAAATTAGATTTTTCAGACAGCTTCTTGCTTCTTTAACACTATCACCACGCAACCATATACATTCTTTTGTATCTAACTACTAAACAACAACCTTTTATGAAAAATAAACTTTTTATCCTCATGCTCTGCCTGAGTCTGGTTTCCTGTTGGTACTCAGATGATGGAGGCGATACTATTTCCAGTACAGCTTATACACCTACGATACTTTCGCGAACAGAATTGGAAAGTTCTATTACACTACAAGAAGCACGCTCCATTACCAAAACTGGTAAAATTTATGTAATTGGTAATTACCTATTTGTGAATGAACCGCATGTTGGTTTTCATATTATTAATAACGCCGATCCGGCAAACCCAGTGGTGGAAAAGTTTTTAACGACGCCCGGTGTTACCGATATAATTTTTAAAGGAGAGTCTTTCTACATTAACCAAGCCGTAGATTTGGTAGCGCTGAAGTTTAATGATGCTTTGACAAGTGTTACAGAAACGAAACGCATAGAAAATACTTTTCCTCAAATGCTTTCGCCAGATGGTTTTTATCATACTACTGGCACTGATGAAATTGTTGTAAACTGGACTTTAAATGGAAACTAATGAGAAAAATTGTATATATATTTTTAGGAAGCCTTATCACATTACTAGTAAGTTGTAATAGCGATAGTACTGATAGTGCAAATTTTGCAAGCGAAACAGGACAATCGGGATCGTTAGCGCGATTCACAATTTTAGACAACCATTTGTACACGGTTGATAACCAAAATTTAAATGTATTTGATATTAATGATAGAGAAAATCCCGTACAGGTAAACTCTGTAAATGTTGGGTTTGATATAGAAACGTTGTTTTCTTACAAATCGTACTTGTATATTGGTTCAAGAAACGGCATGTTTATTTATGATGCCAATAACTTTGAAACGCCACAACTGCTGTCGTCTGTACAACATTTTACAGCTTGCGATCCTGTGATTGCGACACCAACACATGCTTTTGTAACTTTAAAAGGAGGCAATTTATGTGGTGCAAATTTGAATGTTTTAGAAGTGTATGATGTAACTGATATAACGAATCCGATATTGATATCGCAACGCAATTTGGCTGGACCTGTAGGAATGGGTTTTTATGGCGATTATTTATTTGTGTGTGATGATGAAGTAAAGATATTTGATATCTCGGATCCTGAAAACATGAACTTAGTACATGCCATTGATACGGAAAGCTTTGATGTTATTATTCAAAATGACTTACTGATTTTGGTTGGCGAGCAAGGTGTGTATCAATATGCTTTGGATCCGAACGACATCCAAAACGAAACTATGTTGAGTACAATTTCACTATAATATATCAAGACAGTCCATTTGATAGATTAGAAAAACGTATTGTACAATAAAAAACGGTTATTACAAGCGAACTTCGGTTCGCTTTTTTCAAATGGTTATTACTGTTTTGATTACAGTTTTTTAGATGTCGGATTTGTAAAAACCGACCTATGTTTGTTGTGGTTACTTGTATTTTTCTATTCATTTGAATCATTATTAATTTAAAATATTTGTTATGTTAAAATCTGTTTTAAAAATTGATGGCGTTAATGAGCTAAAAAAGAAGACCAATTAGATATAAATGGTGGTAGTGATGATCCTTGTGAAAGTTTTCATTATATGTGCTCTAACGCTGATGACTATAGTGAATGCATGAACGCATTCTTTTGCTCTGATTATAAACATCCTATTATTTTAAAAACAAAATGGCATGAGAGTGGAGGATATTATGATTAACAGTTAATGTAACCTTAATAGCGAACTTCAGTTCGCTTTTTTATATCTTAAAGAATTCCGTATCCTGAATTTAGACAATTAATTATCAAGATATTAGATCAGCATTGAGTATTCAATATTTATAAATTCAACATACTACTTTTCTATTTTCCTCCATATTCCGATTACCTTGTGGGTAGCAAACATTAAAACCATTACCATGAAAAAAAATTACACATGCATCTACATTGCAGTATGCTTATTGATGTCGTTAATGCTATCAGCACAAGAAGTCGAAAATGTTGCCACTACGGGACTTCTAAATCCTGTAGGAGTTGCGATCAAAGACAACGACTTATTTATTAGTTCTGTGGGGAATATGTCTATCCGAAAAAAAGACCTTTCAGAGACTTCCACTACGGCTACTACGGAATATTTACCCAACTTAAGTTTTGGTGTATATCTAGCAATGAGAGGAAATGACTTATACATTCCGATGCTAGCAAACAACAAAGTAGTTAAGATAGATGTTACCGATCCGTCTGCTGTTTTAACAGATGTTGTTGTCAATGTTGTGCAGCCTGTTGGTATTGCCTTTAGAAATAATGAAATGTATATTACTTCTCGTAATCAATTAAAAATTGTTAAAGTTGATCTTACACAAAGTAATCCAACACCTGTAGATGTGGTTACACAAATTTCAGGATCTCTTGTTGACGCAGTCGCTTTTAAAGGTGATGAATTGTACTTTACACACAGCGGTTCTGTCTCTAAAATAAATGTTACAGACCCGATACCAACTATTGAAGAAGTATTGATGGACGTTGGCGCTTTGCACATCGTTTTTGACGGAGATATTATGTATGTTTCTCAAACTGGAGATAATACTGTATCGAGAGTAGATACTTCGCAAAGCACACCTGTACCTTTTCCTTTTTTAACCTTACCGCAAACACCATGGGGAATGGTTTTGGACGGTAATAACTTATATATTACTGAACAAACTGGAGGAAGAGTCGTACGATTTGACTTAAATACATTAGGAGTTGATGAAGCTTCCGCAAGAAAGTTTACCTATTACCCAAATCCTACCAAAGATTATATACAAATTGCAGGATTGGAAACAAACACTCCTTTTACTTTAACAGATCAGCATGGGAGAGAAATAAAGAAAGGAAAATTGGCAAGTATAGATAAGCTAGATTTAAGTACTGTAGCAAATGGTGTATACTTTTTAAAGCTAGACAACTACGAAGTAAAGAAAATTATAAAATACTAATTCATACTTTACATAAACATCCTGGAAGTTTACTTTCGGGATGTTTATGTTATACTTCTGATGAAGGCGACCACATTTTAAAAAATCGAAACTGCTTAGAATATTCAGTACGTGGGGAAAAAGCAATACATACTTCTTGGTTGTCCAATGCTGATTCGGTCAAAACAACATGCTTGACTTCTTTTTTGGCATTTTCAAACTCTTTGTCGTTTACTTTGCAGACTACTTTTTTAAAAATACCTTGCATCCATTGCTGCATGTCTGCATCATCTTCATATTTTTTATAGCAAGCCAAGGAAGCATGTGCCGCTATCACAGGTGCAAAACCATCAGGTACAGATGCTTTGAGTAAGATGTACATTTTCATACGAACAAATTTTAAACATATATAAAAGTACTACTTACTTTGTTCTTTCAAAATGCCTTATCACAAACAATCATTGATAAATCCATGATTCTTACAAAGAATTTCTTAAAAAATGCAATTAATCTTCCTTTCTTTGCAGTTAATCCAAGATTTTTTTACAATAATCTCGAAAAAAAATTGTTATTTTGTAGGAGTTTTAACAAAGAGCGGAATTTTTTAATTCCAATTTCAATAAAATATATGTGGTACACAGAAAAAATCTTTCCCCTAAGCCACTGTTTCTGTCGTAATATATTTTATTAAAAACACGTTGTGATTTTTTAGTCCTAAATAGTAAATGAACTTAACAAAAAACTAAAAAAGACTTCGTAAAGTCTAATTTTAAAGGATTTGATTGTTTTCTTTTAGATACATTGACTTTTGTTTTTTTAAACAAAAGTGTGAATATCTTGTCATTGGTATGAGCATA
This sequence comes from Kordia sp., assembly GCF_022447245.1. Classification (GTDB taxonomy): domain Bacteria; phylum Bacteroidota; class Bacteroidia; order Flavobacteriales; family Flavobacteriaceae; genus Kordia. The sequence continues at coordinate 24,409 of NZ_JAKVBC010000027.1, read as the reverse complement.
TACTAAGTAAAGTATAATGCCCGTCAATATGTTTTACAGAATAAGATGACAAGACATCTGTTTTTTTTAAGAGATTAAAAATCAGGCATTAAAATTAATTTTGTGAGTTTTTTTTTATAAATTTAAATCGTGAAACTAAAATATACCATAGTATTGGTTCTCTTATGTACTTTCAATTTGTTGGTAGCAAATACCGAACACACTTACACGAATGCAATTAATTTCAATACAATGCTAGAACCGGGAAATGAAGTTATAATGACTGCTCCTGGAATTGCCGCGGACGATAATAGCATCATAGGCGGCGGTATTAGTAGCGAGGATGAAATATTAGATTCTGTATTGGGTTATTTTATTCTAATTTTCTTTTCAGTATTAATAATTATATTGATTGATAATAGAAACCTCGAAAAGCGCTATAAGAAACTCGCAGCAGATTTTAAAACCAAAGATACCACAGTATAATATTATAAAAATGAAAAAGTCGAATATATAATTATTCGACTTTTTTTTACGCATTCTTTTATATATAAAAACTATGCTATTCCTTTGATTACATCATATTTGGTAATAATGTGATGCTTATTTTCACCTAAATCTACCAATACAGCCTGATTATCTTTGGTAATCAATTTTGAAATTTCATCTATCGGTGTATTTTTATGTACTACCGGAAATGATTTTTGCATTACATCAGCAATGGATGTATCTGCAATATCTTTGTTTTCCATGTATTTTGTAAAAAGTGATGTTTCGTCAACAGAACCTACGATACCTTCTGTATCAACTACAGGAATTTGCGATATTTTAAACTTACGCATACGCTCAATAGCATGTGATACTAATTCTCCTGTTTTTACAGTGACCAATGGCTTATCAGCATGTCCTCTGATTAAATCAGCAGCCGTAGAGATTTCTTCTTCTAAGAAACCGCGTTCACGCATCCAATCGTCATTAAACATTTTTCCAACATATCTACTTCCATGATCGTGAAACAAAACCACAACCACATCATCTTTACCAAAGTGTTCTTTGAGTTGTAATACACCTTTGATCGCAGCTCCAGCAGAATTTCCTAAAAACATTCCTTCTTCTTTGGCCAATCGTTGTGTATATACAGCAGCATCTTTGTCTGTTACTTTTGTAAAACCATCAATGATACTAAAGTCTACATTTTTAGGTAAAATATCTTCACCAATTCCTTCCGTAACATAAGAGTAAATTTCATTTTCATCAAAAATACCCGTTTCATGATATTTTTTAAATACAGAACCATACGTATCAACTCCCCAAACTTTTACATTCGGATTTTGTTCTTTTAAGTATTTACCAACACCCGAAATGGTTCCACCAGTTCCAACACCTACGATAAAATGTGTTACCCTTCCTTCGGTTTGTTTCCAAATTTCAGGACCTGTACTTTCATAATGCGCTTTGGTGTTACTTGGATTGTCATACTGATTTACATACCATGAGTTTGGTGTTTCTTCTCCCAAACGTTTTGATACTGAATAATACGAACGTGGATCTTCTGGTTCAACTGCAGTTGGACACACAATAACCTCAGCTCCAACGGCACGTAAAATGTCCATTTTTTCTTTCGATTGTTTGTCTGCCATCACACAGATTAACTTATACCCTTTTACAATAGCAGCTAAGGCCAAGCCCATTCCTGTGTTTCCTGAAGTTCCTTCAATAATGGTTCCGCCTGGTTGTAAGCGCCCATCTGCTTCAGCATCTTCAATCATTTTTAAAGCCATTCTATCCTTTACAGAATTTCCAGGGTTGAATGTTTCATATTTTGCCAATACTAAAGCATCAACGCCTTCTACTAAGGCATTCATTTTAACTAAAGGTGTATTTCCAATAGTTTCTAATATGTTATTTGCGTATTCCATTCTTATGTGTTGAGTGGACAAAGATACAAAGTCTCTGTAGATATTTTCATAATAAAATTTAAAAGTCTATTAATTTAATAGACTTTTAATATTCCAACGCCTTTTACTATTCCTTTTTTACAAATTCTAAGGATATTAGCCATAACATATTCTACTTCAAAAGCTGGATTTTACTGAAACTTAATTGCCTTTACAGGAGAAATTTTTGTAATGATATATGATGGAAGTAACAACATCAATACACACAAAACCAATGTTCCTATGTTGAGTGCTACAATATGCCATATTTCAATATGTATCGGAATAGTGGTTGTGTGATATTGCTCCGGATTTGGAAAAGTCAAAAAACCAAAAGCATCTTGCAACCATATAAGTCCAATTCCAATAACATTTCCCCAAAGCAATCCTATTCCTATCAAATATGCTGCATTATACAAGAAGATTTTACGAATGTCCCAATCGCTACTCCCTAGAGATTTTAAGATTCCAATCATAGGAGTTCTATCCAAAATCAATACTAAAAGTGCCGTAATCATGTTGATTCCTCCCACAATAATAATGATACCTATAATGAGAAATATATTGACATCAAACAGTGAAATCCACTCAAAAATAAACGGAAACTTCGTGATAACATTTTGTGTATCCAAAGTAGAAGCAATAGCATGATATACTTCGTTTGTTTTTTCTTCTATACTTCCAAAATCATCTATAAAAACTTCATAGTTTCCTACTTCGCCATTTTTCCATTTATTCATACGTTGTATGTGACGAATATCAACCAAGAGTACGTTGGCATCAAATTTCTGGAATCCTGAATCGTAAATTCCAACAATTTCAAAAGTTCGTTCGTTCGGAATTTCACTAGTATTTTCCTTTAAAAACAAGGTTTTAAACGTATCTCCTAACTTCAGTTCTAAACGTCTTGCCATGTAAGCAGAAATTAGCACTTCTCTATTTTCTCGTTTTTCAGAAACATTTGGAAATCGCCCTTCAGTTAAAAAATCCTCAAAAGCCTTCCAATTATAATCTGCACCAACTCCTTTTGCCAATACGCCTTCAAACGTTTTTTCTGTTCTAATAATTCCTGCTTTAATCGCAACCGCTTGCAAATGATTAACACCTTCAACATCTGTAACGTTTTTGTAAAAGTCGTCTTCTACAGCCAATGGCATCAAGGAAACTTCCGAATTATTATTATCAAAATGTGAGATTTGAATATGTCCGTTAAAGGTGGCTACTTTTTCTTGGATCGTTTTTTGCAGTCCCATTCCTGTAGCAATCGCAACCATCATCATAACAATGCCAATAGCAATAGCTGCGATGGCGATTTTTATTATTGTTGCCGATACACTACTTTTATATTGTTTTGCCTTAATAATACGTTTGGCAATAAAAAACTCGTAATTCAAATTAAAGAATGGTTTATAGATTTTTCAAAAATACATTTTTATTGTTGTTATTGATTGGATTTTTCACAAGATGTGGCGCTAAAGAACAACAAAAAGTGCAAAATATTGCAGATGCTAGTACTTCTTCTATGGTAAAAGATGATAACGCTTCCGCAGAATTGTCTCAGAAAGAAATTATCGTTGGTGCAAATAAAACAAACGAACTACTTACTAAGCTTAAAAATAGGCGTGTTGGAATTGTTGCCAATCAGACAAGTGTTATTTTTAAACCGGATAAAACCTATACACATTTGGTAGATTCGTTAGTTGCATTACAAGTTGATGTAAAAACTGTTTTTTCTCCTGAACATGGGTTTCGTGGAAAAGCAGATGCTGGCGAAATTGTAAAAGATGGAAAAGATTTAAAAACTGGATTACCTATTATTTCGCTGTATGGAAAGAATAAAAAACCTTTTCCTAAACAGCTTGAAAATTTAGAAGTTGTCATTTTTGATGTACAGGATGTTGGTGTGCGTTTTTACACCTATATTTCTACACTTCATTATGTCATGGAAGCCTGTGCAGAAGCTAATATTCCTGTCATTGTACTCGACAGACCCAATCCGAACGGACATTATGTGGATGGTCCAATTTTAGAGAAAGAATTTAAGAGTTTTATAGGAATGCATCCAATTCCGATTGTACACGGAATGACTATTGGTGAGTATGCAAAAATGATCAACGGTGAAAGCTGGTTAAAGAATAAAATACAATGTGATTTAACGGTGATTCCGATGGATAATTATACGCATGAAACAATATATAGTTTGCCTATAAAACCATCGCCAAACTTACCAAATGATCAATCAATTAATTTATATCCGAGTTTGTGTTTGTTTGAAGGAACACCCATTAGTATAGGACGCGGAACTGAAAAGCAATTTCAAATTGTTGGAACGCCAGAATATATATTGAAACGACACCGATTTAGTTTTACACCAAAACCAAACTTTGGAGCAAAATACCCAAAACACGATGGCAAAGAATGTCATGGATATAATTTGACACAAGAAGCACGTTTGTCAGAACTCAATTTAAAATGGTTGTTAGAATTCTACAAAACACATAAAGAATACGCGCCAAAGACATTGTTTTTTAATAAAAATAAGTTCTTCTCTAAACTTGCAGGAACCAACAAACTGCAAGCACAAATTGAAGCAGGCATGTCTGAAGCTGAAATTAAAGCAACTTGGAAAGAAGGTTTAGAGACTTATAAAAAAACCAGAGCTAAATATTTGATGTATGATTGATTAGGTAATAGGTTTCAGGTTTTAGATGTTCATCTTGACTAGGCTTGGTGTGACAATTTGTAAATGAAAAGTAATTGAATAATAAAAACATTGCTATATCTTCACATTATCAAATTAAAAATATCAGCCCGAGTGATTTTCAATAGAAAATTGTATTGAGAACTACTTTGAAATACTCGTTTGAATTCTTTGTGTAATTTCCTCAATTGTCCCTAAACCATCAAAAGTTTCTACACTAATTTTCGATTTCATATGTTCAATAGCAGGTTTCGTAGAAGTCTCAAAAACATTAATACGTTTTTTATGTGTTGCAACATCCTTATCATCTTCTCTAGTTGAAGTTTCTGCTCGTTTTTGAGCTCTTACTAATAATTCAGTTTTTGGGACTTCAATATTTAATACTTTACCTATTTCTAGGCTCTTAGAAGTTACTAATTCCAACAAATTTACTTGTGGAACTGTTCTTGGATATCCATCGAGTATGATGCCTTTACGTTCTCAATTTTCATCCAAAATATTACCAAACAACTCTTTCATAATTGCATCAGGCACCAAATCTCCTTTTCTTTCATATTCAGACAATATCTTGCCTATTTCAGTTTCTTTTTCTTTTTCCAAACGACATCGATCTCCAGTGGAAATGTGTTCAAACTGTAGTGTATCTTTTATGATTTGACATTGTGTTCCTTTTCCTGAGTATGGTGGTGCTGTAATGATTAATATTTCCATAAATACTTTTAAACTTATTGTTCGCTGTTTTTATTTTTTTGTTCGATCCAAAGCGACATATATTTTGTACTTTTTGTATTGTGCAATTGTAATAGATTTCCAAAAAAGTTTTGTATTCTATGTGTTTCTAAATGCGTTTGCGTATTTTTTATTTTACCTAAAAGTTGTTGCTGAAACTGCTCTTTTTGATAGCGGTTTTCTAAAATTACAAAACCATCTTGCTGCGCTTGCAACCAACGATTTTTGTCCGTATATAATGTTACAGTTTCGGTCACTAAGGTTTCTATATCGTCCGAAATAATTCCGTTCCAAGGGAAATCTCCATGCATACCTTCTGCGCCAATGGAAGAAGTTACACAAGGTGTTCCGTTTTGCATTCCATCAATAAACTTTCCTTTGAGTCCAGCACCAAAACGCAATGGCGCTAATACTATTCTTGCTTTCGAAATGACTTCGGCTGCGCTATCTGCTCTTCCTTTTACATAAAAGCGTTCTTTTGGCTGATTCAATTGTAAGTTATGCTCTTTGGCATAGGAACCATAGACATGCATTTCTGCTTTGGGCAATTTTTTCCGTAAGATTGGCCATACATCTTTTTTTAGATATTCTACCAAATCGCGGTTTGGCGCATGCAAAAAGTTTCCAATAGTGACGAAATGTTGTCGTTCTTCAAACCTTGGCAACGTGGCTATATGTTCTTCTGATAATTTTTCCACCATAAATGGAATGTATACCAACAAGGAAGCATCAATCTTAAAGTCATTAATTAAAATATCGTGTTCTATTTCTGAAATCAATAATGAAATATCACAACGTAAAATACTGGCAATTTCTCGCTGAGCAAGGTTATATCTTTTTAGTTGATCTATATGAAAATCGTTTCCATCTTTTAGTGCTTGATGTCTTGCTTTTCGTAAACTGTGTAAATCTTCTGTATCTAGAATTCGCAATGCATTTGGACAGTGTTCAGTGACACGCCAACCAAACTGTTCTTCCATCATAAAACGATCAAACAGTACAATAGTTGGCTTCATTTTTTTTATGAATTCGTCAAAGCTAGGATCGTTAATCTGAATGGTTTTTGATGCAATATCCATCTGACGTAAGTCATAACAAAATTCTCCTTTTACTGCTGGACATGCAAAAGTCACTTTCCAATCTTGCGATCGAAAAAGTTTTAATAATTGCAACATTCGCGTTCCTGCTGCAGAAGAATTTGGCTCTGGCCAAACGTAACCGATGACTAAAACCTGCTGCATTAATTTTTATATAAATTTCTTAAGATATTTGGATAATCAGTAATGATACCATCTACATCCCAATTAATGAGTTGTTCCATCTCTTTGGAGTTATTAACGGTCCACGGAATTACCTTCATTCCATAACGACGTTGATATTCCTTGATATTTTCTTTCGTTAATAACTTGTAATATGGACTCATGATTTCCGGTTTAAAGCTAAGTTGTTCTAGCTTTGTCTTCATATCTTCATTTTCATCAACTAACAAAGCTACGTCCATTTTTGGAGCTTGTTTTTTGATTTCTTCCAACGTTTCCAAATCAAATGCTTGCAAATTTACACGATTCGCTAGCTTATGTTTTTGAACAACTTCAATCACCAAACGCACAAATTCACTTAATTTTGGCGCATACACCTCATCATACGAAGGTTTTCTTTTGATTTCAATATTGTATTTGATATCATTTTTTGTTTTTGCTTCTGCGATTTTAATGACATCCTCTAATAAAGGCTTTGCTACTTTGGCTTTTTTTTGTGTTAGAAATCTTGGATGTTTTTTTGTTCCACAATCGTACTGACGAATGCTATCATAACTCATTTGATAGAGATTGTATTGTTTTTCTTCAGTCTCAGGAATTGGATTTCCTTGTAAGTCAAATACAATTTCATGATTCATAAAAGGTTCATGAGACACCACTACTTTATGATCTTTGGAAATCACTACATCCAACTCTAAGGTATGCACCTCAAGATCAATAGCTTTTTCAAATCCAATTATTGAGTTTTCTGGCAACAAGCCTCTACAACCTCGGTGTCCTTGAATATCAACCATTTTTCTGTGTGATAGCTTAGATGGATCTTCTGTACAACTCCACAAGCAAATAGTACAACTTAAGACCAAAATACGAAGAAAGAATTTCATACTTATGTGATTATTCGTCCGAGTTTAAAGTTGTTGGCGGACGATATTTATTGAATGGAATTTTGAGTAAACTCTTTAAGTCTGCATTTTCAGAAGCATCTGGATAGGTATCTACTCCGTATACCAACGTATCTGGATCTTTTACCGCAAAAGTTCTAAAGATATGATCCCAAACAGAAAAGATATTCCCATAATTTTTATCAGTATACGGCAATACATGATGATGGTGAACTTTGTGCATGTTTGGTGAAACAATGATATAACTAATCCACTTATCTAACTTTTTAGGAATGCTAATATTGGCATGATTGAATTGCGACAAAACTACTGATATGGATTGGTACAACATAATGATTGCTACGGGCGCTCCAACGATGAATACACCTAATAAGGTAAAAACAAAACGAATTACGCTTTCACCAGGATGATGTCGGTTTGCTGTTGTAGTATCCACATGCGTATCGGTATGATGCACTAAGTGAAAACGCCATAAAACAGGAACTCTATGCTCTACATAATGTGCCAACCAAGCACCTATTAAATCTAACAAAGCAACACCAATTAACACATACCACCAAGCAGATAACTCTGGCAATTGAATATCAATCCATTGCAACACTCCAAATTTATTGGCTATTGTCCAATCGGAAACTTTGAGTAATAAAAATGCCAAAAAGAAATTGACTGCAATCGTTGTTAAGGTAAAAAAGATATTGATACCTGCGTGGTTAACTTTTTTGTAATTGAATCGAAATAAAGGAATTATATATTCAATCAACCAAAAAAAAGCGATCCCACCAACTAAAATTGCACTTCGATGCGAAGAAGGAATCGATTCAAAATAAGATAAGATAGTGTCCAAGATAATTTAGGTTTTGTGAGATCATAAAGATACGTTTTTCTAAAAATTAGTCCAAACTAACGTTTTCCTTTTGCTTCAATAACAGACTTCAATTTTTCAACAATATTATACGTGGCTGGGCAAATGACGATGTTATTCATCGTTATCTCAGAAATCTTGTGGAATTTTTTCCGATCGGTATGTGGATATTCTCTACAGGCTTTTGGACGCACATCATAAATCATACATTCATTATCAGCCCCTAAAAAATGACACGGTGCATTTTGCAATACATAATGATTGTCTTCATCAAAGTATAAAAACTGACTTATAAACTGATGTTCTTTCATTCGAAAATGCTTTGAGATTCGAGCAATGTCAGCATTTGTAAATATAGGACTCGTTGTCTTACAACAATTGGCACAGGCAAGACAATCCGTTGTTTCAAATTCTTCCTCATGCAGTTCTTGCATAATATAATCGAGGTTTTTTGGCGTTTTCTTTTTTAATTTTTGGAAGAATTTTTGATTCTCTTTTTCTACTTCTTTTGCCTTTTTTGGCAATCCATCAATAATATCCTGCATCTGAATTTGTCTTAGAAAACAAAAATACACAACATTTTTTGGATTTATGGGGTAACAAAATTTTCATACCTACACTTAGGTAAAGAATACCTAAAATGAGGCGTCATTTTTCATGTATGAAAAGATGAAAACTAGCATCGTAAAATTGAGGGATTTTAGGGTCTAGACTAATTCTGTTAATTATTTAGGTTATAATTAACAATAAGCAACGACAAAAACATTAGTTAGTTGTCGTTGCTTTTTTTATGTGTTTGCATGAAAGTTTAATTTCTTACTGTACTTTTGCCACAAGCATTGAATGCCATGAAAGATTTATTTGGAAAAGCAATTTTAGATTATCAGCAAGGAAATTACACGGAAGATATTGTAACAGCCACTTCAATTTCAGAAGAAGATATGTTACCCATCCCCTATTTATTTCGTTCATACTCAGAAATGCCTTTACTAGAACAAACTGCTTTGCAGCTTTCCAAAGGCAAAGTATTAGATGTTGGTTGTGGCGCTGGAAGTCATAGTTTGTATTTACAAAACGAACGTAAGTTAGATGTGACAGCGATCGATGTTTCTGAAGCAGCAATTGAAGCCTGCAAACTTAGAGGTATTACGCATGCTGAAATTGCAGATGTGATGAAGTTTTCTGGACAGTTTGATACCATTTTATTATTAATGAATGGTGCTGGCATGTGTGGAAAACTGAATCAAATTGCTTTTTTTTTACAGCATTTAAAATCATTATTGACAAATGATGGACAAATTTTAGTCGACTCTTCCGATATCATTTATATGTTTGATGAAGACAAAGATGGCGGCAAATGGATTCCTTCTGAAACCGATTATTACGGAGAATTGTTATACTACGTAAGCTACAAAGGCGAACATGAAGCACCTTTTAATTGGCTGTATATTGATTACAACACTCTCCAAAATGCGGCACATGCTTGCGGCTTGCAATGCGAATTAATTTTGGAAGGTGAGCATTATGACTATTTAGCTAGATTGACAAAATAAGCCACTAATAAAAAACCTAACAAATTAAGCTCTAACATTGGAGCGTTCTAACATCTAAAAGCGTGGCAGCCTAAGAGTCAAGCTAGTCTAAAGCAAAGCCTATCTAATGATCAATTCAAGCAATAGCCTTTTTCTGCAAGTTTACTAAGAACGCTTTTATACAAATCGCCACTCCATTGCTGAGAAATTTCTCCTTCAAGTTTTGCCAAACCATCACGACTTGCAATCATTTTCAAACCTGTTTCTGAATCATAGAAGTTCAAAATTTGTTGACGTTGTGTATCTGTGAGTTTTGTTTTGTCTGTCTGCATTTGCTTCAAAGCTCCAGATTCATAAAACACAATCATGTTCTTAATATCATTGAGCGAAAAATAAGCTTTAAACGCAGAAACAAGGATAGATTTTACATCATCTACATGTTTTTTCTTGTTTCCTTCTAACTCATTCCAAATAGCTTCAGGAATATTATACTCTTTGAAACGTTTCTTCAAAATATCAAACATCGCATCAATAGCACCTTCATATTGTTCTAAAGTTCCATTAATGGTCAAATAATGTTTCACTGTATCTATGTAAGGATCAGTTTGAGCTTTAGAAGTTTGACCACAGATAAACAATAAAGTAATAATCAGTAATTTTTTCATACTAAATAAAGTATATCAGATAGGTTTACAAGGATATTGTTTTTCAAATAGTATTCCGAAAAAGAAATATAAAATGTATTTTTGTGGTATTAGTGTTAAATTATTCAAAATCAAACAAAATAAATTGTCACAAATTTAAAAAAAAGAGCAATAAATGTTATTTTTTTGTTAATTTCCCGACAAAATAACACAATCGTAAAATTAATACATCCTATTTACAATGAAAAACTTTACTCTTGTTCTGTTGTTTGCCTTTATTCTAAAGGTATCAGCGCAGAATCCACAAAAACCACAACCTGAAAGTTGGAGTGTTCCATCGATAGAAAAAGTGGCTCCAATTAAATTCCAAAAACCAGATTTGGCACCTTTAAAAGCTGAAGATGCTGTAAATGATCTAGATAAATCAATTCCTTGGCGTTTTGGATATGACCATTTTGTAGATTATGGTTTAACCAATGCTGGTAAATGGCATGAATTACCAAATGGAGATCGAATTTGGAGAATTAACTTTATTTCTCCAGGAGCATTAACGATGAATCTGATTTTTGATACATACCATATTCCTGTAGGAGGAAAAGTATATGTATATAATGGTGATCGTTCACAAATTTTAAATGAATTTACACATTTACACAATAGTCCAGAAGAAATTCTAGGAACTTGGATGGTAGATGGTGAACATTTATGGATTGAATATTTTGAGCCAAAGAAAGTAAGAGGTCAAGGGCGTTTAAATATTGGTAATGTTGTTCACGGATATAGATCTTTAAAGTATCCTGACGGAACTACTGATGCAAAAGCATTGAATGACTCTGGTCCATGTAATGTAGATGTAAACTGTGATATCAGTGCATTCAACTCAACAGCTCACGACATAAAAAACGATGTAAAAAGATCAGTTGGAATGATCGTTGTTGGTGGTAGTGGAAACTGTACAGGTGCCCTAGTTAATAATACTAACAATGATGGAACTCCATATTTCTTAACAGCAAATCACTGTTTAGGCGGTTCTGTTGCTGGATGGGCTTTCCGTTTCAATTGGGCAAGTGACGAATCTGTAGCTGATTGTGCTACAAACGCACCAAGTATAAACAATGGTTTTATACAAACGGCTAGTGGTGGTATTTTAAGAGCTGCCAATGCAAAATCAGATATGGCATTAATAGAAATTACTGATGCTACTTTCTTTACAAATAATAGTGCTGACTTAGTATGGGCAGGATGGAATCGTTCTACAACAGCTGTACCATCTTTAAACGTTGGTGTACACCATCCAAGTGGAGATATTCAAAAAGTATGTGTAGACCTACAAGGAGCAACAAGAACAACCACTGGTTTTAATGGTGAACCAAACGCAGAAATGTGGCGAATTGCTGATTGGGATTTAGGAGTTACTGAACCAGGTTCTTCAGGTTCTCCTTTATTTGATCAAGACGGATTAATTATCGGAAAACTTTCTGGAGGTTCTGCAGCATGCGCAGGGACAAACGACAATGGAGGTTTTGATATTTACGGACGATTTGGAGTTTCTTGGGATTTTAGTGCTGCTAGCAATGCTCAATTAGAGTTCTGGTTAGATCCAGCAGGAACAAACCCTATAACACTTGGACAATTCCCTCCTTTACAAACATTTGACAATGACGCAGCTATTTCTGTGTTAAATATTCCTACAAACTTATGTGAAGATACTATTACACCAACAATACGCATCACAAATGCAGGAAACCTTCAGTTAACAAGTGCTACTATCATGTATCAATTAGACAGTGGTGCAGTAAGCTCAATGAACTGGACAGGAAGTTTAGCAAATGGTGAGTTTGACGATATTCCATTATCAGCTATTGGTGTTACTGGTGAAGGGGCACATTCATTTACTGTATCAGTGTCAAACCCTAATGGAACAATGGATGAATCACCTTCAAATGATTCAAATACTAAAAACTTTACAATTCCTCCTGGTTTTGAAATCACTACAGTTAGAGTTATCATTACTCCAGACCGTTATGGAGGAGAAACTACTTGGACATTAGCAGATTCGAATGGAATTGTTATTGGTAACGGTGGACCATACACTACAACAGGTGTTAATGGAACTCAACCAGATGAGATCCAAGATGTAAACATTACAACACTTAATGAGTGTTACACATTTACATTACTTGATTCTTATGGAGATGGAATCTGCTGCTCATATGGTGCAGGGACCTATCGTTTAGAAGATGGTGCAGGAAATATTATAGTGAATGGAACAGGATCATTTGGTTCAAGCATTTCTAACTTGTTTAAAGTTACAGAACCATTAAGCGTTGGAGAAAATGCATTAGCAAGTAACTTACGTATTTATCCTAATCCTTCTGCTTCAGATTTCACCGTAAATGTGAAGCAATATGCTAGCTTAACATATGAAATTAGTAGTGTAACAGGACAACGTATCCAAGCAGGTTCTTTTAGTCAAGGAAACAATACGCTCTCTATGCGCAGTGAAGCTGCTGGAATTTATTTCCTAAGAATTACAGATTTAGAAACTAATACTAGTACAACAAAAAAGATTGTTAGATACTAGAAATTGAACTTACCTTATTTACAACAGCATCCGTTTTTCAATTGAAAAGCGGATGTTTTACTTTTATACCTTTCTTCGTGAATAACTTTCGCACAAATCTGAAAGCATTTTTTTTAGACTTCATTAAAATCACTTACTTTTATCCCAAATTTTCGAACAAATGAGTAGCAAGCACAATTTTTTTGAACACATTGAAAAAGGATACGTAACCAAAGGAGAATACATTACCATAGGTGCTGCCATGTATGAAGGAGAAACAGTTACAGATGCTTATGTGAAAATTCCCTTAAAAACATTAAACAGGCATGGTTTAATTGCTGGAGCTACAGGAACAGGAAAAACTAAAACCTTGCAAGTACTTGCTGAAAATCTTTCTGATAAAGGAATTCCTGTTTTATTAATGGACTTAAAAGGTGACTTAAGTGGATTGGCGCAACCAAGTCCTGGACATCCAAAAATTGACGAGCGTCATGCCAAAATTGGATTTCCGTTTGAAGCCAAAAGTTTCCCTATTGAGGTGTTGTCACTGTCCGATCAGGATGGTGTACGCTTGCGTGCTACTGTTTCTGAATTCGGTCCTGTTCTATTATCTCGAATTTTAGATTTAAGTGAAACTCAGTCAGGAATTGTTGCTGTTATCTTTAAATATTGTGATGACAACAAAATGCCATTGCTCGACTTAAAAGACTTTAAAAAAGTATTACAATACGCCACTAACGAAGGAAAAAAAGAATTTCAAGAAGCATATGGACGAATTTCTACCGCTTCTACAGGTGCCATTTTGCGTAAAATTATTGAGTTAGAACAACAAGGTGCTGATTTGTTTTTTGGAGAAACTTCTTTTGAAGTAGACGATTTAACACGCATTGATGAAAACGGACGTGGATATATTAATATTATCCGTTTGACCGATATTCAAGACAGACCAAAGCTATTCTCAACTTTCATGTTGAGCTTGTTAGCTGAAATCTATGAAACTTTTCCTGAGCAAGGTGATAGCGGGCAACCAGAATTGGTATTGTTTATTGACGAAGCACATTTAATATTTAAGCAAGCTTCAAGTGCTTTATTAGATCAGATAGAAAGTATTGTAAAATTAATTCGTTCAAAAGGAATTGGATTGTATTTTGTAACCCAAAATCCAACCGATATTCCAGAAGCTGTCTTAGGGCAATTAGGACTAAAAATACAGCATGCGCTACGTGCATTTACAGCAAAAGACAGAAAAGCAATCAAATTGACCGCTGAAAACTATCCTGATTCTGAATATTATGATACAACCGAAGTATTAACTTCTTTAGGAATTGGAGAAGCCTTAGTTTCTGCTCTTGATGAAAAAGGACGTCCTACTCCACTCGCTGCCACTATGCTTCGTGCTCCTATGAGTCGAATGGATGTGTTGACACCTAAAGAATTGAAACAAGTGATCGACAACTCTAGACTCATTGGAAAGTACAACGAAGAAATTGATAGAGAAAGTGCTTATGAAATGCTAAATAAAAAAATCAAAAAAGCAGAAGCACTTGAAGAAAAAGAAAGAGAGCAAAGAGCTACAGAAGAAAAGAAATCTTCTCGCAGTTCTAGTAGAAGAAGTACGAGACAAAATCCGATTATCAAAGTACTGACAAGCGCAACCTTTATCAGAAGCATCTTTGGAATTCTAAAAAAAGTTATCAAATAATAAAATACATAAATTACAACCCCGTGAAAAAATCCTTATTCCTTGGACTTATTATTGCTTGCTTGACAAGCTGTGCAAAAAAAGAAGATCCTTTTTTAATTCAAAAAGATCGTATTGGACAACTCTCTAAAGACATTACTGTAAAGCAATTGGATTCTATTTTTGCAAAAGATTCTCTAGTAAAACGTATTGGTGAAGGCGATTATATGCAAGCTGGAAATGACACATATCTAGTTTTTGAAAAAAGAGGAAAACATATTTTCACCTTAACGCCAAGACAACAGCACGATGAAAATGAAAAGATAAAAACGATCCAAGTTCACGATTCACGTTACAAAACAGAAAAAGGCATTTCGCTAAAAAGTACGTTTAAAGACATTCGCGATGCTTACAAAATCAAAAACATTTACAATACAATGAAAACCCTTGTCATTACTGTAAATGGGGATGAATATTTTACTATTGACAAAAAGGAGTTACCAGAAGATTTACGCTACGATATGAGTTTAAATATAGAAGCACTTCAAATTCCTGAAGCTGCAAAGATTAAACAATTCATGATCAATTGGAAACACGAAGAAATCGCAGATACCGACGAAAAAGATGAGCAGTAAAAAATATCATATTCAAAAAAGTCCTTTTGTCGTTCCAACAACAGATGGCAAACTGATAGAAGAACATTTTGGCAATGCTACTGATGGAAACTCAGGAATTAGTATTGCACATATGATTGCACCGCCAAAATGGAGCGAACCTTTTCAAACTCCAGAATTTGATGAATACACCTATATCATCAAAGGAAAAAAACAATTTATTATTGAAGGAGAAACCATTGTATTGGAAGCTGGACAATCGATCAAAATAGAAAAAAACACCCGCATTCAGTATTCCAATCCATTTGACGAGGATTGCGAATATATTGCGATTTGTCTGCCAGCTTTTTCTATGGATTTGGTTCATAGAGAGGATAACTAAAAATTTGTCCTTGTGAGTTTGTTTTCTCCTAAAAAAATAAAAACATATTTTACAAGAACTCATCACAAAGCTAAATGGAAACTAAAATCTTGCCTAGATTTTACTCTTAAAAAAACAAAACTCATACAATAATTGAACTAGGGAAACTCATATAAGGTAAATCAAAAAAAAGACTAATTTCGATCTTCTTAAAATACTAAGAAAAAATACCTAAGTACAGGTAATCGTATGTTTGAAAAAAACATATTTGAAACTCAGCTAAAAAAGGAGACTTGATTCTCTTTCGAAACGATTTACTACTTCCCGGGCGCACAAAAATTGATTTAGATTCTGATAGATTGCTTTAAAGAATCCGATTCAATTTAAAATAAAAACCTTCTTTTTAGTCTAGACGAATACTTGCTATTTCTATTCACTTACCATAAAATAAACTACAGATTTCCTTCATTCATTACGAATTCTAGTTTAACGCTAACGAATTCTAAAAGCACTCCAAAAAACCGTCAAGTTGGGGCTACATTTGAAATGTAATTAAGAAACAAAGTTGTCTTAATCACCAGTAAAAAAGATACAAACTTTAAAAGAAACAGCAAATGTGGTACGATGTAACAACAACAAAAATGATTCAAAAATACTTGAATATGTATTCGCAAATCAATATGAAATTTGATACCGAAGGAAAAGTAAACACAGTTGCACTGTTTCAAGAAGGCAGATGGATTTCGAGTCCAACCTTGGCAAAACAAATGCGCTTACAACACATCGCATTGCCAATAAGACAAGAAGCATCCATCACACTAAAAAGATAATTTAGGTTGGTTAGTTGGGTAAAATCAGCTTGGATCTTTTTGATGGCTGTCAAAAAGTACTATCCATTGATTGTATTGAAGAGTGGGTTTTCAATGGCTATATAGATAGTAGTTTCAATCCGAAAGCAGATTGTAATCATCCAAGCTGATTTTTAAAAAAGCTAACTAAAAAATATAAAGACAAAACGATTAAATAATAATAAATACAACAACACTATGAAGACAAGAACATTTAAAATGACAGCATTCATGGGACTTGTTTTAACATTAGTTTTTGCATGTTCCCCAAAAGTAAACACAGACGACTTAACTGCATTAAACGAAAGCGAAGCAGTAGCGGAGAAACAAGCAGTAGTTTTTATTGCAGGATACGACAAAGGTGAAAGCACCTATTATAAAGATGCCAAAAAACACTTTGAAGGTATGCACTATCAAATTGTAGATGACGCATTTTCATTACAAGAAATCATTTCTTGGTTAAATAAAAATCACAACGATCAAGACTACAGCGAAATTCACATCGTTAACAAAGGAAACTCTAAAAAAGGATTGTCACTAGAAACCACAATTCACGGAGAATTATTATCTGAAACATCATTACTAAACTGTTTAAAAGAAAGTAAACTTCCAAAACTTGAAAGCGTATTAGCAGCAGATAGCAAATTGGTATTTCACACATCTGAATTAGGAAAAAATAAGCAGTTATTACAAATATTAAAGCAAACGTTTACGGCAAATCATCAGCCAAAAGTATTTGCAACGCCACACGCAACACTTTTTAACGGACAGTTTCAAAAGCATTTCTTAGCAAACGTATTTTACGGATATTATCCAACAGCACAATCGCCAGGAAACATTGATTTATCTAAGCAGTTTATTAGAAAGTATCCATTAGAAGATATCCATTGGTTAAACGCTATCAGAACTAAAGAAGAAGGAGAACCAGGAGAAGCATTCTCATACAAATTTAACATTCCAGTACTTTGGGAAATTGAATTCTCAGATGATGAAGATGTTCCTTCTTTAACAGATGCATACGAAATCATGGATTGGATTGATGACAACGAAGAGTACAGTAATATCCTAAAAGATATGGGCATCAAAAAACAATATTTTAGATGGAGAGCATATAAATCAGGACAGAAAGTAATCATCAAAGGAAAAACAACTGCGGTTTGTATATTAAAACCAATGATGCAACGTAACAATCCATTATCATACGTTCGTACGGAGTTTGACAATCAACGATATTACACACAACTTTAAGAGACAGTTTGATGAATCATATCACGCTCGCATAACATACTTCAATTCATCAAAATGTCATATAAAATACAGTCTACATGTTTATAATACGGAGTAAGCATGTGACTGTATTTCAAAGTTCTAATCATCACTTCGAGTGATTTTTTATAATAAATTGATGAAAAATTGTATTGAGAAGTACCTGTAAAACGTAAACTTCATAGTAGCTCTCATACATTTTAAAACGAGTTCAAAACACTCGATCTGATGTTTTGAATATCTAAAAAAATCCACTAATTTTTAACTTATATTTGTTTTATGAAAACGCACACAATACAAACCTTGTTTTTCATCCTTTTTTTAAGTGTAACGCAACTCAACGCACAGGAATACGATTATGTTTCTTTGTATGACAATTTAGAAATCAAAAAAAATTATGCTCTATTTGGCGACAATGTAAACTTAAGAGAAAAGCCAAATACAACTTCTAAAGAACTCACACGTTTACGTATTGGTTTTGAAGTAACAGTACTTGCTAAAACCGATTATACTTTTGGAAGTGGCAACGCTAAAACCTATTGGTATAAAGTTCGATATAAAAATTATGTAGGTTTTATTCCAGGGAAATTTATCGCTCATAAAGCAATTCACGCAAGTACACACAGTCTTTTCTTTTCTAAAGACATCTCTCAAAAATATGGAAATCGACTGGCAATTCGAGTTCTCGCCGGAAATGACTACAGTAACTATCAAGAAACATTTTCAGATTTGAGAGGTTCCTTAATTAGCATAGACACGGAAAGTAATCATGACCTAATAAAAGTACAATATATCCTAAAAATTCAGTATCATGGAGAATCTTGCGGAGCTGAAAACGGAATCACCTATTTTTTTGTGAAGGACAATTATGAAGTGGCTCATATTGCAGATTTAAGTTCTATAGGTGATGGCGGCTTTTCTGAATCAGAAACCTTTACTTTTGGGGTTAATGAAGATAACGGACACACCATTATTATCTTCACTCAAGAAGATACAGAAATTATTGACCATAACACGCATTGGCAAGAATCAAAGAGAATGACTAGAGAGTTTGCATGGGATGGCACGAAATTAGTACCTGAATTCTCTAATAAGTTTTACAGACCCGAAAAATCAAATTAATGAAAATTGCTTCCAGCATACCATACCTTTTACTATTTATTGTAGGAACTTGGTTTTCTACAGCACAAAACGACCAATTACGTGCATATACTCTCAAAGATGACTTGCCACAATCACAAGTAAATGCTATTTCACAAGATGCTATGGGCTATTTATGGATAGGAACGCAAGGTGGTGGAATTGCTCGTTTTGATGGAAAAACTTTTACCGTTTGGAATGAAAAAAATGGATTGGGTTCCAACTATATTCACGCACTTGCTTTTCACAAAAATGTATTGTTGGTTGGAACACGTCAAGGACTTTCGGTACGTGTAAAAAATAGCTTTGACAAGTTTAAAGCGCCACGTGTTTATGATATTGAAATTGTTGGTAAAGATGCATATTTATCAACGCGAAAAGGAATTTATAAATACAATGTTATTGATGGCGTTCAAAAGCTGGAATGCAACGCTACACTAAATGCAACACAAATTAATGATATTCAATTTGACGGAACACATTACTGGATTGCCTCACGTCGTGGTTTATGGAAAACGGATCGTTTAAGTAAAGACGGAAAATTTCAAAAAGTATTTGACAGCGACTTTAAATCCATCGTGCGTTTTAAAGACCAAATTATTGCAGCTAGTTTTGTAGATGGCATTTATTCGTTCAACAATAGAGAGCAAGGTTTTAAAGAAGTTTCTGAAATTCGTCAAATCAATAGTATCGATTTGATCAATACAGACGAATTGTGGATCAATACGACAAATGCAGGCATCAAACGCATCAATCTAACTGATAATATTGCAGAAAAGTCCATTACTAAACGTAACGGATTGTCTGTGTATAATATTCGTACTGCCTTTAAAGATCGCCAAAATAATGTGTGGATTGGTTCTTCAGGTGGTGGATTGTTTAAGTATGAAAAAAATAACTTCAGACATTTTACCAAAAACAACGGTTTGGTTGCTAACAGAATTTATGCACTGCATTATATAGACAAAGCATTATGGATTTCTACGGCAGAATCTGGCTTGTCCAAAATTGATTCTACGGGAATTCATCAAGAAAAAGAAACCAGCGTCTATCTGAATGAAAAAGTAAAAACTTTGACCAACGATAACGAAGGTAGAATTTGGGCAGGAACCGAAGGAAAAGGAATCTACATTTATCAAAAAAAGTTACGTGATACTATTGTATATGATAGCTTAGCCGTGGATGGGCAAGTTTATAAAACAGAACAGGTTGAAGATGTATACGAAGCAATGATTACCTCAGACATTGGTTTGCCTTCCGATTGGATTAGTAATATTAAAATTTACGGTTCACAAGTTTGGATTGCTACGTATGCTGATGGAATTGCGCGTTTTCAATACGATCATGAAAAGAAAAAAATATACAATCTCAAGTCTTTTGGCAGCGATGAAGGGATCAAAGATTTAGGTATTCGCGACTTAGCGCGTGATGAAACAGGACGTGTTTGGTATGCTACAAGTAAAGGACATTTGGGCTATATCAAAAATGATGAAGTCACGCACTTAACACACAAACAAGTTACTGGAAGTGAAGTTACTATAGGAACCATTCGCTTTCACAATTACGATATGTATTTGGGTACATTTGGCAAAGGAATTTGGGTTTCTACCTTATCAAAAGATTTAAAATTTGAACAATTAAAAGGCAAGAAAGACCTCTATTCCGATAATATCTACCAACTAATTTTTGACGATAACGGTGTTCTTTGGGCAGGAAGTGAGCGCGGTGTAGATCAAATTACACTCGATAAAAAAAATGAAATTCAAAATGTCATTCACTACGGTCGCAATGATGGTTTCTTAGGTATTGAAACCTGCCACAATGCAACTACTAAGGATACAGAAGGAAACCTTTGGTTCGGAACTATTTATGGACTTACAAAATACAAACCTTCTGTTTCAGAGCAGCAAGCCTCAAAACCACTATTGCACTTTGAAGACATTGAAGTTTCCTATCAAAGTCTCGACTCTATTGACTTACTTGAATGGACAAATTCAGACAAGCAATTACAACTTACAGAAGACGAAAATGATTTAGCTTTTCAGTTCCGTTCGGTAGATTTGGACAATCCTGAAGCCATTGTATATCGTTACAAATTTGATGATAACAAATGGAGTCCGTGGAATCAAGAGAGCAAAATTACGTTTGGCGATTTGGATTATGGCGATCATACCTTCTTTGCTCAATCGCGCAATAAAGATTGGCTGGAAAGTGATCCGATCAGCTTTAAATTTCATGTCATTCAACCATTACTCAAAAAAACATGGTTTAAAAACTTACTTTGGACCATTCTCGGTGTAATCATTGCCTATTATATTTTCAATTACATCAAACGTGTCAAAGCAAAAAACCAAGCGATTCGTGAACGTTTGCAATTGGAAAATCATTTGCTTTCATTAGAACAAAAAGCGTTGCGTTTACAGATGAATCCGCACTTTATATTCAATGTATTGAATGGTATCAAAGGAATGAGTAGAAACGACATCAATAAGATGGACAAAACCATCAATACCTTTGCAGTATTACTTCGTGAAACCTTGACAAATTCTAGAAAGGACACCATTTCTCTCGATCAAGAAATTAAAACCTTAAAAAATTATATCGAAGTTGAACGTTTGATGGCGAGCAGAGATTTTACGTACGATATTGAACTAAACTCTGATTTAGATCCAGAAGAAGTACTTATCCCGCCAATGTTGATTCAACCATTTGTAGAAAATGCCATTCGTCATGGAATCATGCCTTTGCAACGTGCTGGTGATTTAAAAATAATATTCAAAACAGACAATGACTTCCTATATGCAACGGTAACTGATAACGGAATTGGGATTCAGCAGTCAAAAAAGAACAAACCGAAAACGGATCATCAATCAATGGCATTACAAGTCACGAAAGAACGAATTGAATCGCTTGCAGGACGTAATACTTTAAAAATTGAAGATGTTTCTGAAAAAGATGCTACCTTAGCAGGAACGAAGATTTCATTTAAGATTCCTTTAGAAACAGATTATTAAATGTTGAATATCTCTAGAATCGTCATTACGAGAAAGCATGACGAAGTAATCTGCATCTTAAGAACGAGATTGCCACGAATTTCTTTAAAATTCTTGCAATGACGACGTTTCAAAATGTCAAAAAAAGAATAGTAGACTTTGAGAAAACATAAAATATAACATTAAATGCCTAATACCCAAAACTTAACAACCGTTATCGTTGATGATATTCCTGCTGCGTTAAACATGCTCAAAGGTGACATTGAACGTTTGCATCCTGAATTGAAAATTATTGGAACTGCTTCTAGTGTGGTAGAAACTGCAAAACTATTACGTAAAGAGCAGCCAGACATCTTATTTTTAGACATTATGTTAGGTGACGGATCAGGGTTTGATGTATTGGAAATCTTTCCGAATTTAACTTCCAAAATCATCTTTGTGACCGCCAGTGATGAGTTTGCCATTCGCGCATTTAAATTTGCTGCTATTGATTATGTATTGAAACCTTATTCTGAAGAAGAACTTTCTAATGCTATTAAAAAGGCAAAAGGACAGATTCACCCAAATAAAGAGCGTTTGGATATTTTAAAAGACACCTTAGCCGCGCCTAACGAAAAACCTACTAAAATATCATTACATACGTTAGACAAGATTATTATTGTAAGTATGGATGAAATTATTCGTTGCGAGTCGGATAGTAACAACACCATTTTCTATTTACAGGACGGACAGAAGATTTTTGTAACCAAAACATTGAAATACTTCTCCGACATGTTGAGTAATTATCAGTTTTTGCGTGTACATCAAAGCCACTTAGTCAATCTGCAATTTATCAAAGCATTTATCAAAACAGATGGTGGTTATTTATTATTAAAAGATAAAAGCACGGTTCCTGTTTCTGTTCGTAAAAAAGTGGAAGTGATGGATATTTTGAGTAGCATTCATAGGAAGTAACTTCGCTGTTAAACTTACTTAGAAACACTAACGTTACTTCAAGTGAATTTCTGTTACATTGAGCGCAGTCAATATGCAACCAATTTGTATCGAGAAGTACTTTGAATCACATAAGCTTCTAAATAA
Organism: Kordia sp.; assembly: GCF_022447245.1. Classification (GTDB taxonomy): domain Bacteria; phylum Bacteroidota; class Bacteroidia; order Flavobacteriales; family Flavobacteriaceae; genus Kordia. The sequence goes on along the minus strand of NZ_JAKVBC010000027.1, from coordinate 1,318 downwards.
AATCTTCCCGTATTGGGTAATGATTTTTCTTTTTTCACTCATATAGATATATACATTAAAAATATATCATCATGAAGAAAAAGAATTTAAAAAACTTACGATTAAAGAAACAAGTGATTTCAAAAATTGATCATCAAAACATTCTTGGAGGAATTCCAGGGAAACCACCTGCACAACCTATTGAACGAAAAACTAAATTTACACAATGTAGAGTCATATGTGCATCACATCCTAGAATATGTTAATACTTTAAAAAGCGAACTTTGGTTCGCTTTTCTTTTGACTTCTCTACATCATTTTACAGACAAAATCATACTTCTTATCGGTAACTCATAAAACCAAAGACTCAAATCTTAATTGTCTAATAAGAATTCATTATCTTCCAAAATATTAAAACCTTTTATTGATGAAATTAATAACTACGCTTCTATTTATTTGCGTAACCTCGTTCACCATTGCACAAAGTGAATATGAACCTACTGCTCTTGATCCGTACGGTAATAAAAATCCAAAAGCACCCAAACAATTGGATGATTTCAAACCTATGATCGGTATTTGCGATTGCGATTCGGAACGTAGAAACCCAGATGGAAGTTGGGCAAAAGCAGTAAAAATGACGTGGAAGTTCAACTATATTATGAACGGAATGGCAATTCAGGATCAGACTTTGAAAGCAGATGGAAAGCACTCAGGAAGCATCCGACAGTTTAACAAAGACAGTCTAAGTTCGTATCTGCAATACTACGCTTCCGCATCGCCATCTCCAAATTTAGGTTCTTGTAAAGGAAAGAAAACAGAAGATAAAAAAATAGTGTTATACAAACCTCAAAAAGCGCCCAATGGCATGGATGGTTTTTCTCGTTTAACCTTTTATGACATTAGCGACAAAGGTTATAAATGGATTAGCGAATGGGTAGATCCAAAAGAAACAGTAAACTTTCCTTCTTGGAGAATTTCATGTGTAAAACGCGAAGAGTAATACAAGTAACACACATCTTTTCTAAAAAATATAAAAAAGCAGAAAGTACCATTCGGTATTTTCTGCTTTTCATTTTTTATATGAAGGCAAAAGTTATGTAAATGCCCAGAAGCTCCACATTATTTTACCCTTATAAAAGTTTACATTACTGATTACAAGAACCTACGCCTGTACAAGATCTTGTACAATAATCTCCTTGTGTTTCATCTGTTTTAAGGTCTAACTTCCCTCCGTTAATTTGAATTTCTCTTAAGTTAGAAATTACTTCTTTGCGCAAACGTAGCGTTTCCAATTGTCTTTTTTTCATGATAAAATATTTTGTTTTAATGTATAACTGTA